>JAEZIQ010000017.1 GCA_023436605.1 Actinomycetes bacterium | reverse complement strand
CTGCCGGACCCTGACGGTCCCGGTCGCGGTCCGATGGCCGGTCCCGAACCTTCGTTGCCCCCTGTAGCCTGAGGCGTGATGGCGCCGGAAACCAAGCACAGGCTCAGGGTCCGTTACAACGAGTGTGACCGGGTCGGGATCGTCTTCAACTCGAACTACCTCGTCTATACCGACGTGGCAGCGACCGAGTTCTGGCGCGAGCACCTGGGTGGCTACACAGCCTTCAACGAGATCGGGCTCGACATGGTGCTGGCCGAGGCGAATCTCAGGTTCCGGCGCCCGCTCGAGTTCGACGATTTCTTCGAGGTCAGGGTCAGCGTCGGCACCGTAACCGCCCGTTCACTGACCATGGAGTTCGAGTTCACCCGTGAGGGGGAAGTCGTCGCCGAGATCGAGATCTCGTACGTCTGCGTCGATTCCGAGCAGCACACGCCCCAGCCGATCCCGGACGAAGTGCGAGCGGTGCTCGAAGGCGTATAGATGCTGATCGACGAGCTGATGCCGGAGTACGACGCGATTCGCACCGAGCATCTTCTGGTCGACATGCCGATCGAGGCGGCCTGGGAAGCCACCCTGGACGCCGACTTCATCGAAACCGCCACCAGCTCGAAAGTGGTGCGGGGGCTGTTCGCGATCCGGACCGCCGGCGAAAAGGCGGTCCAGCTGGTTACCCGCAGGCAGCCGCCACCCGAACCGGAAGTCGCTTCGATGCGACTCCGGGACATGGGAACGGAAGGGGACTGGATCCGGCTGGGGGAAGATCCCCCGCGGGAGATCGCCTTCGGGGTGATCGGCAGATTCTGGTCCGGTGAGACGATCTGGGAGCAGTCCACACCAGAGCGTTTCAGTTCTTTCTACGAACCGGGATTCGCCCGGATCGTCGCCAACTTCTCGCTCCGCGAGTACGGCGGCGGCAAGACCCTGATCAGCTACGAGTGCCGCACCCAGACCACGAGTGCTGACGCCCGCCGCGAATTCATGCGCTACTGGCGGCCACTCAGTCCATTCATCGGAATCGTCCTGCGGGCCCAGCTGCGCCTGATCGCCCGGGCCGCCTAGGCGAGCCCGGGCCGCCCTGGCTCAGGCAGAGGCCGGCTCGCCTGCCGTCTCGGTCGGGTCCTCGGAGTCAGTTGGGCCCTCGTCGGGATCCGACTCCGGCGGGTTCGCCGAACGGTCTGATTCGGCAATTACCTCGTCCGGGGCTTCGCCCTCCGGGATGAAGCCGGACTTCATGCCGAAGTAGACGGCCTGGGGGTGATGACTGATGATCGCGACGGTGGACTGTTCGGGCATCACGGCGTAGCCGTCCGATAGATACATCCCGATCTCGCCGAGGTCGAGCAGCTCCCAGACCTTGGTGTGCTCGGACTGGTCCGGGCAGGCCGGGTAGCCCCAGGAGTAACGGCGGCCCTGACTGGAAGGGATGCCCAGGTCCTGGCGCACCCTGGAGTGCAGCCACTCGGCCAGGCCCTCGGCCGACTGGACCCCGAGCCCGTGGGTATAGAGCTGCTCGGCGAATTCGCCGTCCTTTTCCAGCTGTTCCATCAGCTCGGTCACTTCCGGTCCTACGGTGACACCCTGCAGGGCGACCACGTCGCGGACACCGTCGTCACCGAGCGGCCGGTAGAAGTCGGTCAGGCAGATCCGGTCGTGCTTCGGCTGACGGGGGAAGACGAGACGGTTGATCTCCCTGTCCTGATCCTCGGGATCGAAAATGACCAGCTCGTTGCCGTCCGCATTGCAGGGGAAGTAGCCGAGCCGGGCCCGGGGGTGGAGGTAGTCCTGCTCGCGCCACATCCGCTCCAGCCGCGGGCGGAACTCCTCGTTTACGAGCTTGTCCCACTCCTCGCCCTTGACGCCCTTGCCTCCCCAGTGGAGCTTGAAGAGAACATGCAGGTCGAGGTGGTCGAAGACTTCGTCGAAGTCGACCGGCACCTCCCGGACACCCCACCAGGGCGGGGTCGGGATTGGGGCGTCGGGGTCGGCGGAAGAGCGCACCGAGTCGTCGTCGAGCGGCGGCAGGTCCTCCACGATCTGCGGCTTGTTCCGGTACTCCTCGGCCTCCTGGCGCAGACGACTGATCAGTGCCTCGCGGGCCTCGTCGTCGATCAGCGCGTCCATCGTGTCGAGACCCTGGAAGGCGTCCTTGCAGTAGATGACTCCCGGCTCGTAGATCTCGTCCGATTCTTTGCCGTGCGGGTAGAGCGTGCGGCGGCCGAAGTCGCGGTTGATCGCCGCGCCGCCGATCAGCACCGGGTACTCGAGCCCGCGCTGGTGGAGCTCCTGGACGGCGATCGGCATCTGCTTCGAGGTCGAGACGAGCAGGGCAGAGAGGCCGATCGCGTCGGCCTCGTGTTCGATCGCTGCGTCGATGATCGTGTCGACCGGAACCTGCTTGCCGAGGTCGATCACCGTGTAGCCGTTGTTGGTCAGGATCGTGTTGACCAGCGACTTGCCGATGTCGTGGACGTCACCGAACACGGTCGCGATCACGACCTTGCCCTTGGTGTGGCCGTCAATCCGGTCGAGGTAGTTCTCGAGTCGGGAGACCGCCTTCTTCATCACCTCCGCCGACTGCAGCACGAAGGGCAGGATCAGCTCGCCCGCTCCGAACTTGTCGCCGACTTCCTTCATCGCCGGCAGCAGCACGTCGTTGAGCGTCGGGACCGCGCCGATCTTCTCGACCGACTTGTCGATCCAGTCCTCGACGCCTTCCTTCTTGCGGCGGAGGATCATGAAGTCGAGCGCTTCCTCCGGCTCCATGCCGGCGGCCCAGTCCTCGGCTTCTTCCTCGGCTTCCTCGCCCTTGCTTTCGAAGTGGGCGATGAAACGCTCCAGCGCATCCTCGCGCCGGTTGAAGACCAGGTCCTCGGTCAGCTCGACCTCTTCGGCTGGGATCTCGCCGTAGGGCTTGATGTGGTTCGGGTTGACCATCGCCAGGTCGAGTCCCGCCTCGACGCAGTGGTGGAGGAAGATCGAGTTCAGCACCGCGCGGGCGGGCTGGCTCACGCCGAAGCTCACGTTGGAAACACCGAGCGAGGTCTTGACCCCGGGGATCTCCGCCTTGATCCGGCGGATGCCTTCGATCGTTTCGATCGCCGACGGCCGCCACTCCTCGTCACCCGTGGTCAGGGTGAAGGTGAGGTCGTCGAAGATCAGCGATTCGCGGTCGAGGCCATGTTCGTCGCAGACCATCTCGGTGATCCGCTTGGCGATCTCGACCTTGCGATCCGCGGTCTTGGCCATGCCGACCTCGTCGATCGTCAGGGCGATCAGGCAGGCGCCGTGGGCCTTGGCCAGCGGCACCACCGTGTCGAGCTTGTCGCGGCCGGCTTCCAGGTTGACCGAGTTGACGATCGCCCGGCCGGGGATCTGCTCGAGGGCGGTCTTGATCACATCCGGCTCGGTCGAGTCGACCTGGATCGGGGCGGGCTGGGTCAGCGAGATCCGCTTGACGACCTGCCTCATCTGCTCGTCTTCGTCCTGGCGCTCGGTCAGCGCGACACAGACGTCGAGCACGTGGGCGCCGCCCTCGACCTGGTCTTCGGCGATCTGGAGCAGGGCGTCGTAGTCATCGGCCAGCAGCAGTTCCTTCGCCTTGCGCGAACCCTGTGAGTTGACCCGCTCGCCGACCATGGTCGGGGTCGGTTCCTGAACCAGGGCGGTGGCGGTCATCATCGAGGAGACCTTGATCTCGCCCGGTTCCGGTCGCGGACCCGGCTTCAGGTCGCGGACCCGGTCGGCGATCGCCTTGATGTGTTCCGGGGTGGTGCCGCAGCAGCCACCGACCACGCCGACCCCGTAGCGCTCCACGAACTCGCCCAGCGTTGCCGCCAGGGGTTCCGGCTTCTCGGGGAAGATCGTTTCGCCGTCCGGGCCCTGGAGGGGCAGGCCGGCGTTGGGGATGCAGTGGACCGGGACGGTCGAATTCTCGCCGAGGTAACGGATCGCGTCCCGCATGTCCTCGGGGCCGGTCGAGCAGTTCAGCCCGATCACGTCGACCTTGAGCGCTTCCAGAGTGGTCAGGACCGCCTGGATGTCGGTGCCGAGGAGCATCTTGCCGCCGTTTGGCAGCAGCGACACGGAAATCTGGATCGGGACCTCGCGGCCGACCTCCTCGAAGGCGGCGCGGGCTCCGAAGATCGCGGCCTTCACCTCGAGGATGTCCTGGGCGGTCTCGATGATGATCAGGTCGGCGCCACCCTTGATCAGGCCGCCGGCCTGTTCGGTGAAGACGGTGACCAGCTCGGGGAAGCGGATCTGGCCCAGGGTCGGATCATCGGAAGCGGGCAGGTGACCGGTCGGGCCGATCGAGCCGGCCACGAAGCGGTCCGGGCCGGCCGCCTTGCGGGCGATCTCGGCCGCCTTGACGTTGATCTCTTCGGTGTGGTCGGCGAGACCCCATTCGTCGAGCTTGATCCGGGAGGCCTGGAAGGTGTCGGTCTCGACCACTTCGGCCCCGGCTTCGATCATCGAGGTGTGAACCCCCTCGATCACATCGGGACGGTTCAGGACCAGGGCCTCGTGGCACTTGCCGAGCAGGCCGCCGTAATCCTCCTGGGTCAGGTCGAACATCTCCAGGGTTGCCCCCATGCCGCCGTCAAAGACGACGATGTGGTCCTGAATTGCCTTGAGATAGTCGCGTTCGGCCATCCCCCGAGGATACCGAGCCGGTAAATCGGATCAGGATTTGGGGTTTGACGGGTGCTCTAGGTTTGTTCGATGGCCGCAAAGACCTATGTCGCGCTGCTCCGGGCCGTCAACGTCGGTGGCGGCGGAAAGCTGCCGATGAAGGAGCTGAAGGCGATGTGCGAAGAGGCCGGCTTCGAGTCGGTCCGCACCTACATCGCCAGCGGCAACGTGGTCTTCGAAACCGATGACGACCCGACCAAGGTGAAGGAGATACTCGAAAAGCGTCTGGCAGATTACGCCGGCGCGAAAATCGACGTCTTCGTCCGCACGGCCCGCGAGATGCGGGACCTGGTTGAGATCAACCCGTTTCCCGACGAGCCGGGCAACAAGGTCGCCGTCCTGTTCCTCGACCGCAAGCCCCCGGCGAATCTCGAAGGAGTGGCCACTGGCGTCCAGAACGAGCGTTTCGAGCCGGCCGCGAAAGAGGTCTTCATCCACTACCCGGACGGCCTCGGCCAGTCGAAACTGAGCTTCGGAAAAGACCTGATCGGCACCACCCGCAACCTGAACACGGTGGCCAAGCTGGCCGAAATGGCCTCCGGCTGATCAGCGGTCCTTGACCAGGGGGCAGGAGCGGCAGAGCTGGCCGCCATCGGTTCGGTAGGCGAGGCAGCAGGTGCTCCTCAGGTGGTACTCGTCGCCCCATTCGTCTTCGGCCCTGGCGACCGGAATCGCGAGGCGGGGGTCCGGACTTTCCGGGCCGACCACGAGCGTGGTCAGATCGAGGGCCAGGTCGGGTCGATCGAAGGCTTTGCCGGACCAGACCAGGGACTGGGCGAGACGGTCGGCCGCCGAGTGCCACAGGGTCTTGGCGGGACGGAGGCCCTGACCGTCCAGCCAGTTCACGGTCGGTTCGAGCAGCTGGGCGAATCCGGAGCGGAAGCGGTCGGCCAGCAGGTTGAGGTCCTCCGACTCGAGGCCCCGATCCGAGGTCAGGCCGCTCGCTCTGAGGAGGCCGCCCTCGGCCGCGAGGAGGACGTTGTCAGGGGAGAGATCGGGCAGCCTCCTGGCCGCGACGATGAAAGCGCCGCCCAGGTCGGCGACCGCCCGGGCCAGGCTTTCCAGCAGCCACTCGGCCCGGATGTGATCCTCGGGCGGGCCGGTCATGCCGCTCACCCGGGAAAGCAGCAGCGCCTGGACCCGGCCGGAATCGTCCAGTTCGGCCGCCGAGAACCAGCCGTTGCCGGGACCCTTGCGCTTGCGCACGATGATCCCGTAGCCGTCCGCGGAAGCGGCGCTGATCCGTCCCAATGTCCGGTCAATGTCGATCTCGTTTTCGCTCAATTCCGGGTATCTCACTCCGAATTACTAGAATCGCGGGTCGCTTTGCAGATCGAAGAATTCCTCTTTTCCGTTTCCGATGCCCTGCGCTGGCCGGTTCTCATTGCCGCCCTGCTCGGTTTGGCCTGGGCGATCATCGAGATCGGCATCCTCGCGGCCGAGATGTGGCGCCGGCGCCGGCGCTCCCCGGCGCTGCTCGAGGACGCCGTTGATCAGGCCGAGTATTACGTCGCCCAGGGCGATGAAGCTTCGGCGATCGGGTGGCTCAACCTGGTCTGCTGGAGTTCGCCGATGCGAACGGCCATGCAGGCGGTGGTGCTGCTCCGGACGGCTCCCGACGCCGAAAACCGGATCGCCAAGCGCCTGGCCGAGTTCGATTACAACTCGCTGCGGAGGCTGGAGCGGACCCGGATCCTGGTCCGGATGGGTCCGGCCCTCGGCCTGATGGGAACCCTGATCCCGCTCTCACCTGCCCTGGCCGGACTCGCGGACGGCAACGTCACCGAGCTGACCGACAACCTGCGGGTCGCCTTCGGAATCACCGTCGCCGGCCTGCTCACCGGCGCGCTCGCTTTCGGGGTCTCGCTGATCCGGGACCGCCTGTACGCCCAGGACTTCTCCGACGTCGAGTACGCGGCGGCGAACCTTTCGCCTGACAAGCACCTTCATCACCTGGTTCCCTCATCCGTGGAGCACGGTCACAGCACCCAGGTCTCGATGGGGAACCCCTGATGGCGAAGGTGACCGCCCGGGCCCGCAGTCGCGAGGATCGCGCCGGCGATCCGCTCGACGGCCTGGTCAACCTCTTCGACATCGGGATCATCCTCTCGGTCGCTTTCCTGCTGGCCGCGCTTTCATCCCTGAACCTGACCACGGAAGCCCTGACCGAGAACGGCGAGTCCAGTCAGGCCAACACCGTGCCGGAGAATTCGGTGATCACCGAACCCGACGAGACCACCGAGCAGATCACGATCCAGCCGGGCGAAACGGTGGTCGGCCAGGGCGAACCCCTCGGCACCGTCTACCAGCTCGAGGACGGCCGGACCATCCTGGTCAAGCCCGGCACCACCGGCGCCACAGGCTCAACCGGCGTAACCGGCCCCACGATCACCCCGTAGTCCCGGCAACCTCGTCCCAGGCCGTCGATGTCACGCCGTGGGACGGGCGGGCATCTCC
>JAEZIQ010000016.1 GCA_023436605.1 Actinomycetes bacterium | reverse complement strand
GAACCCACACCCGCCCCTTCGGGCCTTCGCCGCACGTTGACCTGGGAGCGTTCGATCAGTTCGCGTTCCTCGAGCCGTTTCAGGGTCGATGAGTCGACACCGGCCCGGGCGGCCAGCTGGCGCCCGGTCAGATCGCCCTCGAGCAGCTGCTGGAGAGCGAGTTGCTGTTTGGCCCCGAGCCGGATTCCCCCTTCGAGTGCTTCCCGGCCGGCCTCGGTAATCGAGTTCAGCTTCTCGATCCGGAATCGGGTCCGCTCGCCCCCGGTGCCGGTCCCGGGCGGCAGAGCGAGTCCCAGGCCGCGGGCCGGCGTCGAGCAGTATTCGGCAGCGATCCAGCGCCCGAGGGCGACCAGATCCGCGTTGGTCCCGGTGCCGATCACCCGGATCGGTTCGGCCAGTTTCTCCGGTGGCACCTCGCTCGTCTCGGCGAGTTCGACCACGACCCCGGTGATCCGGCGACGGCCGAAGGGAACCTCGAGCACGGTTCCAACCGTGACCTCGCCCAGCCGATCGGGAATCAGGTAGTCGAACGGTCCCCGCAGGGCGCGGGCCGTCGTCAGCGGCTCGACCCTGGCGATGGACACCGGATGAGAGTACGGCCAATCGCGGATGGGCGACTGCCGGGACGGGACCTTCCCCACGGGTTCCCGCCGGTCGAATATGCTGCCGCCGTGTCGTTCACCTCCAGTCCAGGCGAGCAGATCATTTTTCAGGGCCATCCGTCCTGGCGCTCGATCCTCGCCTTCTACCTCAAGGGCCTTCTGATCGGAATCATCATCGCCGTGATCGCCGCGCTTCTCGGTGACGGGTTCCTGGTCCCGTTCCTCATTGTGCTGGCCGCGCTCGGCATCTCGGTCCTGATCGGTTTCATCCGGCGGGTCGCGACCGTGTACACGATCACCGACCGGAGACTCAACATCAAGCGCGGCATCTTCGCCAGGGACATCCAGGAAACCAGGCTCGAGCGGGTCCAGAACGTGAACTACAGCCAGACCGTCTTCCAGCGTCTGCTTCAGGTCGGCGACGTCGATTTCGACACGGCCGCTTCGGACGCCGACAACCTTTTCGTGTTCAACGGGGTCGCCAATCCGCTGGACGTGGTCCAGCAGGTGGATCGCGCAACCTCGATGGGGGCTGCCGGTTCACACGGTCTCGGCCACCCCAGCAGCAAGTACTGAGCGCTCGCACCACCCCACCCTTTTTTCGTAGGATGCGGGCGTGACCGACTCCCTCGATTCCCAGACGCCCGAACTCCGCGCAATCAACACGATCCGGACCCTTTCGATCGACGCGATCGACAAGGCCAACTCGGGTCATCCGGGGACGGCGATGGCGCTGGCCCCGCTGACTTACAAGATCTGGCAGGACTACCTGCGCTACGACCCGGCTGATCCGCACTGGCCGAACCGCGACCGTTTCGTGCTTTCGGCCGGTCACGCCTCGATGCTGATCTACTCGGTGCTGCACCTTGCCGGAGTCAAGAAGGTCGAGCATGACGGCACGGTCACCGACCGGCTCTCGGTCACCCTCGAGGACATCGAGAACTTCCGTCAGCTCGGCTCCTCCACTCCGGGGCATCCCGAATCCCACCTGACTACCGGCATCGAAACCACCACCGGCCCGCTCGGGCAGGGCGTCGCGACCTCGGTCGGCATGGCGATCGCCGGACTCTGGAAGCGTGCCGCCTACGGCGAAGAACTCTTCGATTACGACGTCTACACGATCTGCGGCGACGGCGACCTGATGGAGGGTGTCTCCCAGGAAGCCGCCTCGCTGGCCGGCCACCAGAAGCTCCACAACCTCTGTTGGATCTACGACTCGAACCGGATCACGATCGACGGTTCGACCGACCTCACCTTCACCGAGGACGTCGAAGCCCGCTTCCTCGCCAACGGCTGGAACGTCCACCACGTCAACGACGCCAACGACCTCGACGAGATCGGTGCCGCTCTCGACAAGTTCAAGGCCGAGACCGAGAAACCGACCTTCATCCTGATCCACAGCCACATCGGCTACGGCTCACCGAACAAGGTCGACACCGCCGACGTCCACGGTAACCCGCTCGGGGCCGAGGAGACGAAGCTGACCAAGGAGGCCTACGGCTGGCCGACCGACGCCCACTTCCTGGTTCCGGACGGGGTTTACGAGACCTGGGCCGATGGGGTCGGCAAGCGCGGCGCCGAGCTGAACGAGGCCTGGAAGTTCCGCTTCGATGACGCTCCTGACGAGACCAAGAACCTGATCAACACGATGCTCGAGGGCGGTCTGCCGGATGGTTGGGATGCCGACATCCCGAGCTTCGAGGCCGGCGAGCAGGTCGCCACCCGCTCCGCTGCCCAGAAGACCCTGCAGGCGATCGCGCCGAAGGTCCCGTGGCTGATCAGCGGCTCGGCGGACCTGACCGGATCCGCTTCGAGTGGACTCAAGGAAGAGGTCGCCGGGGTGTTCGATCCGGAGAATCGTTCCGGCCACATGCTCCACCTCGGAGTCCGTGAGCACGAGTCCGCCGCCGCTTCGAACGGCATGGCCCTCTCCTCGCTTCGTCCGGTCTGGTCGACCTACCTGATCTTCTCCGACTACGCCCGGCCGGCGATCCGCCTTTCTGCCCTGATGGAGCAGCCGGTCGTCCACTGGCTGACCCACGACTCGATCGGGCTCGGCGAGGACGGTCCGACCCATCAGCCGATCGAGCAGCTCGCCTCACTTCGCGCAATGCCGAACCTTGACGTGATCCGGCCCGCCGACGCGGCCGAGGTCGCCGAGGCCTGGAAGGTGATCATGCCGCGCACCGATCACCCGACCGCCCTGGTGCTGACCCGCCAGAAGGTTCCGGTGATCGACCGCAGCAGGTACGCGCCGGCCTCCGGCCTCGCCCGGGGCGGTTACGCGATCGCCGACTGCGAAGGCGAACCGGAGCTGATCCTGATCGCCACCGGGTCCGAGGTCCACATCGCCCTCGAGGCCTACGAGACCCTGACCATCGAAGGCGTCAAGACCCGGGTCGTGTCGCTGCCTTCCTGGCACATCTTCGAAAACCAGGACGAGGAGTACCGCGAGTCGGTGCTGCCCTCCTCGGTCACCAAACGGATCTCGATCGAACAGGCTTCGACCTTCGGCTGGGAGCGTTACATCGGCGAGGAAGGCGTGGCAATCGGCATGACTACCTTCGGTGCCTCCGCCCCGTTCCCGGACCTCCAGAAGTACTTCGGGTTCACGCCCGACCGGGTGGTCGAAGAAGCCAAGGGACTGCTCGGCTGAAGCCATGAGCGCGCTCCGGGAGTCAGCCGCCTACAAGACCCTGGAGCGCCATTACGACGATGTCGGTGACCTCCACCTGAGGGATCTCTTCCGGGACGATCCCTCGCGTGGCACCGATCTCGTCGCCGAAGCCTGCGGGCTCTACTTCGATTACTCGAAGAACCGGATCGCCCGTGAAACGCTCGGCCTGCTGGCCGAGCTGGCCCGGGAGATGCGGATGCCGGAGCGTCGCGACGCGATGTTCCGGGGCGAGCACATCAACACCTCGGAGGACCGGGCGGTCCTCCACGTGGCGCTCCGCATGCCACGCAGCCGCTCGCTCGTGGTCGATGGCGTCGACGTGGTCCGCGAGGTCCACGAGGTGCTCGACCGCATGGCTTCCTTTTCCGAGTCCGTCCGCTCCGGCGAGTGGAAGGGCCAGACGGGCAAGCCGATCAGGCGGATCATCAACATCGGCATCGGGGGTTCCGACCTCGGCCCGGTGATGGCCTACGAGGCGCTCAAGGACTACTCAAGGCGCGACCTCGAATTCCGCTTCGTCTCGAATGTCGACGGCACCGACTTCTACGAGGCGACCCTCGATGCCGATCCGGCCGAAACCCTGTTCATCGTCTCGTCCAAGACCTTCACCACGCTGGAGACGATGACCAACGCCCGCACCGCCCGCCAGTGGCTGCTCGACGGCCTCGGTGGCGACGAGACGGCGATCGCAAAGCACTTCGTCGCCGTCTCGACCAACGCCGATGGCGTGTCCGAATTCGGGATTGATACCGACATCATGTTCGGCTTCTGGGAGTGGGTCGGTGGCCGCTACTCGATGGATTCGGCGATCGGCCTCTCGACCATGCTGGCGATCGGCCCGGACCGCTTTAGCGAGATGCTCGACGGCTTCCATGAGATGGACGAGCATTTCCTTTCCACCGGCCTCACTACCAACCTGCCGGCGATTCATGGCCTTCTGACGATCTGGTACCGGAACTTCTTTGGCGCCGAGACCCACGCCGTGTTCCCCTACAGCGAGTACCTCCACCGCTTCCCGGCCTATCTGCAGCAGCTGACCATGGAGTCGAACGGCAAGGGCGTCACGCTCGACGGAACCCGGGTCGATTACGGGACCGGAGCGATCTTCTGGGGAGAACCCGGCACCAACGGCCAGCATTCCTTCTACCAGCTGGTGCACCAGGGAACCGAGCTGATCCCGGCCGACTTCATCGGCTTCAACCACGCCCTCAACCCGCTCGGCAACCACCAGGACCTGCTGGTCTCGAACGTCTTTGCCCAGACCGAGGCCCTGGCCTTTGGCAAGACGGTCGAGCAGCTCAAGGACGAAGGGGTCGAGGAACGGCTGATCCCCCACAGGACCTTCCTCGGCAACCGACCCACCTCGACGATCATGGTCGACCGCCTGACCCCGAAGTCACTCGGCACCCTGGTCGCCTTCTACGAGCACTCGGTCTTCACGCAGGGCGCGATCTGGGGCATCGACTCCTTCGATCAATGGGGGGTCGAACTGGGCAAGGCCCTCGCCCAGGCAATCATTCCCGAACTCGAGTCGGCAGACCCGCCCCCGCTCGATCACGACAGCAGCACGGCCGAGCTGATCCGCCGCTATCGCGAGGCAAACGGCCGCCGGTGAGTCCCGCTGCGAATGACGCGCCGATCAAGGCGGTCATCTTCGATGTCGACGGCACCCTGCTGACGACCGGTGGCGCCGGGGCGGTCGCCTGGGACAAGGCCTTCCGTGAAGTCTTTGACAGGTCGGTCGACATCGCCAAGGTGACCGAGTCCGGCATGACCGACCACGACGTCGCCTTCGCCGCTCTGGGCACGGTGCTCGACCGCGACCCGACCCAGGAGGACATCGACAAACTGACTCCGGTTTACCTGCGCGAACTGCCCGGCGCGGTCGCCCAGTCCCTGAGCTACCGGATCGAACCGGGGATCGTCGAACTGCTCGAACGCCTTTCCGGCGCCGGCGTCCCGCTCGGCATCACCACCGGCAACATCGAGCCGGCGGCGAAGATCAAGCTCGAGCGTGGCGATCTCAACCGCTTCTTTTCCTTCGGGGGCTACGGCTCGGATTCCCCGATCCGCACCGAACTGACCCGTCACGCGATCAAGCGCGGCATCGTCGCCTGCGCGACCGGCGATTTCCCGAACGGCACGCCACAGGTACTTTCCAAAGACGATTTCATCGCGGTCGGTGACACACCCCTGGATGTCACCGCCGCCCACGAAGCCGGGATCCGGGTGGTCAGCGTGGCCACCGGGCTGTTCGATCTCGACACCCTGAAGTCCGCCGGCCCCGAGTGGGCCCTGCCGACGGTCCAGTCCGGCTTTCCGATCTGAACCGGCCCCAACTTCGCAACTAGGTCAGGGCCAACGGAGCCTTGAGGCCCTGCCGGACCGGCCGGCTTTCGAGCGTCCGGTGACGCTGATCCGGGCCCGGTCGCCCTTTCGCATATTCCCGATCCGGAGCCGGGTTCTGGAGGTCAGGAACTGGAGGTTGCGACCGTCAGAGACCTTGACCCGGACCAGGTAGCCCTTCGCTGCGGGGGAACGACGCCAGCGGACCGTCAGGACCGAGCCTTTCCGATTGGCCTTGAGTCCCTTGGCCCGAGGCGGGCGGATCGGGCCTGGAGCCCGGTAGGTGTCGACCTTCTTCTGCAGGCGAGGCAGTCCGTCCTGCTCGATCTGTGCGAAAACGGCTCGCTTCCCTCCCGGTCCGTCGGCGGCCTGGAAAGTGATCCTGCCCTTGCCCTTGCCGGACGAGTCGATCAGGCTTATTCCCTTGCCGACCCGCTCGTAGAACACGGTCCTCAGACCAGGACGCGAGGTCGCTTTGAAGCTCAGCGTCACTTTCCGGCCCTTGCCCCGTTTCAGCTTTGCCTGGACGGTCGGCGGGGCCAGGCTCCGGGCGAACTCGACCCTGGTCACGGCCGGACCGGCCTGGGTTTCGATCGTCCACAGGCCCGCTTCCGGCTGCCGGAGTCCGACCTGGGTTTCATTGACCCCGTTCACGGCGGCCACCGGGGCGCTTTCGTCGCTGCCCGCCGGTACCGGCGTGAACCGCTCACCGGATGGGGAAACCATCACCACCGACGGCGGCCCGGTGTCACCGGAGATCCTCAGCACCGCTCCCCGGAGCCCGGCGGGCACCGACACGGTCCGGTCGCTGGCGCCCCCACGGAGCTGACTCGCCTTGACCTCGAACTCGCTGATGTCACAGCCAAACGGGCCGATCAGGTACGGGCTCTGACCCCATCTGTAGCCGAAACCGACCTGGCCGAGCGCACATCCGGCGATCCCCTTGGAAGACACGAGACCGGAGAAACCGGAGCAGATCTCGAAGGGGTCCTTGCCGACGCAGCCGTCGTAGGCGACACCGGCCCCGAACAGGCCCCGGTCGGCGTCGATGAAGCCGTTGATCTCATTCGATGCCGAGATGATTCCCAGGTCGATCTCTCCCTTCGAGTGGAATGAGAAATGACCGTCGGCATCCCCGTGGACCACCGATTCGGAGATCGGCAGGCCAGCCAGGCTGCCTTTACCGGTCAGGTCGACGGCGAAGACCGGCTTGGCCGAAAGTCGCAGGTTGGCATCAATACCGACCAGATAAAGATCCGGGGCTAGCGGCTGGAACCCGAAATCGGCCCCGGCATCGATCACCAGCGGGTCGATCTTGAGTCCCCCCTTGACCTTGTTCAGGTACACGTTGGTGAAGAGGACCAGACCAGGGAATGGCACCGGCTGGACTTCCACGAAGCCGCGGTAGAAGGCGCCCGAACGGAACTCGATCTCGGCCGAGATGTTCACACTGCCGGCGATGATCGTGCCCTTTCCGGACCAGCTCTCGGCTCCGTTCCAACGGATGTCGAGATCCTTGAGCAAAACCGGACCCAGGGTCAGGGCACCGACCTGGAACCGGATTGACGCGACCTCGAGACCGGCATCGTTGCTGGCCCGCAGCACCGCGTTGCCGGTCAAGCCGCCGAAGACCGCAGGCAGCTTGAGGGAGATCGGTATCTCGACCGATTCCTTGCGCAGGATCACGTCGATGTCACCCTGTACCGGGAAGCCCTTCAGGTTGACGGGGAACTTCGATGGGTCGAAAGTCGCCAGCTTTACCCCGTCGGCGCCGGAGGGAAGACGGAGGTGGAGCTCGCCCCGAAAGAGGACGATCGGGTCACCGCCGCCCGACAGCTGAACCGTGACTCTTCCGGTCGTGTCAATCGTCCTTTCCCGGGTCCCGAGCAGGATCTTCACACCGGCGTCGGGGATGATCTCGAGTCCGTTGAACCGGATCGGACCTTCCGAGACCTTTGCTGCCTGTCCGGCCGCGCTGAGCAGACACCCCTGGTCGGCGAGGATCTCGACTGCGCCGTAGCCAATCCGGCTACAGGACACTTCGGTTCCGGGCGCGACACCACCTCCGGGCCGCCCGGCGAGGCCGGGCTTCCCGGTCGACTGCTGGCGGCCGAACGGAGCAATCGCCAGCTTGCCCGAACCGACCGAGCTTCCTCCGGAGACGTAGGCGGAGAACCCGCCACCGTCTTCGGCGGCCGCCACCTTCAGCTGCCCGATCTCCTTGCCGTCAAGCGAGCGAGCCAGCAGTCGGGTCGAGGAAAACCCGGTTCCGTCGCTCGAGCTTCGCTCGCGGATCTCGTCGATGTGACCGGCCTCGGAGTCGACCCAGGCGAAGCGGAGCTTGCCTCCCGGATCGACGATCAGGTCGCGTGCGTAAACGTTCGCCGTCCCCGCCATGGTCACCGCAGGGCCGGGCTGGATCCCGTTCAGCCGGTGGATCTTGACCGGCCGGTAATAGTTGTCGCGAACCGCGAGATAGGCACCCCCCGGTCCGGCGGCCAGTTTGGGCTCGCGGCCGGTCAGCTGGCTCTCGCTCCAGTTCGTGGTTTCGTTCGGATCGCCGGCCCCGGACCACTGCCGGATGAACGTCTGGCCGTCGAGGCTCGCAAAAGCCGCGATCGGCAGGCCGCCCACCGTGGCCAGAGAGCCGTTGTAGGCCCGGTCAGGACCGTCCTCGCCAAGGTTCGCCTGGGTTCCCGAGTACTGCCCGGGCTTGATCGCCTGGAAGAAGGTGCCGCCGGTCCTGGTGTCGGTGATCGTCCCGATTCGCAGCGAACCCTCGTCTCCGAACACTTCGGCGTCACCGGAGGGATCGTTGTCGCCGACCAGGGCCGGACCGGTTAACGAGTCGCCGCCGTCATCGGAAACCCACATGTAGAGGTTGCGGCTCGAAGTTCCGAGCGGGGTATTGACCACGTTCGGGTAGCGAAAGCTGAGAATCACGATGTCACCGCCGACGTCGACGATCTTCGCTCCGGCCGAGTCGATGTTGAACTGCGGACCCATCGGCTGGTCGGGAAACATGGTCCGGGTCGAAGCCGGGTTGTCGCAGGTGGTCGAACCCCGTTTCATGCGGCAGTAGTTGACGAGGTCGGGACTGGAGTTGCCGTCGGTCAGCCAGACCACATGGGCCGTTCCTGCCTCGTCGACCAGCAGGTCGGGAAGGCGGCCCGAGTCGGCCAGCTGAGTCGAAGGTAAGGGCTGTGGAATCTTCGTCTTCGGCGCCTTGCATTTGCCGCCGTAACCCGGAGTGCGGGCGACCGGCCCCTTCTTCGTCACCCGGCAGGCCCGCGCCCTGGGCTGGATGGCCGAACTCGCCGAAACCGGGCTCGGAGCATCCCGACTCGCGGCAGACCCGTCGGTCGCGGTCGAAGCCACACCTGCCCGGGCGTTGTCCGACATCTGAAGCGCCACACCCGCGAGGAGAATGAGAAAGATGACCCTGCTCCGACCCATGGTCAGAACCTATCCGCAGCGGGGCGGGCCGGCGTGAAGTACTTCCGGCTGCCTGCCCTGGCGTTCACCGGCGGATCTTCACAGCGGTACCCATCGAACGCCGGATGATGTACCTGACCCTGTTGTTGTTCATCCGGATGCACCCATGCGAGGATGCCGTCCCGAGCGGGTCGAGAAGGCTCGCGCCGGCTCGCCCATGCAGGGCGACCAGGCCCGGGCCACCGTCGTATCTCCTCAAGGCATTCGAGTGAGCGGTAAGCGGGACCGCCCAGGGCCCGATGAACCCGTTCGGGTCCGCTTGCGGCACCCGGTCGTAGAGAGCGAAGAGACCGATCGGGGTCGGAGTCGAAGGCGTCCCGACCACGACGCTCCAGCGCCTGACCAGCCTCCCCTTCCGGTACATGTACAGCTTTCGACGTGAGCGGTCGATCAGGATGAAAGCGTCGGATCTGGCGAGGACCACCCGGTCCCTCGGAATCCAGCCCGAGGCGTCGTTCGGGCGGATCGGCAATCTCACCCTCAGCCAGAACTTTCCCCCGACGAGGCGTGAACCGAGCACCATCAGTTTCTGGATCGAGCCGGACCACTTGGTCTTGGTCCTCGCAAGCCACCGGACCGAATCGCCGTCAGGTCGGCGGCGAATCGCCGTTGGTTCCAGGATCCGGGCCGTGAAGGTACCTACCGCTCGCGATGGAGGAGGAACCTTCTGGGAGGGAAGCGACGAAACGTGGACGCCGGGCCCTTCGTCAACGGTGGCTTGCCCTGGCGGTGCTGCAGTGAGAAGCACCACCAGGGCCACCGTGCCAGCCAATGAGGACGCAAGTAACCTCATTTGGTCTGGCCCCCACAGGGATCAACCCGTGACGGGTGTCACCCGGCGGGCGGGGCTCACTTCCGGCGCCTTGACCACGACCGTTCTAGTGGCCTTCAGATCACCGAGAGTGACCACGTTCTTCAGCCTTGTTCCCGCGGCCACGTTTTCACTTACCCGGGCCGTGTAGCTGAACACCTTCCACTTCTTCGAGAATCCGAGACGCTCGATCCTCCAGCAGAGTTTGCCGTTCTCGAAGAACGAGTCCTTGCCGCGCGAGGCCACCGTCATCTGGGCCGGCAGCCGGTCACAGATCTTGAGGTTCCTCGCGACCGAACCCGGCTGGATGTTGCGGACTCCGATCCGGTACCGGACTGTTTCGTTCGGGAATACACGCCGCTTGTTGGCCAGCTTCCGCAGCTGGAGCTGGGGGCTCGGCTTGCGGCAGTTGACCGTCGCACTGTCCTCGACGGCAGCGGCATTACCGGCCTTGCCGGTGGCCTGGTTCTTGTAGGTCGCGCACTTCAGGTCGCTGGTCGGTGCCGCGACCCTGACCGCAGCGGACTGGCCGGCGGCCAGATCCCCGATCTCACAGTTCAGCGCCCGGTTGGCAATCGAGCAGTCTGCCTCGTCTGGCGCGGCTTCGATCACCCAATCACCAGCGACGTTGTTGGGGAGCTTGTCCTCGAGGGTAACCCCGGTGGCGTCACCCGGTCCGTCATTGGAGATCGTGAGGGTGAACTTCACCTTCTGTCCCGCGTCGATCGGACCGTTGCCGCTCTTGACCAGCTTCAGGGCCGGCTTCTCGCAGATCACGCTTGCGTTGCCGCTTCCCGAGGGCGCATTCGACGACTCGAACTGGGCCGTGTTGTCGTAGGTCCCGCACTGGTCGGCGTTGGTCGGAGCCCGGACGATCACCGATGCTTCGCTGTCCGCGGCCATGTCACCGAAGTCGCAGTTCAGGACGCCGGCGGTGATCGAGCAGGTACCGGTGGAGTTCGAGACGACGGTCCAGGGTCCGGCCGTTCCGGTCGGCAGGGTGTCACTCACCGTCACGTCCTTGCCGACACCCGGGCCGGCGTTGCTCGCCACCAGTTCGAACTCGACGTCCTCACCGGCATCAATCGTTCCGTTGCCGGTCTTGAGGAGCGAGAGATCCGGCTTCTGGCATTCGACCGAGGCGTCCGCCTGGACATTCGGGTGGTTGCTCGCCGAGCCGGTCGCCACGTTGTCGAGCGCGGCGCAGTTCTCGAAGTCGGTGGCGGCACTGACCGTCACCGTCCGGGTCTCCTCGCCGAGGTCACCGAAGTCGCAGTTCAGGACGCCGGCTGTGATCGAGCAGGGGTTGCCCTGGGGCTGGGCGATGATGCTCCACGCCCCGGCCACCGGTCCCGGCAGCGAGTCGTTCAGCTTGACCGCCTTCGCGACGCCCGGACCCTCGTTCTCGATCGTCAGCGTGAACGAAGCCGTCTCGCCCGCGTTAATCGTGCCGTTGCCGGTCTTGTTCAGGGTCAGAGTTGGCGTCTCGCAATCGATCGTCGCGTCGTCGGAAGCATCCGGCGCGTTGGTGGATGACGCTGTGGCTTCGTTGATGAGCTCCGCGCAGTTCTCGAAGTCGGTTGCCGCTTCGACCTTGACCGTCCGCGACTCACCGCCAGGGAGGTCCCCGAAGTCGCAGTTGAGGACGCCGGCCGCGACCGAGCACGGGTTCCCGTTCGGCTGCGACACAATCGACCAGCCGCCAGACACACCGGCCGGAAGCGGGTCATTCAGGGTCACCCCCTTGGCCGTGCCGTCCCCTGTGTTGGAAACCGTGATCTCGAACTGGGCCTTGTCACCGGCCGAAATGGTGCCCTGAACCGCGGTCTTGAGTACGCCGAGGTTCGACTTCTGGCAGGTGTCCGTCGCCGTGCCAACCACGTTCGGGTGGTTCGAAGCGGAACCGGTCGCCTGGTTCACGTAGGTTCCGCAATTCTCGAAGTCGGTGGCGGCGCTCACCGTGACCGAAACGGTGGCGTCGTCGCCGAGATCACCGAAGTCACAGTTCAGGGTGCCGGCCGTGATCGAGCACGGGTTACCGCCAGGCTGCGAGGTGATCGACCAGCTTCCTGCCACACCAGACGGCAGCGGGTCAGTCAGCTTCACCGCCTTCGCGGTACCTGGACCCTCGTTCTTGAGCGTCATCGTGAAGGTCACGTCCTCACCCGCATTGACCGTGCCGTTTCCGGTCTTGGTCAAAGTCAGATTCGGCTTCTGACAGTTGATCGTGGCGTCGTCGCTGGCGTTCGGAGCGTTGCTAGCCGAGGCGGTTGCCAGGTTGACCAGCTGCGAACAGTTCTCGAAGTTGGTCTGGGCCGCCACCTTCACCGTGCGCGATTCACCCGAGGGCAGATCACCGAAGTCACAGTTGAGAGTTCCCGCCGTGATCGAGCAGGGATCGCCCGCTGGCTGACTGATAATCGACCAGCTGCCTGAGACTCCGGTCGGCAGCGGATCACTCAGCTTCACCGCCTTCGCGGTGCCCGGGCCCGTGTTCGAAACCGTGATCTCGAACTGGGCCATGTCACCAGCCGAGATGGTGCCCTCGACCGCGGTCTTCAGAGTTCCGAGCTGCGGCTTCTGGCAATTGACAGTGGCCGAGGCTTCGTCCCCGGGCAATCCTTCTCCGCTGACGCTCGCCGTGTTTTCGAACAACTTGCATGCGTCATGGGAGGTCGGTGCCTTGACCTTGACCTGCGCCGAGGCTCCGGCCGCCATGTCACCCAGGTTACAGTCCAGTACGTCGGCGACGATCTCGCAGGGGTCGCCGGCCGGCTGGGAGCTGATGGTCCAGGCGCCGGCCGCACCGGTCGGAAGTGGGTCGTTGACCTTGACTCCCTTTGCTTCGCCCGGGCCACCGTTGGTCACGTTGACCGTGAACTCGATGTCCTCGCCGGCGTTCACGGTGCCGTTCCCGGTCTTGGTGATCGACAGGTTCGGCTTCAGGCAGCTGATCGAAGCTGTCGCTTCCACTGCCGCGTGATTGCCGGCCGTGCCTGTGGCCTTGTTGTTGTAGGTGCCACAGTTCTCAAAGTCGGTGGCCGCGCTGACCGTCACGGATCGCGATTCTCCGGCCGCCAGGTCGCCGAAATCGCAATCCAGCTGGCCCGCGACGATCGCGCAGGGGTTGCCCGACGGTTGTGAGGTGATCGACCAGGGTCCTGAAACCCCGGTTGGGAGGGGATCACTCAGCTTCACCGCCTTGGCCGTCCCCGGGCCACCGTTCTTTACTTCCAGACTGAATTGGACGTTCTCCCCGGCGTTCACGGGCCCGTTGCCGCTCTTGGTGACGGTCAGTGACGGCTTCTGGCAGGTCACTGACGCGGAGGCCGGGCTGTTCGGGGCATTGGTTGACGTCGCCGTTGCGGTGTTGTCGTACTTCGCGCAGGCGGCCGCACTGGTCGGCGACTTGACGGTGACGGACAGCGAAGCTCCGGCGGTCAGGTCACCGAAATTGCAGGTGAGCACGCCCGCCACGACTGAGCAGGGATTTCCCCCCGGCTGGTTGACGATGGTCCAGGGACCGGCCGTTCCCGCAGGCAGGGTGTCATTTAGGACCACCGACTTGGCCGTGCCGGGACCGGAGTTGGCGACTCCAATCGTGAAGACCACGTCCTCGCCCGCGTTGATCGTCCCGTTGCCCGACTTGGTCGTGGTCAACGATGGCTTCCGGCAGAGCACGCTCGCCGAGCCGTTGGCCGAGGGCGAATTGGTCGCGGTGGCGGTAGCCGTGTTGTCGTACTGGGCGCAGTGGTCGAAGTCGGTCGAAGCCTCGATGTTCACCGTGCGCGACCCACCGGCCGCGAGGTCTCCGAAGCTGCATGTCAGCGTTCCGGCGACGATCGAGCAGGGGTTCCCGGCCGGCTGCGAGGTGATCGACCAGGTGCCGGCGATGCCGGAAGGTAGCGGGTCGTTCAGCCCCGCGGACCGGGCGATGCCGGGTCCGGCATTGTTGACCACGATCGAGAAGGTCACTTTCTCTCCCGCGTTCACGGGCCCGTTGCCCTGCTTGGTGACCGAGAGGTTCGGCTTCTGACAGAGGATCGTCGCGTCATCCGTCGAGGACGGCGAGTTGGTCGAGGAGGCGGTGGCCACGTTCACCAGCTGGACACAGTTGGCGAAGTCCGTGGCTGCCTCGACTCGCACCGACTTCGAGGTGCCGGCGGGCATGTCACCGAAGTTGCAGTTGAGCACCCCGGCCGTGATCGAACAGGGATTCCCGGCCGGCTGGCTAACGATGGTCCAGGGACCGGCCACCCCGGAGGGCAGCGGATCGGACAAGGTGACGCCGGTCGCCGTACCTGGCCCGGTGTTGCTGACCGTGATGTCGAACTGCGCCTTGTCTCCCGCCGAGATCGTCGACGAGACCGCTGTCTTCAGCGTGCCCAGTGACGGCTTCTGGCAGGTGATCGATGCGCTGCCCTCGACCGCAGGGTGGTTGGATGCCCCGGCCGTGGCCAGGTTGCTGTAAGTCGCGCAGGCATCGGCGCTGGTCGGCGCGTTCACCTGAACTTGTACCTGCTGCCCGGCGGCAAGGTCGCCGAAGGCGCAGTTCAAAGTGCCTCCGACAATGGAGCAGGGGTTCCCTGGCGGTTGGGGACCTGTGGTCCAGGGACCCGCAGTGCCGCCGGGCAGAGGATCGGAAAGGGTCACTGCCTTGGCAATGCCCGGGCCGTTGTTGACGACCGAAATCGTGAAAGTCGCAGTCTGGCCCGCGTTGATCGGGCCGTTGCCGCTCTTGGTGATCTTCAGTTCAGGCTTCCGGCAGGTGATCTTGCCGGCGTCCGACACCGTGTTGGCATTAGTCGCGGAAGCCTGCGCCGATGGGTTGTCATAGACGCCGCAGAGCGCGAAGGAGGTGCCCGTCTTCACCTTGACGGTCACCGAAGCACCCGGATTCAGGTTCCCGAAGGAACAGCTGAGGGCGCCGGCCACAATCGAGCACGGGTTGCCTCCCGGCTGCTGGGAGATCACCCAGCCGCCCACACCCGGGGCCGGCAAGGGGTCGTTGAGCGTCACGCCATTGGCCACGTTGGTCCCGGTATTTGTCACCTGGATCGTGAACTCCGCGTCAGTGCCCGCATCGATGGTCTGGCTGTCGGGCGTCTTGACCACGCTCAGCGTCGTCTTCGGAGCGTTCGTATATGTGCAGTAGAACGCGTCTCCGCGGTTGACCGGGATACTGAACTGGAGTCCGTTTCTGACGCCGCCAGCGACCGGTGCTCCGGTGTAGCTGCCGGTCCGGCAGTCGACCGAAGTCAGTTCAAAGTTGCTGATCGGCTGGCCGGCCGCATCCTCGTTCACGTTGACCGTGGTCGGCGTCGCGGGCAGTTGCGAGAAGAACGCACCGGTCTGGATTACGACGGGACTCCCGTTGTTGTGGGTAGCCCGGTTGTTGTCCAGGTAGGTCGGAGTTTTGCCCGGCCGCGGGTCGCTTGCGGTGTAGTACCAGTTCGGCTGGTTTGCCGCCTGCCCGGCCAGGAGCTTGCGGACGTAGATCCTGGCTCCGCACTGCGAGGCGGCCAGCTCGGAGAGGAAGGCGCTCAGTTCGGGGATGGTCGGTGCGGCGTAATCGCCGTCGACTCCTTCATCCGGGCCCGAAACGGCTTTCAGGTTGTCGATCGTAACCCCGGTGCCGACCCCGATCGCCAGCAGCTTTGCCTTGAGCCCGGGCCGGGAGGCCTGGTTCTTGACCAGATTGGCCGAGGCCATTCCGGAAGTCAGGTTGATCAGGTCCTCGTTCGATCCACTGGTTGAAGCCTGGCTGGTGGTCGGGTTGCCATCGGTGATGAAGACCACCATGTCCGGGTTCACGGTCTGGCCCGTGGTCCCGTCTGCGGTAAACGACTTGGCCTGGGATGCGGCCTGGAGGACGCCGTCCCAGTTGGTCAGGCTGGTCGGTGCGTCGTAGATGTTCTCGATCACCCCGTTCAGGGTCGCCGCGCTCCCGGCGTTGGCCAGGCTCAGGGGCGATTGGTAAAAGGACGCGTTCCCCTGAGCCGGCTGGTACGAGTTGACCGCGTTGTTGAAGCTGATGATCCCGATCTGCGTCGGGGTGCCGTTCAGGCTCGAGACGAACTGCTTGGCGGCCGCCTCGTACTGATCCTTGTAGGGCTCGATCGAACCGGAACGGTCGAGCACGAGCAGGAGGTTCGTGCCGCAGCCGGGTGGCATGGTTCCGTTGTCCCTGACGTCGAGGAATGGCGAACCGTTGTTGGTGGCGCTACCCGTATTGGTCGGAGTCCAGGTACCCGGAGTCCCGGTGTTCGTGTGGGGAAAGGCGTAGCTGGTCTGGTTGTCCTGGACCGTGACCCGTGCCACGTACGGCTGAGCCCCGTTGTAGGAAAGCTGGGTCACCGGGCCGTAGTTTGTGAAGCCCGGGCTCGGGGTCTTCTCCCGCACGTAGTAGGTGCCGGCTGCGACCGAGGCCGTCGCGAGGCCCGAGGCGTTGGTCACCGCCGGGAAAGCGGTCCAGGTCGAGGCTCCCGAGGTCGGATCCTGAGTCGTGTACTCGAACAGCGCCCCGGCCAGCGGCGATGCGTAATTGGTGGCACCGGAGACGCTGTTGGAGGCAGACCGGTCCCCGCCCTTCATCGCAACCAGGTTTCCGGCTCCGAAGGCGCTCGAGGCGTTGACCACCCCGAGACCCAGGAAGACGAGCACTACCAGGGCCAGCATTCGCGCTCTCCCCGACAGGTTCAACGCAATTTGACCCTTCCTGCTGCGAGTACGAATCACAAACTCGGACATGTTTCCCCTCCGTCTTCACGTGCCTGGCGACGCGTGTGCTTTCCGGACCCCTGGTTGCCTGTTCCGGTATGCGGCGACAATTGCCAGCCCCGTCAGGGCCGTCAAGAAAGTTCCATCCCGGGACATAGGGAAAGACGCGGACCTATACCCGACGGTCTAGTTCGAAAGGCCCAGGCTGATCGCCAGGTGGACCCGTGATTCGACGCCGAGCTTGGCGTAGATGCTGTGCATGTGGGTCTTGACCGTGCCAGGCGCGATATTGAGCCTTTCCGCGATCTCGGCGTTTCTGGCTCCGTGAGCGGCAAGCACCGCAATCTCCATCTCGCGCGGGGTGAGCGCCTCGGCCAGCGTGTCGGGCACCGGGGCGACCATTCCTCCCATCCCGATCGCGCAGTGGTAGGAGTGGGTCAGGAGAGGTGCGACCTGTCTCAGGAAGCCCTTCTCGCGCGCGGAGAACTCGGTTTCATCCCGCGAGCGGGCGAGCAGCACCAGGCAATGCTGCCGAGAGGCTTCGTCCGCCATCGAAAGAATGAGCACCGGACCGAGTTCATAGGCAGCAAAGAACTCGTTCTCAAGCTGACTGGACTTGAAGTCGGGACACTTTTCCAGCTCGGCCCGGTCGATCAGGTTGGTTCGCATGTGTCCGTTTACCGAATGCATAACCGGGTCGTGGCCTGAAACCGCGGAAAGGTAGTCCCTGCCGATCTGATCTGAATCGACGCCCAGAATAGGGTCGGCCTTGACCGTGGCCAGCGAGTAATCACCCGGGTCACGAACTACGAGGAACATTGCGAGCGGGACGGCGACCATCCGGGACACGAAGTCAAGCGCGAGTCCCCCGGTCTGGGCGAGCGGGTCGGCTCCATGGATCGCTTCCATGTAGCTGACCAGGCTGACCACCATCATGGTGACTCCCTGTCCGTGAATCTGACCTGAAAAGAGGCTCTACGAGTTACGGCAGCTCCGCCGAACGCTTGAATCTCCGGGGATGTCTGGTGCCCTGCCGGGCCACTCCTTGGCTCGATTCGGGCGCCAATCGCAAGCATGGCAGCCACCCTCGCCTCGTAGATTCGACTTTGACACTAACACCCGAAAGACGAAAAGGTGCGGTTTTTGTCAGGGGGCATCTCCAGGCCCGCTGGCTGGAAGAGATCGAAGTTACCCGCGAGCCTCGCGGGTAACTTCGATCCTGAAGCTAGATTCCTGCAGCTTCGCGAAGGGCTTCGGCCCGGTCGGTGCGTTCCCAGGTGAAGTTCTCGTTGGAGCGGCCGAAGTGCCCGTAGGCAGCGGTGTCCTTGTAGATCGGCCGGTGCAGGTCGAGGTACTGCCGGAAGGCACCGGGACGGAGGTCGAAATTGTCGGCGATCAGCTGGGAGATCTCCCAGTCGCTCTTCTTTCCGGTGCCGTAGGTCTCGGCCATGATCGAAACCGGACGGGCGACGCCGATCGCATACGCGACCTGGACTTCGCAACGGTCCGCGAGCCCGGAGGCGACCACGTTCTTGGCCGCGTAACGGGCGGCGTAGGCAGCCGAGCGGTCGACCTTCGACGGGTCTTTGCCCGAGAAAGCTCCACCGCCGTGACGGGCGGCTCCACCGTAGGTATCGACGATGATCTTGCGGCCGGTCAGACCGGCGTCTCCGACCGGACCGCCGATCACGAAGATCCCGGTCGGGTTGATCAGGAGCGATTCATAGAGCGCGTTCTCGTCGAGCAGGTCGCCGTACTCCTCGGTGAGCACCGGCAGAATCACGTTCTCCCAGAGGTCGGGGCGGATCGTCTTCTCGTTGTCGATGTCCGGGGCGTGCTGGGTCGAAATGAGGACCCGCTCGACGGCGACCGGTTTGCCGTCCGAGTAACGGACAGTGACCTGCGTTTTGCCGTCGGGCCGAAGGTAGTCGAGGGTTCCGTCCTTGCGGACCCTGGTCAGCCGCTCGGAGAGTCGGTGCGCGATCTGGATCGGCATCGGCATCAGGGCCTCGGTTTCGTTGGTCGCGTAACCGAACATCATGCCCTGGTCGCCGGCCCCGTCGAGGTCGAACTGGTCGGCGGAACCGCCGGTGCGGGCCTCGATCCCGGTGTCGACCCCCTGGGCGATATCGGGCGACTGCTTGTCCATCGAGACGAGAACGGAAATGTTGTTGCCGTCGTAGCCGTACTCGCCCTTGTCGTAGCCGATCTCGCAGACCGTCTCCCGGACCAGGTCGGTGATGTCGATCTGGGCGCTGGTCGAAAGCTCACCCGAAATCACCGCCATGCCGGTGTTGACCAGCGTCTCGCAGGCGACACGGCTGTGGGGATCCTGGCTGAGGCAGGCATCAAGGACGGAATCCGAGATCTGATCGGCGATCTTGTCGGGGTGGCCCTCGGTGACGGATTCGGAGGTGAAGAGGTGTTCACCCTCGGCGAGCTTCAGCTGGGACATTCGGTCGGTTCCTCCTTGGCGCTTCTGCGGGACTGGTGGTCAGGAAAGTTCGGCAAATACTTCAAATCTGATCGGGAAGCCTAGTCATACCCGGGCCCGGGGGCACAAACGGGAGCTATTCGTCTCCTCGGCCCTTGCGCGGGATGTAGTCGATGACCAGGGGCACACCGTCGAGTCCCCACTGTTCCCGGAGGCGGTTCTCGAGGTGGTAGGCCCAGTCGCGGACGATCAGCCGCCGGTCGTTGACCTGGATCGCGAAGTGCGGCGGCGAGACCTCGGTCTGGGCTCCGTAGAGCAGTTTCAGGCGTCGGCCCCGGCGCGAGGGCGGCGGGGTCGTGGTCTGAACCTCGGACAGGAACCGGTTGAGTTGGGGAGTCGGGATCCGCTCGGAAGCCCGGTCGGCGAGGGCCACCGCGCGCGAGATCAGACCGGCAACGTTACGACCCGACTTGGCCGAGCAGGTCACCACTTCCGGTCGCAGTCGCAGCTTGCGAGCGACCCGGGCCCGGGTGTCATCGATGTCGGTCTCGGTGATGTCCCACTTGTTCATCACGATCATCGTGGCGCAGCCCGCCCTCATCGCCACCTCGCCCACCTTGAGGTCCTCGGAGCGGACGCCTTCGTGGGCGTCACAGACGATGATCGCGACGTCGGCCCGCTCGATCGCCCTTTCCGAACGAAGCTGGGCGTAATGATCGACCGAACCCGCCACCTTGGAGCGGCGCCGGAGCCCGGCCGTGTCAACCAGGGTCACACGGCGACCGTCGACCTCAATCTCGGTGTCGATCGTGTCGCGCGTGGTACCCGCTACCGGAGAGACGATCACCCGGTCATCACCGAGGATCCGGTTGACCAGCGAGGACTTGCCGACGTTGGGACGCCCGATCATTGCGATCCGGACCGAATCCGATTCGGCGACCCGGGCCGGCTTGTCGCCAAGGGCATCGGTGATCCGGTCAAGCAGGTCACCGGTGCCGAGACCATGGGTGGCGGAGACCGGGGTCGGATCCCCGAGCCCGAGTCCGTGGAACTCGGCGGCCGAGAGTTCGTCTTCGGGACGGTCGGACTTGTTGACCGCGACCAGGACCGGCACCGGTGAAGTGCGAAGCTCACGGGCCAGATCGGTGTCCCCGGTGCGGAGTCCCGCCTGCCCGTTCACGACCAGCACCACGACATCCGCCTCGGCCATTCCCAGCCGCGCCTGCCGCTGGATATCGGCCGCCATCTCCGACTCGTCGTCGAGATCGATTCCACCGGTGTCGAGCAGGTCGAACTCGCGCCCGTTCCATTCGCAGCGGACCCGCTTGCGGTCCCGGGTCACCCCAGCTTCCGAGTGAACCACGGCCTCGCGGCCACCGGCCAGACGATTGACCAGGGTCGACTTGCCGACGTTGGGAAAACCGACGATCGCGACGGTCGGCACCGCACCCGACGGCGCGGAAGACCCGGCGGCGGCTTCCATCAGACCAGACCCCGCTCGCGGGCGAGGCGGGCGATTTCGTCGATTACCTGCTGCGAGGTCATCTCGGTGCTGTCGATCGTGACCGCGTCCTCGGCCGCGTATAGCGCTCCGTGCTCGCGCTCCGAATCGCGCCGGTCCCGCTCTTCCTGCGCGGCGAGCACTTCCGCCACATCGGCGCCGGTCTCGGCCGCACGCCGCTCGGCCCGGGCTTCCGGTGAAGCGGTGAGAAAAACCTTAAGCGGTGAATCCGGCGCGACAACCGTGCCGATGTCGCGGCCTTCGGTCACGTATGGACCGGTCTCGATCAGGCGCTGCTGCTCGGCCACCATCGCGGCCCGAACCCCGGGGTGAACCGAGACCTGGGAAGCGGCCTCGGTCACTTCGGGAGTGCGAATCTCGTCGGTCACCGGCACCCCGTCGATCAGCACCTCCCCGTCCTCGAACCCGATCTCGATCGATTCCGCGGTCGAGGTCGCTTCACCCGATGCGGTCGGGTCGGCGCCCCAGTCGAGGCAGGTGTAGGCGACGCAGCGGTACATCGCGCCGGAGTCGAGGTAGGTGAAACCGAGCTCTTCGGCCAGCCCCCGGGCAACGGTGGACTTTCCGGCGCCGGCCGGACCATCAATCGCAATCACCATGTGAGTTCACCAATCATCGAACGATCATCCTATGGGCCGGGGGATTTGGCGGCGACCCGGCAGGCCGCGTCGAGTCCCCTCGCCCGAATACGATCAGGCGATGCGCGTCCAGACCCCCGGCCGGGGACCACTTTTTCCCGACCAGGGTCCGCTCGGTGCCCGCATCAAGCGGCGGCTGATCGGCGGCGGGGCGGAGATCCTCGGTTTTCTCCTGCTTACCGTCCTCTCCCCTCTGTTGATGCTGGTCGGTTTCCTGATCGACCTGGTGCTCTGGCTCAAGAGCAGAAGACCCTTCGTCAACATCCGGGTCATCCCGGCCGTCTGGTGGTTCCTGTTCGGCGAGATGAAGGCGTGTCTCAAACTGATCTTCATCTACGTCTTCACCGGCGGCCCCTGGGGAAAGGGCTCGATCCGGCGTCGCCGCTGGGTTTATGCCCTGCGGATCGCCTGGGCCCGCAACCACCTGATCGCGATCCGGATCCTTTTCGGACTGAAGTTCGAGCTGGAAGGCACCGAGAACACGGGACCTGGTCCGTACGTTCTGATGCCCCGCCACGTCAGCATCCTCGACAACCTGATCGGTGACGTCTTCATCGGCCACCCGCAAAAGATCGGGGTGCGCTACGTGATCAAGGAAGAGATCCAGGCCCTCACCCCGATCGATATCGGTGGTCGCTGGATCCCCACCGTCTTCGTCAAGCGCGGCTCGCTCGATCCCGACACCGAGATCGCGGCCGTCCGGGCGCTGACCCATGACATGAGCCCCGGCGAGATCATGGCGATCTATCCCGAGGGCACCCGGCCGACCCCGAAGAAGATCGCCCGGGCCCAGGAAGTTATCGCCGAGAAGCAGCCCGAGATCGCCCCGCTTGCCGCCCGGCTCAACCATCTGCTCCCGCCCAGGCTGGGCGGACCACTGGCGATCCTCGACGAGGCCAGCGCCGGCACCGACATCGTCTTCTGCGGCCATGTCGGTTTCGAGGGCATACGCACGGTCAAGGACGTTTTCGCCGGCGTCCTGGTCGGCCGCCACATCAAGATCCGCTTCTGGCGCTTTGACGGCACCACGATTCCAGCCGGGGATGCGGCCCGTACCGAGTGGCTCTACGACAAGTGGCAGATGATCGATGACTGGGTGGGAGAAGAACTCGCCGCCCGCGGCGAAACCGACTAGCGCAAGCGCTCGAGGTCCTGCTGAAAGGTGGGGTAGCTCACCGCGGCGGCATCCATACCGTCCACTATCACCCCTTCGCGGCTGGCAATACCGGCCACCGCTCCGAGCATGGCGATCCGATGATCGCCGTGTGAATCAACTTTGCCGCCCCTGAGGCCACCGGTCCCGATGATCCGCATGCCGTCCTCGCGAGCTTCGATGTTCGCGCCGAACCCGGCGAGCGCCCCGACCACGACGGCGATCCGGTCGGACTCCTTCGCCTTCAGTTCCTCGGCATCGGCAATCACGGTTTCGCCCTCGGCGAAGCAGGCGGCCAGGGCGATGATCGGCAGTTCGTCGATCGCCAGCGGGATCTCGGCACCTTCGATCCGGGTGCCGGTCAGCGGCGCCGAACGGACCGTGATCCGCGCGATCGGCTCGCCCTCCGCCCCGGCCAGCGACTCAAGCTCGATCTCGGCTCCCATGCGGCGCAGGATGTCGATGATTCCGGTCCGGGTCGGATTGACCCCGCAACGGTCGATCACGACCTCGGAACCCTCGACGATTGACGCGGCGACCAGGAAGAAGGCGGCCGATGAGATGTCGGCGGGAACCTCGACCTCGTCCAGCCTGAGCGGGGCCCCGGGATTGATCGTCACCCGGCCCGGCTCACGGACGATGTCGGCTCCGGCCGCAGCCAGCATCACTTCGGTGTGATCCCTGGTCGCGACCGGTTCGATCACGGTCGTGGGTCCTTCTGCGCCGAGCCCGGCCAGAAGCACGCAGGATTTGACCTGGGCCGAGGCGACAGGCAGCTCGTAGGTGATGCCTTTCAGCTGACGACCGTCGATCCGGATCGGCGGGAAGCGGTCGTTCGTGACTTCGATCTCGGCCCCCATTTCGCGCAGCGGCAGAGCAATCCGGTCGACCGGTCGTTTGCGGATCGAGACGTCGCCGTTCATTCGCCACAGTCCACCGTCGCAGCCGGCAAGCCAGCCCGGCAGCAGTCGCATGAGGGTGCCGGCGTTCCCGACATCGATCCGTCCCAGGCTGCGCGGGCCTGACGGACCGACTCCTTCGATCGTGAACTCTTCGGGCATCGCGTTGAGCGGCTCCGGGTTGACCATCGCCCCCAGTCCGGCGACCGCGCTCAGGGTCGAACGGGTGTCGTCGGAATCGAGAAAGTTTGTGACCCGAGTGGGTCCGTCGGCGATCGCGCCGATGATCGCCGCCCGGTGCGAGATCGACTTGTCGGCAGGCGGAGTCAGGCTGCCGCGAAGCGGACCTGCAGGTCTGAAGGTGGCGCGCTCGCCGCCATCGAGGTCGAGTTCATGGCCGCTCACAACAAACCTCCCCAGCTCACGCGTTCTCCTCGACCTGGGTCACCGAATGACCGAGCCCGGCGATGCACTCCTCGGCCTTGTCGGCTTCCTCCTGGCCGGCGACCCATATCGAGATCGCGCCGGAACTCATGTCGGGTGCCGGGTCGAGCGACATATCGGTGATGTTGACGCCTGCCCGGCCCAGGGCGAGGGCGAGCTCGGCCAGAACGCCGGGCTGGTTCGGGACCAGAACCCGCAGTTCGTGGGTGGCGCCAGCCTCGGACTCGGTGGCCGAAAGTGCGGCGCGGTCTTCCCCCACCCCGGCCTGCCACCTGGCGATCCGTGCGGGATCCGCCGAAGCTATTACCTCCCGGGCCTGCTGGAGACCGGCGATCGACTGGTCGATCGCCGCCACCACCGCTTCGTGGTTTGTCGCGAAGATCTCGCCCCAGATCGCCGGGTTGGAGCCGGCGACACGGGTTCCGTCCCGGAGGCTCGGGGCCAGGGCACCGAGCCGTTCCGTTCCCGGCCTGCCCTGGGCGGCGAGCTGGTTGGCGAATACGTGCGGGAGATGACTGACCGCGGCCATCGCCTGGTCATGCTCGGCCGCATCGATCGCAACCGGTTTCGCACCGAGGGCCTTGACCAGCTTCTGCAGCCGGTCGAGCAGCACCCCGGACGAGTCCGAGGTCGGGGTCAGGTACCAGCGGGCGCCCTCGTAAAGGTCGGCCCGGGCGTTGATTACTCCGGCGGTCTCGGCCCCGGCCAACGGATGGCCGCCGATGAATCGCTGGTCGGAGCCGAGTGCCTCGACCAGCTCCTGCTTGGTCGAGCCGACGTCGGTCACCAGGCAATCTTCGGGAGCAGCGTCGAGCGCCTTCCGGCCCATCTCGATCAGCCCGCCGACCGACGCGCAACAGACCACTACGTCCGCGTCCGAGCAGGCCTCCTCGATCGTGGCGGCCATGTGATCGACCGCCCCGACCCTGAGGCATTCTTCGGCCCGGTCCGGGTTCCTGACCCAGCCGGTCACTTCGGCCAGGTCCCGGTTCCGGGCTGCGAGGCCGATCGAGCCTCCGATCAGCCCGACTCCGAGGACAGCCAGCTTCATTTCAGTCCCTTCAGGCCCGCGAGATCGTCTTGCCGACCACGGAAGTGATCGTCTCGAGCTTGTTGGTCAACTCCTGGAACTCGCTGGTCGGAACCTGCTGGGCGGCGTCGCAGATCGCCTTCTCGGGCTCGTTGTGAACCTCGATGATGATCCCGTCGGCACCGGCCGCGGCTGCGGCGAGCGACATCGACTCGACCCAGTCGCGACGGCCCGGAGCGTGGCTCGGATCGATGATCACCGGCAGGTGGGTCTGTTCCTTGAGCGCCGGCACGGCCAACAGGTCGAGCGTGAAGCGGTAGGCATTCTCGTAGGTCCGGATGCCGCGTTCGCAGAGCATCACGTTCTCGTTGCCTTCCTTGAGGATGTACTCCGAGGCCATCAGCAGCTCCTCGATGGTCGCCGAGAGACCTCGCTTGAGCAGCACGGCCTTTCCGGACTTGCCCGCTTCGGAGAGCAGCGCGTAGTTCTGCATGTTGCGGGCGCCGATCTGGATCACGTCGGCCACCTCGACCACGTCATCGACATCACGCAGGTCGAGCAGCTCGGTGACGATCGGCAGTCCGGTCCGGTCACGTGCTTCCTCGAGCAGTCGCAGACCCTCGCGGCCGAGGCCCTGGAAGCTGTACGGAGAGGTCCGGGGCTTGTAGGCACCGCCGCGCAGCATTGTTGCGCCGGCCGCTGCGACCGCGTCGGCCGAAGCGAGCATCTGGTCACGGTTCTCGACCGTGCACGGTCCCGCCATCAGCGCGAAGTTCGTGCCGCCGACTTTTCGGCCACCGATCTCGAGGATCGAGTCGGCCCCCTGTTTGGTTTCGCGGGAAGCCAGCTTGAACGGCTTCGAAATCGGAGCCAGGTGATCGACTCCGGGCGCACCCTCGAGTCCGAGGTCAGCCACCTTGCCGCGGTCACCGATCGCGCCGATCACGGTCAGCAGCTCACCTTTGGAGATATGTGCCGAGCAACCGACGCCCTCGACCCGTTCCACGACGTGGGCGATCTCTTCTTCGGTCGCCCCTTCCTTCATCACAATCATCATTTTCGATTCAACCTTTCTGTACTGCCTGAAGACTCTACTTTCGTCCGGCCAGAGGGCAGCGGACGACCCTGACTTACACGGCGCCCGGCGGCTGTTGACATCACTGGCGGGCTGAAACCCGCATCACCGGACGGACGCCTAGGTAAATCGCCAATAGGAATAGAAGGCAGCACCGAGGGCTCCGCTCTGGCGGAGGGCCGTGCCCGAAAGGGCGATGCGGCTGTCGGTCTGCTGCTGCATTGGAAGAGTTTGTATCAGGTAGCCGCGACGGGCGCTAGCCGTGGGCTTTCATCGCATCGCCCAGTGCGTTGATGAAGCGGTCGTTCTCTTCCGGCGTGCCATAGGAGACTCGGAGCCATCCCGGACCGCCGAGCAGCTTGCCGGCACGGACCACGATGTCGGCTTCGGCCAGGCTGCCCATGACCGCATCCTCGATATCCGCACCGTTCTCCCCGAGCGAAATCCAGGAGAAGTTGGCCTCGGTCGCAGCCGTGGTCAGTCCGAGGTCGTTCACGGCAGACTCGACTTTCACCCGCTCGATGATCTGCTGCTCGATCTGGCGCTGGATCGTGTCTCCGTGTTCCAGGGCCTCGACCGCGGCGGCCTGGGCCAGGGCATTCACCGAGAAGGGCTGCCTAACCGCGTTGATCGCCGCGTGGAAAACGGGTGAGCCCATCGCGTAACCGACCCGGAGACCAGCCAGCGAATGGGTCTTGCTGAAAGTCCTGAGCAGCACCAGGTTCGGGAATTGCCGAAGCAGGTCGATGGACCAGGCCGGGTCATCCTGGGTCTGGAACTCGATGTAGGCCTCATCGAGGAGGATCTGCACATGGTCGGGAACCCGGCCCACGAAGTCGGCGATTTCCTTGAACGGAATGTAGGTGCCGGTCGGGTTGTTCGGGTTGCAGACGATGACGATCTGGGTGGCGGCCGTGATCTCGTCCAGCATCGCCTCCAGGTCGTGGGTCTGATCCTCCTTGAGCGGCACCCGGATCTCGCGGGCCCCGGTCATCGCCGCCATGTTCGGGTACATCGAGAACGAAGGCCAGGCGTAGACGATCTCGGCGCCGGGCTCTAGCAGCGCTTCGGCCGCGGCCAGCAGGAAATCACAGGACCCGTTGGCGACAGATATCTGTCCGGGCTCGATCTCGTGCCGGTCGGCGAGTCGCCGCCGCAGCAGGGTCGCGCCGGGATCCGGGTATCGGTTCATGGCGGTGGCTGCCCGGCTTATCGCCTCCACCACTTCCGGCAGGGGCGCGAAAGGAGATTCGTTGGACGCCAGCTGGGCCAGGTTGGAGCTGGCCACGTCCTCCGCGGAGTGGCCCTTGGGAACCCCGGGCGAATAACCGGGAATCGAAGTCAGGTGGCTGTTGAAACGGACTGTCATCAGGTCGGGTGACGCCTACTGGGCGGCGTCGAGATCGGCTCTGAGGTTACGGGTCTCGCCCAGGTAGACGTGCCTCGCCTTGGCGCCCTGCGGCAGGTAGGTGTGGAGCATCACCCGGATCACCCCGGGCATCGCTCCGGGCACCGGGATCTCCCGAGCGCACATGAGCGGCACCTCGTTCAGACCCATGCGCCGCGCTGCCACGGCCGGGAACTCGGCGTCGAGATCCTCGGTCGTCGTGAATATCGCGCTGATCATCTGCTCCGGGTCAAGTTCGTTTACATCGATGATTTCCCGAAGTAGCTCCTCGGTCGCGGACAGCACCGAGTCAGGGTCGTTGTCCGCCTGCACCGCACCCCGGATCGCCGAGACGCGCATTCCTTCTGCCTGTGGGTCACTCATTTCCTGCATCTTCCCAGAGCCGCTCGACCTCGCGTTCGTCGAGCAGCCGGCACTTGCCGATTCCGAGCCGCCCCAGCTTGAGCGAGCCAAGGGAGATCCGCTGCAGGCTGATCACCTCGTTGCCTACCGCTTCGGCCATGCGCCGGACCTGACGGTTTCGTCCCTCATGGATCGTGATCTCGATTTCCTGATCACCGAGCTTCCTCACCGAGGCCGGGGCGGTGATTCCGTCTTCGAGCCGGACCCCCTTCTGCAGCTGGTCGATCGCCTCGTCCCTGATCGGTTTCTTCAGTTTCACCCGGTACGTCTTCTCGACTTCGTAGCGGGGATGGGTCAGACGGTTGGCCAGCTCCCCGTCGTTGCTGAGCAGGATCAGGCCGGTCGAATCGGCGTCCAGACGTCCGACCGGATAGAGCCGGGCCGAGCTGTTGACCAGGTCGACCACGGCCACCCGCTTGCCCGGCTCGTCGGCTGTCGAGATCACATCCAGCGGCTTGTTGACCATCCAGACCTCACGGCCTTCCGGTTCCACCTGATGACCATCGACCCGGACTTCGTCTCCGGACTCGACTCCGAAGGCGGGGTCGGTGATCACCTTGCCGCCGACCCTTACGCGGCCGGCGGCAATGATTTCTTCCGACTTTCGCCGGGAAGCGACCCCCGCATGCGCCAGGTACTTGGCAAGTCTCATGAGGGGGAATCTATGTCAGTCGGGGACTAGGGCTTGGGGACAGGCCAGTAGCCGGAGAAACGGTAGTGCGCTCCGGTGCCTGGAATGTGGATCGCGGTGATGACCCAATCGTTCTCGGAACCCTCGTAGTAGTAGAAGCCGAAGGTCGAGTTCAGTCCCAGCTGGACCGGCTCGCCGTCGGTATCGCGTACGTCCTTGACGAAGGCTTCGTTGTAGCCGCCCTCGCTGAAGGTTTCGAACTTGCCTTCGTCTTCCAGCCAGAAGCCGCTGGACTCATCCGGCAGGGTCGCGTTGAAAGCGGCCCCGTCGTTGTCGCGGATCGCCGCAAACGCGGCATCGATGGTCTCCTGCGCGTCGTTGCCTTCAGGGGCCGGTCGCAGGCCGCCGTTGTCGTTGATCGCATCTCCGCCGTAACGCAGCACGCCGTCGGTGTCCTCGACGAAGAAGGTCGGGTAACGGACACCACCGGCATCGATCTCGGCCTGCCCGACGGGTCCGTAACTCTCGGTCCCCTTGACCGTTCCCTCCGTGAAGTTCTCAGCGATCTGGTTGCAGGTCGCCTTGTCTACCGTGCCCGCGTCGGAGTGGCGGATGGAGTTGATGCGTTGGCAGTTGCCGCTCTCCATCGCCGCGACGAACTCGTCCGCGGCCTCCTCGACCGTGTTCTTCGGCTCGGCGTACTCCAGGTCGGCGGGCGGCTCGGTCCCCGACGGTTCGGGGTCGTTGACGATGACCTGACCACAGACTTCGGTGCCGATCTCTTCGGCCACCGCGTCGCGCCCGTCGAATGCCTTCGTCTGCTCCTCGAATGCCTTGTTGACCGCCTCGGTGTCGTCGGCGGCGGCCGCCTCGATCACGGCCTTGTCGCCGGCGATAACCTTCTTCGAGGCGGCGATATACGCATCGAGCTGCTCCCTGGCCTCGTCGTCCGCGTTGATCGCGCCCAGCCCTTCGACCACCTGCTGGCGGATCCCGGTGGCCCCTTCGATTTCGAGCACCACCTGCGGGTTGGTCAGACCCCGCACGCCCATCGCGTCGAACTCGTCCTGGAAATCAGCGCAGACCTCGTCCATCGCGCTGGCCAGGTTCTCGGGTGTGACTTCCGACTCGCTGTCCGAGCCGCAGGCAGCGAAAGCGAATACGGACATGAGCAGCGCAAGCAGCGCGAATAGCTTCTTCAAGGTGGTTCTCCCCATTGGAACGATTGACTGGTCCTGCCGAAGGTGGGGAACCTACCAACGAACCCGGATACCGGTTTGTGTTCAGATCCGGCCCGCTACTCGCCCAATGCGGGCAGACTGGCTCAGGCTTCGGAGCGCTGCTCGCCTGCGGCGAGGAGCCGTTCCCTGATCTCGCGCTCGTCGTCCGGGGTGGGATCGAAGCGGGAAGGATCGGGGAGGGCGTCGAGCCCTTCGAGTCCGAAAACCTTCTCGAAAAGCGGCGAGGTCCGGTAGATCGCGGCACCGAAACGGGAGCGTCCGGCTTCCTCGATCAGACCGCGTTCGCTGAGGCTGTTGACGGCCGACTCGGATGAAACGCCACGGATCCGGGCGATTTCCGGGCGGGCGACGGGTTGCAGGTAGGCGACGATGGCCAGGGTTTCCGCCTGGGCCTGGGTCAGCGGCGGAGTCCTGGGCTTGGAAAGCAGCCGGCGGGCCGCCGCCTCGGATTCCGGGGCGCTGGCCAGGATGAGCCCTCCCCCGACCCGGCGCAATACGACTCCCCGGCGGCCCGGTTCAAGATCGGCCTCGAGCTCGGCCACCGCGTTCTCGACCGCTTCAAGTTCGACTTCGCAGGCCTCGGCCAGCGAAATTTCGGTCACTGGCTGGTTGCTGAGGAAGAGCAGCGATTCAATTTTCCGGGTCAGTTCGTTCATGCGGTCTGCGCCAGTTGCGATTGGCCGGCCTGGGTCCGCTTCACCGTGATCGGCCCGCAGGATTCGGTCTGCTCCCAGACCGCTTCGCCCTTCTTGTAGAGGTCGAGCAGAGCGAAGATCGTGACCGCCTGGGTCATCCGGTCCTCGTTGCCGAACTCGTCGTCGAAATCGAAGACGGGACGGTTCAGCAGGACCGACCGCACCACCGAGAGGCGGCGCCGGAGCGAAACCGTGGCCCGCATGTGGGAGAGGTCCGGCCTGGCCGGGGGCTCGAGCAGGTCGCCGAGCGCGGCAGCGAGCTGATCCGGCTCGTACACCTTCTCCGCCGTCTCGACTTCGACCCGGCGCAACTCCTGCGGCAGCGGTGCCGAGCGGTAGAGGAACCCGCGCTGGCTTTCGAAGTGGTCCTTGAGCGCCCGGCCCGCGTCGCGGTAGCGCCGGTACTCGAGCATCCGGGCGACCAGTTCCTCGACCGCCTCGGCCGGTTCCATTTCGGTCAGGTCCTCTTCGGAGCCCGGCAGCATCAGCCGGGACTTCAGCTCGAGCAGGGCCGCGATCAGGACCAGGAACTCGGTTGCCACCTCGAGTTCGAGTTCGTCGTCGGCCTCGAGCTTCTCGACGTAGCGGACCACGATCTCGCCCAGTTCGACTTCGAGCAGGCTAATCTCCTCCCGCAGCACGATGCTGAGGAGCAGGTCGAACGGCCCGATGAAAACATCGAGGTCCAGATCGAGGTCCAGGTCCAGCCGGGTAGCCATCAGGAAAAGCGTAGAGGGGCCGTCGGTCGACCGTTCAGCGAAAACCCGCTATTTGCGAATCCGTCGGATTTCGCTGTTTACCGCTATTTGCGGGGAAGTTGCAGCTCAGGAGCGGGGAACGCCGACGCCCATCGCTTCACGGACGTCGGAAAGCGTGGCCGCGGCAATTTCCCTTGCTTTGGCGGCGCCTTCGGCCAGGATGCGCTCGAGTTCTGCCTCGTCCTCGCGGAACTCGGGGTACCGCTCGCGAACCGGGGCCAGGAATTCGACCACCGCGTCAGCCACGGCCTTTTTGAAGTCGCCGTAGCCGGCACCTTCGAACTCGGCTTCGACCTCGTCTTCGGACTTGCCGGTGGCGACCGCGTATATCCCGATCAGGTTGGCCACGCCTTCCTTGCCCTCGCCGCGCTTCACCTCGCGACCGGAGTCGGTAACCGCCGAGCCGAATTTCTTGCGGGTTTCCTTCTCGGTCTCGAGCAGGTAAACGCGGCCGCTGTCGGCCCCGACCGAAGTCGACATCTTCCGGGTGGGCTCCTGGAGGTCCATGATCCTCGCGCCGATCTCGGGGATCCGGTGCTCGGGCACGACCAGGGTCTCGCCGAAACGTTCGTTGAAGCGGCGGGCGATCTCGCGCATCAGTTCGATGTGCTGGCGCTGGTCCTCGCCGACCGGCACCTCTTCAGCCCGGTAGGCGAGCACGTCGGCCGCCTGGAGCAGCGGATAGATGAAGATCCCGGCCGAAACCAGGTCCTTCTGCTGGGCCGACTTCTCCTTGAACTGGGTCATCCGGTTGAGGTCGCCGTGCGAGCAGACGCCCGACAGCAGCCAGCACAGTTCGGTGTGCTCGGGAATGTCAGACTGGCGGAACAGGATGCAGCGGTTCGGATCGACACCGGCGGCGAGGATCGCGGCCGTCGTGTCATAGAGGTTCTTCCTCAGCGTTTCGGGTTCGTAGGCCACGGTGATCGCGTGGAGATCGACGATCGAGTAGATCGCCGGATCGCCCCGGTCCTGGCCCTCGACGTACTGCCTGATCGCTCCGATGTAGTTGCCGAGGTGCTTGCGCCCGGTCGGCTGGATTCCCGAGAAGATTCGCATCGAAGCGAACCCTAAGGCCTGAAGCTGACCCACGATTTCCGGTGGGTCGGATTTCCGGCCCCCGCACCGGTTCTCCGACCCACCGCACCTCGTGGGCCCGGCTGGAGGCCGGAAACTGGTTTCTGACCTGGTTCTGGCCGCTACCTGGCGGTCTTGCCGGCGCGGCCGATCGCCAGGGCGATCACGGCGGCAAAGGCCGAGGAAATCGCAATCACGGCCCAGGCCTTGTCGAAGTCGTCAGCGGTTCCCGTGATCGCGGCCGATCCCAGCACGGCGATCAGGATCGCGACTCCGATCGCCGCCCCGACCTGACGGCCGGCGCTCAGCACCGCGGTCCCGGTCGAAAGGGACGGCGGCGGAAGCGTCGAGGCCACCGCGGCCGCGATGTTCGGCAGGACCAGCCCCACGCCGATGCCGGTCAGGATCTGGCCGGGCAGGTTCTCGACCAGCCAGGCGGGGTCGTCGCCCAGCATCAAGTACCAGTAGCCGCTGGCAGCAATGAAGAAGAGGCAACCAACCGCCGCCACCGGGCCGGTTCCGAACCTGGCGCCGATCCGGCTGCCGATAACCGAGGAAACGGCCGCGGTCGCCGGACCCGGGAAGAAAGCGAATCCGGCGGTCAGGACCGAGTACCCCCAGACGCCGGTCAGGAAGAGGATCCCTCCCAGCAGCATTGCCCCGAAGGCGACCATGAACAGCAGACCGGTGAGGCAGGCCATTGCAAACGGTCGGACCGCGAGCAGTTCGGTGTCCAGTGTGGGGATCCACCGGTTTGACCGGGTCCGAGACCGCAGGTAGGTCCCGATAAGGAGCAGCACGCCCCCAGCCAGGGCCGCGATGGTGGTCAGGCTCCCCCACCCGTTCTCCGGCGCCTCGACCAGGCCCCAGCAGATCACGCCGACACCCAGGGTGAGGGCCACCATTCCCGCCGGATCAGGCCAGCGGGTTTCTTCCGCATCGCGGGACTCGACCAGGAGGCCGCGGCCGAAGTACCAGGCCACCAGGGCGAGCGGCAGGTTGACGAGGAAGACCCAGCGCCAGGACACCTCGACCAGGAGGCCTCCGACCGGCGGACCGAGCGCCGCGGCCGCCCCACCCGCAGCTGCCCAGACCCCGATCACCACCGGCCAGCGCTCCGACGGGAAAGCATGGAGCAGCAAAGCCAGCGAGGTTGACATCAGCATCGCCGCCCCGATTCCCTGAAGCACCCGAAAGGCGATCAGCGAATCGAGCGACCAGGCGATCCCGCAGGCGCCTGAGGCGATACAGAAGATCAGGAGCCCGGTGAGGAAGACCCGCTTGCGGCCGACCCGGTCGGCCAGCCGCCCGAAGGGCATCAGCAGCGCCGCGAAAACGATCACGTAGCCGTTCAGCACCCATGAAAGCGACTCGATCGAACTGCCGGCGAAGTCCGATTCGATCGCCGGGAAGGCGACGTTGACGATGAACATGTCGAGGCTGGCCAGCGCCACTGCCGCCGCCACGACTGCCAGTACCCGGCCGAGTATCCCGGGCCGGTACGACTGCTCCGCCTCGGTCATTTCTGCCGGAACATCGACCTCGTCGGCAAACGATTCGATCGCGAAATCCTCAGTGAGTTGCGTCATGCGACTGACCGTAGCATGCATCGGTCGCATCATGCGACTGACCCGCTACAATGGCTTCATGCTTGATCGCGAGTACGACAACCAGGTCTGTTCGATCGCCCGCTCCCTCGAGGTGGTGGGCGAGCGCTGGTCGCTCCTGATCATCCGTAACGTAGGCCTCGGCCTGAATCGCTTCGAGCCCCTGCGCGAGAACCTCGGGATCACCCGCAGCGTCCTGACCACTCGGCTCAACACCCTGATCGAGCACGGCATCCTCGAGAAGCGCCAGTACAGCGAGAAGCCGCCCCGTTTCGAATACCACCTGACCGAGAAGGGCCGCGACCTCGCCCCCGTGCTGCTCCAGCTCATGTGGTGGGGTGACCGCTACTACCCCGAAGCAGCCGGCCCGCCCACGATCGCCACCCATCGCAGCTGCGGCGGCACCCTCGACCACCACATGGTCTGCGAAAAGTGCGGCGAAGCTGTCGAACCCGACCGGGTCTACCTCAAAGCCGGCCCCGGCCGCCGCACCGAAGACCTCCCCAAAATCCCCGCCTAACGGTCTAAAGTCGGCGAGCTTCGCCCCGCCTCAAAGTCAGACCCGCCGACCGTGGATGTCAGGAGCCTCCAGCCGCGCGCTGGCGAGCCTTCACCAACCCAAGCGGGTGGATGCCAGGGGCCTCCAGCCGTTCGCTGGCGCCCAACTTCGGCGGGTCGTGCACAGGGACCTCCAGCCGCGCGCTGGCAAGCCTTCACCAACCCCAAGCGGGTGGATGCCAAGGGCCTCCAGCCGTTCGCTGGCGAGGAATAAGCCCGGAAATGGCCGCGATCGTACGTGGGTACTTGAGCTGCCGTTTCCGGGCGTTGACGAAGTCCAGCGGACGGCTGGTGGCTCCTGGCGCCGCCCGGACTACGCGAGGGTTCGGGCGATCACCACGCGCTGAATCTCGTTGGTGCCTTCGTAGATTTGGGTCAGCTTGGCGTCGCGCATCATCCGCTCGACCGGGTACTCGCGGACGTAGCCATAGCCGCCGAGGACCTGGACGGCTTCGGTGGTGACTTCCATCGCGACATCGGATGCGAAGAGCTTGGCCATGGCCGAGTACTTGCCCAGCTTCGGGTCGTTGGTCTCGGCCATCGAGGCGGCCTTGTAGAGGAGTTCGCGGGCCGCGGCGGTCTTGGTTTCCATGTCGGCAAGCTTGAACTGGATGCCCTGGAGCTGGTTGATCGGCTTGCCGAAAGCGATCCGTTCCTTGGCGTATTCAGCCGCGTAGTCGGTCGCGCCCTGGGCGATGCCGAGGGCCTGGGCACCGATTCCGAGACGGGAGCGGTCGAGGGTCTGCATGGCGACGGCGAAGCCCTTGCCGACCTCGCCGATCACGTTCTCGTCGGGGACGAAGACGTCTTCGTATACGGGCTGGCCGGTCGGCGAGCCCTTCATGCCCATCTTCTTCTCGAGCGCGTCGATGCGGAAGCCTTCGGAGTCGGCCATCACGGCGAAACAGGTGATGCCGCGGGAGAACTTCACGTCGGGGTCGGTCACGGCGAAGGTGACGTAGACGTCGGCGACGCCGGAATTGGTGATCCAGTTCTTGGCGCCGTTCAGCTTCCAGCCACCGTCGACCTTGGTCGCGCGGGTCCGCATCGCGCCCGGGTCCGAGCCGGCGTCCGGCTCGGAGAGGCAGAACGCGCCCAGCCATTCGCCGGAAGCCATCTTCGGCAGGATCCGGTCCTTGAGCTCGTCGGAGGCGGCCAGCTTCATCGGCAGCGAGGAAAGATCCTGGGCGGCGACCATGAGTGAGGAGGAGGCGCAACCCTTGGCGATCTCTTCGATCGCGGCGCAGAGCATCAGCTCGCCGGTGCCGGTGCCGCCGTGTTTCTCCTCGAAGGGCAGCCCGAAGAGGTCATGCTCGGCGAAGAGCTGGCGGATGTCCTGCGGGAACTCGCCGGACTCGTCGATGTCGTGTGCCCGCGGAGTGACCTTCTCGACAACCATCTGCCGGATCACCTCGAGGAAATCGAGCTGGTCCTGGGTCAGGGCGTACTGGGCATCACTCATTGGGTCACTCCGGTTCGGTCAGGATTCGAAAAAGGCCGTTGGAGAATCTACCTGCGATCGGCAGGCGCCGGTTTCCCGGGACTGGAGGATTCGACTAGTCGGCGCTTTGCCGGATGCGGGGATTCCGCGTCGCAGCGACCTCGTCGAGCCTTCGGACCGGGGTCGTGTAGGGCGCGTTCCGGGCGATCTCCGGATCGGTCTCGGCCTCTTCGAGGATCTTCTCGATCGCGTCGGCGAAGGCATCGAGATGCTCCTTGGCCTCCGTTTCGACCGGCTCGATCATCAGCGCTTCGTCGACTAGCAGCGGGAAGTACACGGTCGGCGGGTGGAAGCCGAAGTCGAGCAGCCGCTTGGCCAGATCAAGGGTCTTGACCCCCAGTTCCTTCTTCATCGGCGCGCCGGAGAGGACGAACTCATGCATGCAGTGGCGATCGAATGCGACCGGCAGGTACTTGCCGGCGCGCCCTTCGGAAAGCCGCTTCTTCAGGTAGTTCGCGTTCAGCACGGCAAGCTCGGACGCCTCGGAGAGACCGTCGCCGCCGAGGCTCAGGATGTAGGCCAGAGAGCGCACGAAGACCCCGAAGTTGCCCTGGAAGCCGCGCAGCCGTCCGATCGATTTGGGCCGGTCGAAGTCGAGGTCGAAGAAGACTTCCTCCCCTTCCTCGATCCGCACCACCTGGGGCCGCGGGATGAAGGGTTCGACCCGTTCGGAGACGGCGATCGGACCGGCGCCCGGTCCACCGCCGCCGTGAGGCTGCGAGAAGGACTTGTGCAGGTTGACGTGGACGATGTCGAAGCCCATGTCACCGGGCCGGGCCTGCCCCATGATTGCGTTCAGGTTGGCGCCGTCGTAATAGAGCAGCCCCCCGGCCTCGTGGACCAGGCCGGCGATCTCGGCGATGTTCTCGTCGAAAACCCCGAGCGTGTTCGGGTTGGTCAGCATCAGGCAGGCGACGTCATCGTCGATCTTCGACTTCAGATCCTCGACGTCGACCCCGCCCTGCTCGTTGGTCGCGACCTTGACCACCTCGTAGCCGGCCATCGTGACCGAAGCCGGATTGGTTCCGTGGGCGGTGTCCGGGGTCAGCACCTTGGTCGGGTTGCGGCCCTGGTCGGCGTGGTAGGCCCGGGTCAGGAGCAGGCCGGCCAGCTCGCCCTGGGATCCGGCCGAGGGCTGGAGGCTGACGGTCGGCAGACCGGTGATCTCGGAAAGTGACTCCTGCAGCAGGTACATCACCTGCAGCGCACCCTGGGCGTCGGAGGGATCGGTGGCCGGATGGAGCTTGGCGTGACCGGGCAGCGCCGCGACCCGCTCGTTGAGCCGCGGGTTGTACTTCATGGTGCAGGAACCGAGCGGATAAAAGCCCGTGTCCAGGTCGAAGTTCCGCCGGGAGAGGCGGTTGTAGTGGCGAATGATCTCCGGCTCGGAGACTTCCGGCAACTCGGCCGGCTTCTGCCGCAGCAGATGAGCCGGGATCAGCTGGTCGATCGGCGTTTCCTCGAGCCCTTCGCCGAGCGGCGGGAGCTGGGCGGCGCGACGGCCGGGGACCGACTTCTCGTAGATCGTCTTCGCCCGGTCGGCCTGCTGCGGCGTCTCGTTCATGGTCTGTCCGCTCACTGGGCCGCTCCCGCGACCGGATTGCCTTCGTGGTCGTGATCGTGGATGTGCTCTCCCCAGCCGGCCTGGGCGTGCTCGAGCATGTGGGCGAGCCAGCCGATTTCGTCGACCGAGCGGTTCTCGGTGATCGCGACCAGGAAGCAATCTTCGTATTCGGGGTAGTCACGGCCGAGCGGATATACCGGCAGCTTCGGGGCCGGACCCTGCGACTCGTCGCCGAGCGGGAGAAGTTCCTCGACGGCCCGCTTCGAGCGAACCGCGAACTCACGGACCACCGGTGCGTCGTGGAGCAGTTCGTAGCCGTCGAGCGAGCCGATTACCTGGCGGGCGTAGGCGGTGCGTCGGGCCATCAGCTCGCCGAGCTCGACGAAGCCCTGTTTGCCGAGCCAGGCGAGGTGGATCATCCCGGCCAGCGCATTCAGGGCCTGGGCGGTGCAGATGTTCGAAGTCGCCTTTTCGCGGCGGATGTGCTGCTCCCGGGTCTGCAGGGCGAGCACGAATCCGCGCCGTCCGTCGACGTCCTCGGTCTCGCCGGCAATCCGTCCGGGCATCTTTCGCAGATACTCCTCTTTCGCACAGAAGAAGCCGAAAGAGGGTCCTCCGAAGTCGAGCCGGTTGCCGAGTGGCTGACCTTCGCCATAGGCGATGTCGGCGCCGCACTCGCCGGGTGGCCGGAGGATTCCGAGCGTCATCGGGTCGACCTGGACGATCAGCAGGGCACCCTTGACCTTGACCGCTTCGCCGAGCGCGGCGATGTCCTCGACCGCGCCGAGGAAGTTCGGGTTCTGGAGGAAGACGGCGGCGGTTTCGTCGGTGACCGCGGCTTCGAGCTCTTCGGCGGAGGTGAGGCCGCCTTCGAGGCCAACCTCGGCCAGGGTCGCGCCGAAGCCGACCGCGTGGGTGGCCAGGGTTTCGCGACTGTGGGGATGCAGCCCGCGGGAGGCGACGAGTCCGGTTCGTTTGGTCTGCCCCATCGCCAGGTAGGCGGCGGAAGCGGCGGCCGAAGGCCCTTCGTAGAGGCCGGCGTTCGAGACCGGCAGGCCGGTGATCTCGGACATCGCGGTCTGGAACTCGAACATCACCTGCAGCCCGCCCTGGGAGACCTCCGGCTGGTACGGGGTGTACGGCGTCAGGAACTCGGAGCGGCCGATGATCGCTTCGACGATCGCCGGCACGTAGTGGTCGTACATTCCCGCCCCGAGAAAGGACGGAATCCGCTCGGCGTCGAGATTGGTGTCGGCGAGGCCGGCCAGGAAGCGGTAGACCTCGGACTCGCTCATCCCGTCTTCGAGGTCGAGCGGCCGGTTCAGCCGGATGTCGGCCGGTATCTGGGCGAAGAGGTCATCGATCGAGTCGACCCCGATCGCGGCAAGCATCTCGGCCTGCTCTGCTCCTGTCGCCGGTGTGTACCCCGCCAAGCCGGGTTACTCCAGGCTGGCGGAGTAAGCCGCCGCGTCAAGCAGGGAGTCGGCCTCGGACGGATCGCTCAGCCGGATCCTGACCAGCCAGCCGGTCTCGTAGGGATCGGCGTTGATCGCTTCGGGTGCGTCCCCGAGGGTGTCGTTGACCGCGATCACCTCGCCTGAAAGCGGGGCGACCACGTCGGATACGGCCTTGACCGATTCGACCTCGGCGTAGGGCTGGTCCTTGCTGACTTCGGTCCCGATCTCGGGACCTTCGAAGAAGACGACCTCGCCCAGCGAGTCCTGGGCGTACCAGGTGATGCCGAGGGTGGCCTCGCCACCCTCGATCCGGGCCCAGTCGTGCTCAGGGTGGTACTTCAGATCTTCGGGGTAGCTGGCCTCGGCCAAGTCATCTCTCCTTCTTGTAAAGGGGCTTGGAGCTTACGCGGGCTGTACGACGCTTCCCGCGCACATCGATTTCAAGTTCGGTCCCGGGTTCGGCCAGATCCGACCGGACGTAGGCCATGCCGATGCCCTTTTCGAGCGACGGCGAAAAGGTTCCGCTGGTGACCTCGCCGACCGTCTCGTCGCCGACCATCACCGGGTTGCCCTGGCGGGGGATGCCGGCTCCTTCGATCGCGAAGGGAGCGAGTTTCCGGTCGGTGCCGTTGGCTCGCAGCACCGCGACTTTGTCCGAGCCGACGAAACCGGTCGACTCGACGCAGGCCCATCCGAGCCCGGCCGAGATCGGGTCGGTCTCGGGGGTCAGGTCGTTGCCGTGAAGGTGGAAGCAGACCTCGAGTCGCAGGGTGTCCCGGGCCCCGAGCCCACAGGGAACCACTCCGGAGTCGACCAGCTCGGTCCAGATCGCCGGAGCGATCTCCGGATCGATCAGGATCTCCACCCCGTCCTCGCCCGTGTATCCGGTGCCGCAGACGATTGCCGGCCGACGCCCGATCTGGCGTGCGGCGACCTTCATCCGCGGGGGCAGGTCGATCTTGAGCGTGCGCTCGACGATGCGCCGTGCGTTTGGCCCCTGTATCGCCAGCATCGCGTAATTGTCGATCGCGTCCCGCACGTACACGTCGAAGTCCCGGCCGATCAACCCGAACTGGGCGAGATCGGCCCGATGGTTGCCGGCGTTGGTTATGACCAGGTAGCGGTCGTGGCCGAGCCGGTAGACGAAGAGGTCGTCGATCACGCCGCCGTCCTCGTTCAGAAGCAGCGAGTACTGGGCTCCCCCGACCTGGATCTTCGCCACGTCATTGGTGACCAGCCGCTGCAGGAAAGCGAGCGATCCCGGCCCCTCCACCTCGATCTGTCCCATGTGCGAGACATCGAAGATCCCGGCGTGAGTCCGGACCGCGATGTGTTCTTCCTTGATCCCGTCGTACTGAACCGGCATCTCCCAGCCCGCGAACGGAACCAGCTTGGCGCCAGCCTCCTTGTGGGTCTCATAGAGAGGAGTGCGGCGAAGGGCGGAGTCGACAGTCACCAGATGATCTTAGAAAACCCGCGACCTCGCGGCACAGTGGCTCCGACTTGGTCGAGGGGTCCGGGACGGGTG
>JAEZIQ010000033.1 GCA_023436605.1 Actinomycetes bacterium | reverse complement strand
CCACCGACACACAACCACCGCCCCACGACAACGGGCCGCCTCGAGGCGGCCCTTTCCAAGTAACGGTTTGCCGTCAGTCGGCGAGACGAATCAGTCTTCGTCCCATTCGAACGGCGGGTACTCCGTGGACATCCAGTAGCTGTAGAAACCAGCGCGGAGATTCCAGGTGAAACCGTTGCGGATCACGTTGAAGAGGCCGGCCGGGATCTTCTTGGTGAAAAGGATCGTGAAGAACGCGAAGATCGCGCAGATCTGAGCCACGAAGAAAATCAGCGAAGCGACGATCGCGTACGGGATGGCGATCAGCCAGGCAAACAGAGGACGCCAGCGGGCAACCCGCTCGGGGTACTCCGCCTTGAGCTGAATGGTGTCATCCGGGGTTTCGTCGAGCGTGAACGGCGGGTACTTGTCCGTGATGAACATGTGGTACGCCATCACGCGCAGGGCCCACCGGTGAACGCCGTACATGTAGTTCCACATGCCTTCGGGGTACTTCGCCGTGAACAGGGTGGCGAAGAAAGCGATGAAGGCAACGAACATGGCACCGATTCCGAGGAAGAACAGCGCGATGTAATGCGGAATCAGGATCAGCCACTTGATCAGCGGCATGAACCGCGAATACTCGGGAAGCAGCTGCGCATCCACGGCTACCGGGTATCCCCCTGAGACGACCGCGGCCTGGGTCACTTCTGTGACCACAACCTCGTCGTCGGGTGTGGGAGTGGGTATATCGGTCATTCAAAAACTCCTTGGACGAATCTCCCCCCAAATATCGGGGCCACGGGGAACCTACCTGCTGGAACGGCGTTTTCCTGTAAACGCAGGGAAAATCGCCGCTTAAACAAAAAGGGCGGTCCTCCCGGACCGCCCTTTCTGAAGCAAGTGGCGACGCCCCTTAGAACTCGGTGTCGATCCAGGGCATCATGTCGCGGAGCTCGGCCCCGACGATCTCGACCTTGTGATCCTTGCCTTCCTGGCGCATGCGGTCGAAGTTCTCGTTGCCGGCCTGATTCTCCGCGATGAACTCCTTGGCGAACTCGCCGGACTGGATCTCGGAGAGGATCTCCTTCATCGCGGCGCGGGATTCCTCCCCGATGACGCGCTTGCCGCGGGTCAGGTCGCCGTACTCGGCCGTGTTCGAGATCGAGTAGCGCATGCCCTGAATGCCCTTCTCGTACATGAGGTCGACGATCAGCTTGAGCTCATGCAGGCATTCGAAATAGGCGAGACGCGGGTCGTATCCAGCTTCAACGAGAGTGTCGAACCCGGCCCGGACCAGTTCGGTGGCGCCGCCGCAGAGCACGGCCTGTTCACCGAAGAGGTCGGTCTCGCATTCGTCCTTGAAGGTGGTTTCGATGATGCCGGCGCGACCGCCGCCGATCCCGATCGCGTAGGCGAGCACGAGATCGTGGGCGTTGCCGGTGGCGTCCTGCTCGACGGCCATCAGGCAGGGAACACCCGAGCCTTCTTCGTACTGGCGGCGAACCATGTGACCGGGGCCCTTGGGAGCAACCATGCCGACGTCGACGCCGGCCGGAGGCTGGATCTGGTCGAAGCGGATCGCGAAGCCGTGGGCGAACATCAGCAGGTTGCCCTCGGCGATCCCGTCGCTGATCTCGTTCTCCCAGATCTCGGCCTGCTTCTCGTCGGGCAGGAGGATCATCACGATGTCGCCCTTGCTGGCGGCATCGGCGACCGAGAGAACTTCAAGTCCGGCCGCGCTGGCCTGCTCGCGGCTGGCCGAACCCTCGCGCAGGCCGACCACAACGTTCACACCCGAGTCCTTCAGGTTCAGGGCGTGTGCGTGGCCCTGCGATCCGAATCCGAGGATGGCGACGGTCTTACCCTCGAGCTTCGAGAGGTCGCCGTCCTTGTCGTAAAAGATGTCTTGGGTGCTCATAGAACCCTGATGCTAAGGGTTACTTAGGAGAGCCGCCCTGTGGATCTTGCCGGAGGGGGTTTTTGGCAGTTCCTCGACGACCTCGATCGCTTTCGGAATTTTGTAGGAAGCGAGTTTGCCTTCGCAGTAGCTGCGGAGCTCTTCCAGGTCGAGTTCAACCCCTTCCCGGGGCACGATCACCGCGGTCACCGCCTGCTGCCACTCGGGATCGGGACGGCCGACCACCGCCGCTTCGACGATCTCCGGATGCTGCACCAGGACGTCTTCGACCTCGGCCGGGATCACGTTCTCGCCGCCGGTGATGATCATCTCGTCGGTCCGTCCCTGCACGTAAAGGAAGCCGTCGTCATCGATCCAGCCGACGTCTCCGGTGTGGAGCCAGCCGTCGGCGTCGAGCGCACCGGCGGAAACGGTAGGCCCCTGGACGAGGATCTCGCCTCCCTGGATCCGCAGGTGCGAGGTGAGGAGCGGCCGCCCGACCGAGCCGACCTTGCGCCGCGCCTCGGCGACTTCGAGCGTGGTGACCTGCGAGCAGGTTTCGGTCAGTCCGTAGGTCTGGATCACGTTGGCCCCGCGATCCAGCGCCTCGCTGAGCGCGCTCGGAGGCACCGGTCCGCCCCCGACCAGGATCGCCCGGGGCCTGGTCAGGTCCACCCCTTCGTCCAGCAGCCGGAGCAGCATGGTCGAGACCATGGAGATCACGGTGACCCCGTCCCTCTCGATCGCTTCGGCCACGCCTTCCGAGGTGAACTTGTCCTGGAGGACCATCGCGGTGCCGTAGATCACGGACCGCATGACGATCGAAAGCCCGGAGATGTGACTGGTCGGTAGCGCGCACAGCCAGCGGTCGGAGGGGTCAACGCCGATGTTGAAGGCCGACCCCATCGCGCTGAACAGGTGGTTTCCGTAGGAGAGCGAGACGGTGTGGGGCGACCCGGTCGAGCCGCTGGTCAGTATCCGGCAATGCGGATCCGCCATGTCATGTTCGCCGAGCAGGGGCATGTCCGCTTCGGTCTGGGTGAGGCGCCCGGTGTCGTCGAGATCGACCGAGACGTCACAGGATTCGATTGCCCTGGCTCGCTCCTCATGTGAAAGCCGGGGACTGATCGGCAGCAGCACCGCCCCGGTCTTCATCAGGGCGTGGATCAGGACGATCTTGCCCGGCCCCGGCTCCATGTTCATCGCGACGGTTGCCCCGCGACGGACTCCCCAGGCGGCCAGACGGCGGGCGGCATGGACCGCCTCGTCTTCGAGTTCCGCGTAGGTCATCGACTCGCCGCCGGCGATCAGGGCGATCCGGTCGGGACAGCTCTGCGCTCTCTGGGCCAGCCAGTTGTCGAGTTTCAATTGACCTCGTTTATCGTGGTGCTTCCAAAATCTTTGTGATCTGCGGGCCGGTCGGCCTGCGGCCTGACGAACGGAGTACGGACTTGCCCGAACGACACCGAAACGCGCCGCCCGAAGAGTCGCTTTACGACCCGATCGAGTGGCTACCGGCCGGAGATTACTCCGACATCCTTTACGAGAAGGCCGAGGGTATCGCCAAGATCACGATCAACCGGCCGGAGGTGCGCAACGCATTCCGTCCCCAGTGCCTGGCCGAGCTCCGTGACGCCTTCGACAAGGCCCGCGATGACACAGAGGTCGGGTCGATCATCTTCACCGGCGCCGGGACCGAAGCCTTCTGTTCGGGCGGTGACCAGCGGATCCGGGGCGACGACGGCTACATCGGTGACGACGAAGTCGCCAGGCAGGGAGTGGGACGCCTCGACGTCGGTGATCTTCACGTGCAGATCCGGCGCACCCCGAAGCCGGTGATCGCGATGGTGGCCGGCTACGCGATCGGCGGCGGCCACATCCTGCACCTGGTCTGCGACATGACGATCGCCGGCGACAACGCCAGGTTCGGCCAGACCGGCCCCCGGGTCGGCAGTTTCGACGGCGGGTTCGGGGCCAGCCTGCTGGCCCGGAACATCGGGGTAAAGAAGGCGAAGGAGTTCTGGTTCCTCTGCCGCCACTACACGGCCGAGGAAGCGCTTGAGATGGGCCTCGTCAACGCGGTCGTCCCGGTCGAGGATCTCGAGAAGGAAACAGTCGCCTGGTGCCGGGAGATGTCACACCTCTCCCCCCTCTCGCTGCGACTGCTCAAGTCAAGTTTCAACGCCGAGGAAGATGGCTTGACCGGACTGCAGCAGCTGTCGCATGACGCCACCCTCCTCTTTTACATGTCGGAAGAGGGCCAGGAGGGCCGGAATGCCTTCCGCGAAGGTCGCAAGCCTGACTTCGACCAGTTCCCGAAGCGTCCGTGAGGATCTGGCTGAACGCGGCCCGGCCGCGCACCCTTCCCGCCGCGATTGCCCCGGTGCTGGTCGGCACCGCCGCGGCGATATTCACGGCTGACGACCTGCCCCGCCTCGGCGGCTTCATTGCTGCGCTGGTGGCCAGCATCCTGATCCAGATCGGCACCAATCTCGCCAACGATTACTCCGACGCCCGCCGGGGTGCCGACTCGGCCGACCGGCTGGGTCCGGTCCGGGTCACCTCGGCCGGTCTGATCACCCCGCAACGGGTGCTTACCGCCACCTGGATTGCCTTCGGCCTGGCCGCCCTGCTCGGGATCTATCTCGCCTGGCTGGCCGGCTGGATCATCATCGTGGTCGGTCTCGTCTCGATCGCCGCGGGTTTTCTTTACACGGGAGGCCCGAAGCCATATGGCTATGCCGGTCTCGGTGAGATCTTCGTCTTCCTCTTTTTCGGCCTGGTTTCGGTCAACGGGTCCTACTACGTCCAGCTCGAGGAGCTGGCCTGGCTGCCCTTCGGTCTTTCAGTCGCGATCGGTCTCCTTTCGACCGCGATCCTCGTGGTCAACAACGTCCGCGACATCGATTCGGACCGCCGCGCAAACAAGAACACCCTGGCGGTACGGATCGGCCGCGAGAAGACCCGTCGCCTGTACGTGATCCTCGTTCTCGGTGCCTTCTTCGTGCTGGCCCTGACGATCGTCCTCAACGACGGGCCCTGGCTCGCGCTGCTCGGCCTGCTCGCGATTCCGATGGCCCGCGATCCGATCGCCGCCGTCACCGGCCGCACCGACGGGCCTTCGCTGAACAAAGCCCTGGCCGGAACCGGTGCCGTCCTCGGCGTGACCGCCCTGCTGACTTCGATCGGCCTGGTTCTCGGGGCCTGAAAATGGAGGTCGGACCGCTCAGCGTCGAGGTGATCCCTTTCGCGCTGAGCTTCCGTCGGCCTTATGTCACCGCGACCGGCACTCTCGAGCGCCGCGAGTCGGTGCTGCTCAGGCTGCGTGACGAAAACGGGATAACCGGCCTCGGAGAGGGCGTGCCGATGTCGCTTCGAGGTGGAGATGGACTCCCGGCGGTCGTCGCCGAACTGGAGGCGTGGGCCGATGATCCCGGTCTCTTGCTGACCGTTGCGCCGGCCCGCTGTGCAGTCTCCATGGCGGTTGCCGACCTGGTCGCGAGGCGCGAGGAGATCCCCCTCTGGCAGTACCTCGACCCTGCCGCCTCTCCCCGGACCCTGCGTTGCAACGCGACGATCACCGCCGGGGATGCCGGCGACGTGATCGACCAGTGCGAACAGTGGGCCGGTGACGGTTTCGACGTCTTCAAGTTGAAGGCAGGCCCGAAGGAGGCGGTCGAACTGGCCGGTGCCGTCCGTTCGGCGCTCGGCCCCGAAGCGAAGATCAGGCTGGACGCGAACGGCACCTGGGGTGGCTCGGCGAGAAGGATCCTGGACCAGCTCGAGCCGTTCGGTATCGAACTGGTCGAAGAGCCGGTAACCGGTCTGGCGGACCTCGCCTCGCTCAGCCGTTTGACCCCGATCCCCCTGGTCGCCGACGAATCGGTAAACAGCCAGGAAGAAGCGGCCGATGCCTACCTGGAGAAGGCCTGCGCCGCGGTCACCGTCAAGCTGACCAAGATCGGCGGCCTCGACGCCAGCCTCGGCGGACACCTCCCCACCTACCTGTCCAGCGCGCTTGACGGGCCGGTGGGCATCGCTGCCGCCGCCCATGTCGCCCAGACCCTTGACCCGGAGCTGCCCTGGCCAGGCATCGCCCACGGCCTCGCCACCGAGCGCCTCTTCGTCGAGCAGCTGTCAGCCGGGGGACCGCTGGTCAGCGGCAATCAGATTTCCGTGTCGAGTGACCAACCGGGCCTCGGCATCGATCTGGATGAGGAAATGCTTGCCCGGACAAGGCTCGATTGAGCTGAGTTCGCCAAAGCGGGCTAGGCTCTCCTTCCCCGTGGACCCGTCCAACTCGAACACTGCCCTTTGCACGGCTTTTGCAGAGGAACTGGCCCGGTCCGGCGTCGAGCTGGCCGTTATCTCACCCGGCTCGAGGTCGACGCCCCTGGCCCTGGCCCTGTTTCGTCAGGAGGGAATCCGGACGCAGATCGCCCTAGATGAACGCTCGGCGTCCTTCTTCGCGCTCGGCGCCGCGCAGGCTTCTGGTTCCCCGGCCGTACTGGTCTGCACCTCCGGAACCGCGGCCGCCAACTACGTTCCCGCCGTTGCGGAGGCCGACCTTTCAGCCGTACCCCTGATCGTCCTGACCGCGGACCGGCCCCCGGAACTCCGCCAGATCGGCGCTGGTCAGACGATCGACCAGATCAAGCTTTTCGGCAGTTCCGTGCGCTGGTTCACCGAGGTCGGCAACCATCAGGCCGACGACGCCGGCCTGCTTCACTTTCGCTCCCTTGCCTGCCGCGCTTTCGCCACCGCCAATGGCGACCCCCGCCCTGGTCCGGTCCACCTGAACTTCCCCCTGCGGGATCCGCTGGCTCCCTTGCCCGAGGAAAGCGCCGTCACCGCAACCCGCCGCCTCGCTCTCGAGGGCCGAGACACCGGCCCTCTGACCTCGGTCGAGAAGGCGATTTGTGGGGCCGACCGTTCCACCGTGAGCCGTCTCGTCGGGATGATTCAGGGCGCGGAAAAGATCCTGATCCTGGCCGGAAGGCAGAACGACCCGGCGCTGCGTCAGCCGCTGGCCCGACTGGCAAACGCCTGCCGGGCCCCGGTTCTGGCCGAACCGACCTCGCAGATGCGTCTCGGGCCCCACGACAGGGGCGCAGTGGTCACCGCGTACGAACGGATCGCCAAGCGACGGGACCCCGCGCTCGCCCCTGATCTGGTCATCCGGCTGGGTGAGTTTCCGACTTCGAAGCAGCTTCGTCTCTGGCTGGCCGATCTCGATCCGGTCCAGGTCGTGATCGATCCCGACTTCGGCTGGTACGAGCCGATTCGTACCGCTGACCTGATCTTGCGCTGTGATCCGGCGACTCTGCTCCACCAGATCGAGAACACGGCCGAACAGCGGATCGACCGGCCGGCCGGCGACGGATTCTCGAATCGCTGGTTCGAGGCCGAGCGCGAGGAACGCCAGGCAATCGAGGAAGGCTGGGCCGCGACCGACGGTCTCAGCGCCGGCGCGGTCCACGCCCGGCTCGCCGAGCTCCAGAGTGACGGCAACCTGGTTTACACCGCCTCAAGCCTCGCGATCCGTGATCAGGAGGAGTCGGTTGCGGCACTGGAGAGTGACGTCGTCTTCCTGGCCAACCGCGGCGCCAACGGAATCGACGGCCTGATCGCCTCCGGCCTCGGTGCGGCGATGGCCTCAGGCCGACCCACCACAATCATCACCGGTGACCTCGGTTTCTTCCATGACGTAGGCAGTCTGGCTCTTGCCCGCAACGTCCCTGTGACCACAAGGATCGTCGTCCTTGACAACGAGGGAGGCGGCATATTCGAACGTCTTCCACAAAGCGGATCGATGTCGGAGAACGAGTTCGAAACCCTGATGCGCACGCCCTCGGGACTCTCGGTGGAGGACGCGGCAAAGCTGTATCGCCTGCCCTTCAATCGAGTCTCCGACCTCGAAGGGCTGCGAGAGGTCTGGGCAGCAGAGCCCGAGCACGGTTCGGTCCAGGTGATCCAGATACCAGTTTCGGGATAGGAAA
>JAEZIQ010000076.1 GCA_023436605.1 Actinomycetes bacterium | reverse complement strand
CAACTGGAAGGTCCGGGAGGGCCTCCACGGCCTGATCGGCAAGATGCGGCTCCCGGGCACCGCCCTGATCATCGAGGACGTGTGCGTCCCGCCGGCCCGGATCGCGGAGGCCGCGGTGGAACTGCGGGCGATGCTCGCGGAGCACGGGTTCCTGGCCGGGGTCGCCGGTCACGCCTCGGCCGGCAACCTCCACTTCATGCTGACCCCCGACTTTTCGAAGCCGGAGGACATCGAACGTTACGAGACCTTCATGGACGCGCTGGTCGAACTGATCTGCGACAAGTACGACGGGGCCCTCAAGGCCGAACACGGCACCGGGATAAACATGGCCCCCTACGTGGTCAGGGAGTGGGGCGAGCAGGCCGTCGACCTGATGTGGCGGACCAAGGAACTCGCCGACCCGGACGGTGCCCTCAACCCGGGCGCGATCCTGACCCGGGACGGGAAGGCGCACCTGCGGAACCTGCAGACCACCCCGCCGATCGAGGACGAGGCGAACGCCTGTGTCGAGTGCGGGTTCTGCGAACCGGTCTGCCCCAGCCGACATCTGACCACGACCCCGCGCCAGCGGATCGTGCTTCGGCGCGAGATGGTCCGTCAGGGCGAGGACACGCCGGTCCGCCGCGCCCTGCTCGACGAGTTCGAGTACGAGGCGATCGAGACCTGCGCCGCCGACGGCTCCTGCCTGCTGGCCTGCCCGGTCGGGATCGACACCGGCAAGTTCATCAAGGGTTTCCGGGCCGAGCAGCACAGTCCGGCCGCCGAGAAGATGGCGCTCCGCGCAGCCCGCCGCTGGGACCGGATCGAGAAGCTTTCGCGGGCCGGACTGAAGTTCGGCAACGCCGTTTCGGACGTCACTTCAGAAGGAGCCATGCGGGGCCTGACCAGGGCCGCCCGCAAGGCGATGAGCGCCGACCTGGTTCCGGAATGGGGCGAGGACATGCCGCCCGCGGCATCACCGGCGCTACCGAAGACGACCTCCCACGGAGCGGTCGCCGTCTACATGCCGAGCTGCATCAACCGGATGTTCGGACGGTCAAAGGACGATCCGGGCAAGAGCCTGCCCGAAGCGATGGTCGAGGTCTCGGCCCGGGCCGGCAAGCCGGTCTGGATCCCGCAGGACATCGCCGGGACCTGCTGCTCGGTGCCGTGGAGCTCGAAGGGTTTCCGTGACGCCCACCAGTTAAAGTCGAATCAGACCGTCGAGCGGATCTGGCGCTGGACCGGCGGTGGCACCCTCCCGCTGGTCATCGACGCTTCCTCCTGTGGCCACGGCCTGCTCGACTTCGGCGAGGGTGTCCTCACGGAGGAGAACGCGGCCCGGCACGCCGAGCTGACGATCATCGATTCGGTCCAGTGGGCCGAGGACCATCTGCTGCCTGGCCTCGAGGTGACCCGCAAGGCCGATTCGGTCACGGTCCACCCGACCTGCTCCGGCCGTCACCAGGGCCTCGAGCGGGCCCTGACCAGGATCGCCGAGGTTCTCGCCGAGGAAGTCCAGGTTCCCGACACCGCCACCTGCTGCGGCTTCGCCGGCGACCGCGGTCTGCTCCATCCGGAACTGACCGCCAGCGCCACCGCGGACGAGGCGGCCGAAGTCAGGGCCAGGCCGACCAGCCGCTACATCTCCTCGAACCGGACCTGCGAAGTCGGACTCGAACGCGCCACCGGCGAGCCTTACGGCTCCTTCATCTACCTGCTCGAAGAAGCCACCCGGCCCTGACGCGGATCCTGCCGAGCGGTCGCTCCGTCACGGGTATCCACGAATCGAATCGTAGAATCCGGTGTTGATGAGGACAATGTTTGGGAGAACCGCTGTTGCCGTCACTCTTGCTCTGCTGGCCTTCGTGCTGCCAGCCGCCGCGGACGCCGCGCCGGACCGTCCGGCGACTCCGCCGCCGACTGATTTCTGGCAGAAGATGGGTCTGATGAACGTCGCTCATCAGGGTGGCGAACGGGAGAACCCGGGCAACACGCTCTTCGCCTTCAAGAAGTCGATCGCCGACGGCGCCGACGTGATCGACATGGACCTGACCCTGACCAAGGACGGCAAGTTGATCGCGACCCACGACAACGAGCCCTGCCACACTTCGAACGGACCGTGCACGCCGTTCCGCAACCTCACCCTCGATGAGGTCCGGACCTACGACTTCGGCTACTGGTTCTCGCCCGGGCTGGCGACCTACTACCCGAAGGACCAGGATGTTCCGCACCCGTATCGCGGCGTCGCGACCGGTGACATCCCGCCTCCGGACGGGTACACCGCAAATGACTTCAGGATTGCGACCTTCAGCGAGATCCTGGACGCCTTCCCGGACACCCCGATGAACGTGGAGCTGAAGCCGTACGCCGACGCCCAGGCAACGGCCGAGGCCGCTGCGGCCGACCTCGCCGCCCACCCGGGCCGGGAGCAGGACGTGATCATCAACGCCTTCAGCCAGAGCATGATCGAGAAGTTCCACGCGGCCGCCCCGAACCACCTCGCGCTCGGGGGCAGTCTCGAGAAGACCCTCAACTACATCACCGGCGCTCCGATCACCCCGACCCCGGTTGCCGTCCAGCCGCCCGACAAGTACGACCTCGGCGGCGGCACCATCGTCGAAACACTGCCCTTGCTGCGGCCCCACTTCGACCATGACGGCTTCATCGCCGTGGTCTGGCCCTCCGACCTCGACGACACCCAGGAGACCGGCCCCTGGTACCAGAAGCTGATCGACCAGGGCGCCGACGCCATTAACACCATGTTCCCCTCCCGCCTCCACGAGTACCTCTGCGAGTCCGGTGTTCCCCGTCCCGACGGCAGCCCCCGTTGCGACACTCAGACGATCAAGGTGAAGGCGCTGAAGCTCGGCCCGAAGAAGGGTCAGATCAAGGCCGGCAAGAAACGGACCCTGGTGCTCAACGTCTCGGTCACCGACGGGATTGACGGTTCAGCCACGATCCGGCTCAAGTCGTCGAACCGCAACGTCAAGCTCAACCGGAAGTCGATCACCGTCGACCTCACCTCGCCCAGAGCCCTCAAGCAGAAGGTCGTGATCACCGCAACCGGGAAGGCGCGTGGCAAGGCCACGATCACCGCGACCAGCGGCAAGATTCGAAGCAAGGTCACCTTGACCGTCAAGCCGCTCAAGAAAAAGAAGCAGAAGAAGCGACGGTGAGTCAGGCGCGCTGGCGCTCCTCGGCCTGAGGGACGATCTGGGCGATTGCCTGGTCCTCGTCGATTCGTTTGTCGATGAGCGGGCCGAGGAAGCCGCGAGCGTAGAACATGGCTTTCCACTCGGCCGGGGCGATCGCCCGCGGCTCGCGTTTCTCGAGGGCTTCGATCACCGCCTTGCCGGCCTTTGAAACCGAAACCTTGCGGGTCATCCAGCCCGGGGTCACGTCATCGCGGATCCGCTGGACCAGCGGGTCCTCGAAAGCCCCGGCCACGAGGTCGGTGTCGATCCAGCCGAAGTAGGCGACCGTGGAGCTGGCGCCGACCGCGGTCAGCTCGAGCCGAAGTCCGCGACCGAGGGCTTCAACCCCGGACTTGGCCGAGGCGTAGGCCGAGTTCATCAGGCCGTTCATGAAGGCGTAGGAAGAGGAGACGAGGACGAACTGTCCACCGTTTCCGACCACGTCCTCGATCCCGGCCCGGACCGTACGCCACACGCCGAACAGGTCGACCTCGAAAACCCTTCCCCACTCCTCGGATCCCTGGGTCCGGATCGGTCCGATCTGGCTCGGGCCGATGCCGGCGTTGGCGACCACCACGTCGATCCTGCCGAAGCGTCGGCGGGTCGCTTCGAAGGCCTCCTCCAGGTCTTCCTTGCTGGTCACGTCTGCCCCCAGCCCGATCGCCCTCACACCGATCTTCGCGGCCGAAGCTGCGGCCTCGGCCGGGTCAAGGTCGAGCAGCGACACCGCGGCGCCCCGGCCGTGGGCCTGGCGGGCGATCTCGAATCCGATTCCCTTCGCGCCACCGGTAACCAGCACTACCTTCCCGGCCAGGCTGTAGGGCTGGCCGGAGCGGACGGGAGGAAACAGCGGAGCGGCCGCCTCACCCAGGTCGCGGCGTTCGAACTCCCGGATGAAATCCCCGATCTTCGGGTTGCGCTCGAGCTGGCGGTCGGAGAGCGGACCGACCTGGCCACGGGCGTAAAGCACCGGTCGCCAGACGGCCGGTTCGATCACCCGTGCTTCGCGCGAAGGGATGCTGTCGACCAGCGCCCGGGCGGCCTGATCGATCGGGATCGTCCGGGTCAGAATCTCGGGGGCGGCCTCGCGGCGGAAACTGTCGGCCAGCTCGTTGCCGAAGACCTGGGAGATCAGCTCGGTTTCGACGTAGCCGAAATAGGCGACCCCGGCCGAAGCGCCGTGGGGTTCGAGCTCGCTTCGGAGCGAGCGGCCGATCGCTTCGACCGACGCCTTCGAAACGGCGTAAGAAGTGTTCAGGGCGCCGTTGGCGTGCGCGGCCTGCGAAGCGATCAGGATCATGTGGCCGCGGTTCGCGATCACCTGGTCGATCGCCGCCTTCACCGTGTTGTAGACCCCGATCACGTTCACTTCGACGACCTTCTCCCAGACCACCGGGTCGATCGCCCGGGCCGTGGTCTTGGGTGGCGTGATGCCGGCGTTGGCGATCACTATGTCGATCCGGCCGAGCTGCTCGACCGTGCGGGCCACGGCGTCCTGCATCTGACCGAGGTTGGTCACGTCCGCCTGGAGTCCGAGTGAATCGCCGCCGAGGGACGACGCCGCATCGGCGACTGCTTCCGCTTCAAGATCGATCAGGGCGACCGAGGCACCCCGCTCACGGGCCAGCCGCGCGGTCTCGAAACCGATCCCCCTCGCGCCCCCGGTGATCAATACGACCCTGTCCCTCAAGTCCAGCGAGCTCATTGGCCCACTCTAGTTAAAACGAGCATCGATCCCGCCAAGCCGGTCAGTTCATAAACTCCCCTGCTCATGTCGTCTTTTCGCCCCGTAGATCCCAAACAGTCCTTCCCCGAGATGGAGGAGCGGATCAATGCCGGCTGGAAGGAAGCCCGGGTTTTCGAACGCCAGCTCGAGCAGCGCGAGGGCGCCGAAGTCTGGAGCTTCTACGAAGGACCGCCGACCGCCAACGGCCGGCCCGGTTCCCATCACGTCCTCAGCCGCGTCTTCAAGGACATCTATCCGCGCTACCGGGCGATGCGCGGCTACCGCGTTCCCCGCAAGGCGGGCTGGGACTGTCACGGCCTGCCGGTCGAGCTCGAGGTCGAAAAGCAGCTCGGCATCTCCTCCAAGCAGGAGATCGAGGAGTACGGGATCGAGGAGTTCAACCGGCTCTGCCGCGAGTCGGTCTTCACCTACGTCGAGGAGTGGAACCGGCTGACCGACCGGATCGGTTTCTGGATCGACCTCGACGATCCCTACGTGACCATGGACAACGACTACATCGAGTCGGTCTGGTGGTCACTCAAGGAGCTCTACGAATCGGATCGCCTCTACGAGGGCCACCGGGTCTCGCCCTACTGCCCCCGCTGCGGCACCGCCCTTTCCTCCCACGAGGTCGCCCAGGGTTACAAGGACGTGATCGACCCCTCGGTCTTCGTCCGTTTTCCGCTCAGGGACCGCGATGCTTCGCTCCTGATCTGGACCACCACCCCCTGGACCCTGCCCGGCAACTACGCGGTCGCCGTCGCCCCGGACGTCACCTACGCCGAGGTCGAGTTCGAGGGGGAAACCCTGATCCTCGCGGAGGGACTGATCGAGAAGGTCCTCGGCGAAGGCGTGGCTGCCGAGAAGACCCTCAAGGGCAGCGAACTGATCGGTCAGGGCTACGACGCGCCGTTCCCCGGCATGGCCGAGAACTCCGGCCATTTCGTCGTGATCGCCGGTGACTTCGTGACCACCGACGACGGCACCGGCCTGGTCCACATCGCCCCGGCCTTCGGCGAGGACGACTACCGGGCGGCGATCGCCGACGGCCTCTACGACCCCTCGAGCCGCGGCCCCGAGGGAACGCTCTTCAACCCGGTCGGCCTCGACGGACGCTTCGACGAGAGAGTCACCGGTTTCGCCGGCGACTTCGTCAAGGATCCCGAGGTAACCGCCCGGCTGATCGAACACCTCCGCGCAAACGACCGGCTCTTCCGGGCCAGCGACTACGAGCATTCATACCCGCACTGCTGGCGCTGCGGCACCCCGCTGCTCTACTACGCCAAGGCAAGCTGGTACATCAAGACTTCAGAGGCCCGCGACGCGATGCTGGCCAACAACGAAACGATCGGCTGGCACCCGGAACACATCAAGGAAGGTCGCTTCGGCCGCTGGCTCGAAAACAACGTCGACTGGGCCCTTTCCCGCGACCGTTACTGGGGCACCCCGCTGCCGATCTGGGAATGCACCGACGCCTCCTGCGACGAGTCGTACTGCGCCGGCTCGGTCGCCGAACTCGAGGAAAAAGCCGGCGGCCCGCTGCCCGAAGACCTGCACCGCCCCTACATCGACGAGGTGACCTGGGCCTGCGACTGCGGCAAGGGCGAGATGAAGCGGGTGGTCAGCGTGATCGACACCTGGTACGACTCCGGCGCGATGCCCTTCGCCCAGTTCCACTACCCCTTCGAGGGCAAGGAACAGTTCGAGGAGCGTTTCCCGGCCGACTACATCTGCGAGGCGATCGACCAGACCCGCGGCTGGTTCTACACGCTGCTGGCCGAGTCCACCCTGCTCTTCGACCAGTCGAGCTACCGGAACTGCGTCTGCCTCGGCCTGATCCTCGACGGCGAGGGCCAGAAGATGTCGAAGTCGAAGGGCAACGTGGTCGCCCCCTGGGACGTGATCGACCAGTTCGGCGCCGACGCTTTCCGCTGGTATCTGTTCACCGCCCAGCAGCCCTGGGCCGGCTACCGCTTCTCGACCGAGGCGATCTCCGAGGCGCTCCGTTCCTTCCTGCTCACCCTCTGGAACACCTATTCGTTCTGGGTGCTCTACGCCAACGCCGAGGGCATCGACGCTTCCAGCGCGCCGGATCCCGCCACCGAGCCGACCGACCTCGACCGTTGGGCGGTCTCCCGCCTGCAGGCGACGATCGAAGAGGTGGGCGCGAAGCTCGACGCCTTCGACTGCACCGCCGCCGGCCGGGCGATCGCCGCGTACGTCGAGGAACTTTCCAACTGGTACGTGCGGCTCTCCCGCCGCCGCTTCTGGGAGGGCGACGCCGCCGCTTTCGCCACCCTCCGCCACTGCCTGGTCGAGGTTTCAGCCCTGCTGGCTCCGTTTACGCCCTTTATTGCCGACGAGATCCATCACAACCTTGTCGGCGGTGCCGACGGGGACTTCGGCTCAATGCCCGATTCGGTCCACCTGCGTGACTTCCCGACCCCGGCCGCCGCGCTCCGCGACGAACAGCTCGAAGCAGCGATGGCTGCGACCCGCCAGACGGTCGAACTCGGCCGCGCCTCCCGGGCCCAGGCCAAGGCGAAGGTGCGCCAGCCGCTGGCCCGCGCCGTGGTCGTCGCCACCGACGCCGAACGGGAAGCGATCTCAACCCAGGCCGAGCTGATCAAGTCCGAGCTCAACGTGAAGGAGCTGGAGTTCGTGACCGACCAGTCGGATCTGGTCAGCTACCTGGTCAAGCCGAACTTCCGGACCCTCGGTCCGCGCTTTGGCAAGTCGATGCCGCAGGTGTCGGCCGCCGTGGCCGGGCTCGACCCGGCCCATGTCGCCGAAACCGTCGAGGCCGGCGGCGAGATCGGGATCTCGATCGAAGGCAAGGATCACACCCTGACCGCCGAGGACCTCCTGCTCAGCATGGAGCCGCTCGAGGGCTACCAGGTGGAAGCCGAATCCGGCCACGCTGTCGCGCTCGCCCTCGAGCTCGACGACGATCTGATCCGCGAGGGTCTCGCCCGCGAGATCGTCCACGCGGTCCAGAACGCTCGCAAGGACGCCGGCCTCGAGATCACCGACCGGATCAGCCTTTCACTGGCCGGTGACCAGGCCCTGCTCGACGCCGCCTCCGCCCACGAGGGATACCTGACCGGCGAGGTCCTCGCCCGCTCGATCGAGCTAGGGGGCGACACCGCCGAAGCCGCCGCCCCGGGCACCCCCGAGGTGACGATCGACGGCAAGACCCTCGCGATCTCGGTCACCCGGGTCGACTGACCTCCAGGTCAGAGGCCCATCGTCTTGCCGATCAGCTCTTTCATGATCTCGTTGGTTCCGGCGTAGATCCGGCCGACCCGGGCGTCGACCCAGGCCTTGCCGATCGCGTACTCGGTGGTGTAGCCGTAGCCGCCGTGGAGCTGGACTCCCGCGTCGGTCACCTTGCTGAGCAGGTCGGTGGTCCACCACTTGGCCATCGCGGCCTCCTCGACCGTGCAGGTCCCTTCGACGTAGCGCTCGATGCAGCGGTCGATGAAGCAGCGCCCGATCTCGACCTCGGTCCGTAGTTCGGCCAGGGTGAAACGGCTGTGCTGGAAGCTCGCGATCGGCCGCCCGAAGGCCTTGCGTTCCTTCGCGTAGTCGATCGTCATCGCCAGGGCCGCCTCGCAGCCGGCCATCGAGCTGACCGAGAGGATCAGCCGTTCCGGGACCAGCCGGGAGACCAGCTGCAGGAAGCCGGAGCCTTCCTCGCCCAGCATGTTCTCCTGCGGCACGTAGCAGTCGTTGAAGAAAAGCTCTGCCGTGTCGGAGGCGTGCTGGCCGAGCTTCTCGATCTGCTTGCCGCGTTCGAAGCCTTCCATCCCCTCCTCGATCACGAACAGCGAGAGGCCGCCGTGGGGATCGTCGGAGGTGCGGACCGCGACCACGACCTGGTCGGCGTTGATGCCGTTGGTGATGAACGTCTTGGCGCCGTTCACGATCCAGCCGTCACCGTCACGCTTGGCCCGGGTGGAGATCGCGGCGAGGTCGGAGCCGGTGCCCGGCTCGGTCATCGCGACCGCCAGGACCTTTTCGCCCGAGGCGATCTGAGGCAGCCAGCGGCGCTTCTGCTCCTCGGTAGCGGTCGAGGTGATGTAGGGAACGACGATGTCGGTGTGAAGCAGCGGGCCGCCCATCCCGGCCCCGACTCCGGCCCAGATCGATTCCTCGGCCAGCACCACGTTGAAGCGCCAGTCGTCGACGCCCGGTCCGCCGTACTCCTCGGGCACCTCCATCGCGAGAAAGCCGTACTCGGCGCACTTGGTGAAAAGGCTCTTGGGGACTATGTGGTCCTGCTCCCACTGCGGAAACTCGGGCACGACTTCCTTTTCGAGGAAGCGGCGAAAACTCTCCCTGTAGTCGTCGTGCTCGGTTTCGAAAATGGTCCGCTTGCCGACTACCTGCGCTGCACTCTCCGGTCTCTCCATGCCGGGAAGCCTAGCCCGGTTTCGAAGATCTCAGGAATCGAGTTCGGGCGGCATCGCCCGGGGACCGTCCGGATACATCCAGCCGATCAGCTCTTCGTCCATCGTGGTCGTGTCGGCGTGCTCGGTCGGGGCGCCGACGATCAGCCACAGCTGGTCGGCCTGCGTGTCATTGAAGGGCTGGCGAACGCTCTCGGGATCGACCAGGACTGCGTCCATCGGCTCGAGCACCAGGAGCTCGTCCTCGACCCGCAACTTGCCGGTCCCTTCGAGCAGGACGTAGAGCTCCTCGGTCGTCTTGTGGCGGTGCCGGGTCGAGGCCTGCCCCGGTTCGATCCGCCAGAGCCGGGCGCCCAGCTGGGTTGCTTCCAGCTGCTTCGCCAGGTCGGTGTTCAGCGTCTTCATCATGTTCGAGCGACGCCAGAAGGCATCACCCGACTTTAGGACGCGGTAAGCCAAGTCGAGACCCGACTACTCGGGCCGGGCCTCGGGGATGATGAAGTCCGACTTCTTCGAGTCCTCGAACTTCACCCAGCAGTGCTCGGGTGCCGCTCCGGCGACCTCGACCAGCGCCTCTTCGATGCGCTTGGCAATCTCGGCCTTCTGCTCGTCGGAGCGGCCCTCGAACCAGCTGATCTCTACGAACGGCATGACCTAGGAAAGAACGGGCTCGAGCTCGGCGAGGATCTTGCGCTTCGGCTGGGCGCCGACCAGCTGCTTGACCAGGGCGCCGTCCTTCAGAAGGATCATCGTGGGGATCGAGAGGACCCCGTACTGCTGGGCGGTCTGGGGGTTGTCGTCGATGTTGAGGCTGACGATCTTGAGGTCGTCGCGCTCATCGTTGATCTCCTCGAGGACCGGATGAACCACACGGCAGGGACCGCACCAGGGTGCCCAGAAGTCGACCAGCACAGGGCCGTCGGCTTCGAGCGCTTCAGCCTTGAAAGTCGCGTCTGTTACTTCGGGAAGTGCCATTTCGGTCTCCTGATCGTCGGTCTTGTCTACCTACTATACAAAATGAAGCAAGGGGGCTACAAGCCGTCTGCGGGCTTCGTATCTCCCGCAGGCTATACCCGCTCGACCTACTTCTTACGAAAGCGCATGGCCGGAACGCGCCAGGCTGCCTCGGCGACGATCGCCGTGGTCATCTTCGACTCGCCTTCCTGGCGTTCGCGGAAGGTGATCGGCACCTCCAGCACAGTGAAGCCGGCCCGGACCACCCGCCAGGTCATCTCGACCTGGAACGAGTATCCGGAAGCCGCCACCTCGTCGAGGTCGATCTTTTCGAGCACTTCACGGCGGAAGCACTTGAAGCCGCCGGTCAGGTCGCGAACCGGGACCTTGAGGATCGTCCGTGAATAGAGGCTGCCACCCTTGCTGAGCAGACGCCGGATCTGGCCCCACTCGGTGATGCCTCCGCCCGGTACGTAACGCGAGCCGATCACCAGGTCGGCGTGCTCGGAAGCCGCCAGGAGACGAGGCAGGTAGGCCGGGTCATGGGAAAAGTCGGCGTCCATCTGGACGATCAGGTCGGCCCCTCCGTCGAGAGCGGTGCGGAAGCCATCCAGGTAAGCGGGCCCGAGGCCTTCCTTTTGTTCGCGGTGGAGCACCTCGACCCGGGAGTTCCCGGCCGCGAGCTGATCGGCCACATGGCCCGTTCCGTCGGGCGAGTTGTCGTCAACGATCAGGATCCGATCGCCCGGGTGGGTCAGTTTCGGCAGCAATGCCTCGACCATCGATCCGATGTTTCTGGCCTCGTTGTAGGTCGGCAGGATCACCCACGCGGAACCTCGATGTTCTGTCTCGCCAGCTTCCGGCATCGCAAGATCGTATCCCTCCCAATCGGAGCCGGGGGCCACTGCCTGGTGTGCGGCGGCCGGAATTACTGATTGAGCTGGTTGCGGAGCCGGTCGAGGCGGCGATCCCACTGGTCTCCTACCCGGGCGAGCCAGGCGTGACCCGGGTCGAGCCCGCGGTCGACGATCTCGTAGCGAACTTCTCTTCCCTCCCGGGACGCGACCACGATTCCGGCCTCCGCCAGGCTGGCCAGGTGTTTGGCGGCACCCTGCCGGGAGATGCCCAGACCGGCGGCCATTTCGGTCGCACTCGCCGGACCCTCGCCGGCCAGACGCTCGACGATCTGCCGGCGGTTGGGGTCGGCCAGCGCACTGAAAACGAGGTCTGTCTGCGTGGCGCTCAAGCGAAGGCGACTGCGGTGAGGTCCGCCAGTTCACGTTCGAGTTCGACCAGCGGCCTCGACTCGGTTACCCGGATGACGCATCGGTCCCGGTCCTGCCCCGCGATCACCTCGAGTTCGACCCGACTGCTCTCTTCACCCGGTGCCGACCACCAGAAACTCAACGAACGTCCTTCCTCGACCCGCTCGACGAATCCGGTGCGGGTCTCGCCGGCTTCGGTGACTTCGATGTCGCCTCCGGGAGCCAGATCGACCTCGACTTCATCGCCGAGCCAGCCGGAAAGGCCGTCTTCTTCGCTGATCGCCCGCCAGACTTCTTCCGGCTCGCTTTCCAGTTCGACTTCTCTCGTCACTTCGTCCATTGCCCATTCCCTTCACGCAACTGATCGGTTGCGCTATCTTAGCGCCTACATCCGCAACCATTCAGTTGCGCATACCGAAGGAGATCCGCATGCCCCTGATCCCGACCGTCGTCGAACAGAGCTCCCGCGGCGAACGCGCCTACGACATCTACTCCCGCCTGCTCGACCAGCGCATCATCTTCCTCGGCCAGGAAGTCGAGGAACAGATCGCCAACCTGGTCGTCGCCCAGCTGCTCCACCTGGAATCCGAGGACCCGGAGAAGGACATCGCGCTCTACATCAACTCACCCGGCGGTTCGGTTTACGCCGGTCTCGCGATCTACGACACGATGCGATTCATCAAGCCCGACGTCCAGACGATCTGTTTCGGGATCGCGATGTCGATGGGCTCGCTGCTCCTGACCGCGGGCGCGGAAGGCAAGCGGTACGCGCTCGAGAACTCCCGCATCCTGACCCACCAGCCCTCCGCCGGGTTCGAGGGCAAATCGACCGACATCGAGATCCACGCGAAGGAGATCCTCGAGTCACGCCACCGGGTCGAGGAGATCTACGCCCGCCACACCGGCCAGCCGCAGGACCAGATCCACGCCGACATGGACCGCGACCGTTTCTTCACCGCCGAAGAGGCCAGGGAGTACGGCCTGATCGACGGAGTGCTCGAGGGCCGAAGCGTCAGTCTTGATCCGGTCGGTTTCGGCGGCTGATGGAGGTGGTTAGCTTCTGGGTATGACAAACGCCCAGATCGCCGCGGCGCTCGAGGAACTCGCCGTGCTCTACCAGCTCGACGGGGCCGACCAGTACCGGGTACTGGCTTACACGAACTCGGCCCGGACGATCAAGAACGAGGGCCGCTCGGTCGCGGAGATGGCCCGCAACGGAACCGTCACCGATCTGCCGGGCGTTGGCAAGACGCTTGAAGAGAAGATCGTCGCCCTGGTCGAGACCGGGGAGATACCCGCCGCAGCCAAGCTCAAGAAGAAGATCCCGGAGGGGCTGCTGGAGATCAGCCGCATCCCCGGACTCGGGCCGAAAACGGTGCGACGGCTCCACGACGAACTGGACGTGACCGGGCCGGAAGATCTGCGCGCCGCGGCCGAGGCGGAGAAGGTCCGCACCCTGAAGGGACTCGGACCCAAGGTCGAGGAAAAGATCCTGGCCGGACTCGACCGGTTGGAGGCCGAACCGGAAGGCCCGGTGCGCCTGCGACTCGACGAGATCCTGCCCACCGCCGAAGCCCTGGTCGAGGCGCTCAGGGCCGACCCGAACTGCGACAAGGCCGAGGTGGCCGGTTCGGTCCGGCGGATGGCGGAGACCTGCAAGGACATCGACCTGATCGCCACGTCGAACAATCCGAAGGAGCTGGCCGCCGCGATCGCCAGGCATGAACTGGTCGCCGAGCACGGCAATCCGAACGTGACCGGGATCAGGCTCACCACCAACTCGGGGATCGGGGTTGACGTGCGGTTCGTCGAACCCGATGCCTTCGGCAACCTGCTCCAGCACTTCACCGGCTCGGGGCCCCACAACGCCGAGCTTCGCGAGCGGGCGGTCGCCCAGGGCATCCACGTTTCCGAGAACGGGGTCAAGGACGACAACACCGGCGAAACCGAACTCTTCGCAACCGAGCGGGAGATCTACGAGCGGCTCGGCTACCAGTACATCGTCCCCGAGCTCCGCGAGAACCGCGGGGAGCTCGACGCCGCGGCAAAGAACGAGCTCCCTGAGCTGATCGAGCGAAGCCAGATCAGGGGTGATCTCCACTCCCACACCACCCTTTCGGACGGAGTCGCGACGATGGAAGAGATGGCGGCCGCCGCCGAGGCACTCGGCTACGAGTACCTGGCGATCACCGACCACTCCGAGTCCCACGGCTTCGGCAACAACGTGATGCCGGACCGGCTCTGGCAGCGAATCGAGGAGATAAACGAGTTCAACAACGGCGAGCACGGCATCCGCCTGCTCTCCGGCTCCGAGGTGAACATCCATCCCGACGGATCCGTCGACTACGAAGATGACCTGCTCGACGCCCTCGACTGGGTGATCGCCTCGATTCACACCTCCTTCAGCGACGACGCGGCCAGGAACACGGACCGCATGATCACCGCGATCGAGAACCCGCTGGTCGACTGCATCGGCCACCCGACCGGCCGGCTGATCAACCGGCGCGACCCCTACCCGCTCGATGTCGAGCGGGTGATCGCCGCCGCGGTCGAGAACGACACGATGATCGAGATCAACTCGAACCCGCGCCGCCGCGACCTGAACGAGATCCACGCGCGCATGGCCGCCGAGGCCGGAGTGAAGATCGTGATCAACACCGACGCCCACCGCCCCGACACGCTCCAGTTCATCGAGTACGGGATCGCCACCGCCCGCCGGGCCTGGCTGACCGCCGACCAGGTGATGAACACCCGCCCCTGGTGGAAGTAAGCGACCGGGTCTGGGGCGCCGAAACCCACGGTTTCCCCCAATATTTGTGGGAAACCGTGGGTCTTGATTAAGCGCGAATCAGTTGACCGGCGGAGGGTCGCCGGCCGCGCTGGCCGCCAGGGCCGGGTTCCAGTCACAGACGTTGCAGGCGTGACTGAAGATCGCCCCGCAGAAATCGACCACCGCCTGCTCGGGGTTGCCGGTCGCGGCCGCCTCCTCGTGATCGAGCAGGTACTCGCCAAGCTCCTCGCTCCAGCGTCCCGGCACCGGTGAGAGGTCCCGGCCCGCGAAACCTTTCTCCGGCGGGTAGGCGTAGGCGTAGAAGGCCGGCTTGCCGTACCGGCCGTCGCCCGGCCACCAGCCGACGGCCACCTCCTGCGCGTCCATCGCGTTCCGCATGATGAAGTCCTCGGAAGGCGGGTCGGCCGGCCTGCCGGAAAAGAGGTTGACGGCCAGGTCGAAGGAACCCCACCAGGCGTTGAGGGGAGTCGACCGGCCCCGAAAGGGAGCCCGGAACCTGGTCAGGGCCATGCCTGCCACCTGCACCATCCCGAAGTAGGCTTTGACCTGCTCCGGGTCATAGATCCGGTGCTCGTCGTCTTCGTCGAGCGGCACGGTCCAGTCGACCTCCTGCGGGGTCGGGTCGATCCGCACCTCGCCGGCCAGCTCCCCGATCGCGGTGAGACCTTCCCGCACTACCTCGCCAACCGGCCGGTTGGGGGCGAGGGCGATCTCGGCGCCCATGCCGTCCGAATGCTCGATCAGGAGGTGATGGGTGCGCAGGTCCAGCGCCGCCACGAAGACACCGTTGCCATTCGGTGCGGGCAGCGGCAGGGTCTCCCAGCCACGGGCGGTCAGCCGGAGCGCCGCGTGCTGAAGCTGCGGCTCGGGCGGCGCGAGTGCCACGCAGAGCTTGCCGAGGAACTGGGTGTGGGCGTGGAGGGTGTCGCAGGTTTCACGCCACTCTTCGTACGGAATCGAACTCCATCCTTGGGCCATGACCCGACCCTACTCCCCGCTCACTTCCGGTTCCAAACTTTTCTTCGGGCCACTCGGTTCAAATTACTGGCGTCATATCCCTGCGATTTGAACCGAGCGCGCGCTCCCGGCCCTAGAAAGCGCGGAAGCCGGGACTGCGGACGAGCTTGACCGGTTTGAGAGGTGAGGCAGACTCGACCAGGAAGCGAACCCCGTCGCGACCCTCGATGGCCAGTACGGCCGACTCGCGGTTTCGCCAGGCGAGGGCGACCAGCAGCGCGTAGCCCGACCCGACCACCGCCACCTCGGGGAAGACGACCCCGAGCGCTCCGGCCATTCCGACCGCGGCGAGAATCGGCGAGAGGCGGCCCCAGGCGACCCGGCCGGGGGACGGCATCGACACGCCGGGTGAAGTCGAGGTGACGGTCCTGGCGTTCGCGAGCGTTTCCCGCATCGCTTCGGACGAACGGTCCGCCGCACCGAGACTGAGTCCGATCCAGGCGGCGACGATCCACCAGACCGCGCCGATCAACAGGATCGTCGTGTTTTCCGCCTCCCGGACACCGATCACGGCGACCGCCGCGAGCGCGGTCGCGCCCCCGGCAGTAAGGAAGACTGTCGCCCTGAGGAGCTCGGCGAAGGGCAAGCGCTACTCCGGCTGGGGCACCTCGGCCGACGACCCGGAGAACCGGCCTGCGAGATCCTCGATCAGGTCGATCCACTCTTCCGGCTCGGCTACCACCGTGTCAGCCATCTCGATCAACTCGGGCGGACCTTCGCTGGAATCGATCGCGACGATCGTCAGGTTCCTGATCTGACCGTCTTCGGCCAGCTTGCGGAGTCGCTGGGCCGCCTCGTAATCGGTCCGGTCGTCGCCGGCGAAAACCACGGTGTCGATGTCGGTGCCGTCGAGTAGTTCATCGACCGCCCCCGCCTTGCCCTCCATCCCGGGGGGACGAAGCTCAAGGACCTTGCGGCCCCAGTGGGTGGCGAGGCCGGATGCCTGGGCGTGGTCGGCGATCCCGCGAACCACCTCTTCGGTCCGCTCGCCGGCACCGCGCCAATGGAGCGCCTGGATCGGCCCCTTGTCCTCGATCCGGATCTTCGAGGTGACCCAGAACGGATTGTCGTTCTCGCGGATGAAATTCCTGGCTCGTTCTGCCTCTTCACCCTCGATCACCACGGTCGGGCGGTCCATGCCGGGCTTGATGTAGCTGAGTCCGTGATTGCCGAAGTAAGTGATCTTCTCGGCCCCGACCATCTTCCTGGCGACCGGTGAGGGGCGGCCGGTGACACAGGCAACCAGGGCCAGATGGTCGGCCAGGGTCTCAAGGCTTTCCCGGGCGCGGGCAGGCACACGGGCCTGGTCCGGTCGGTCGACGATCCGGCAAAGCGTGCCGTCGACATCGCTCATCAGTGCTGACCTCGAAGGGTCTTCCAGAAGTACCGATAGTGGTGAGTCCGCGCCCGTCATACCCGTAGTATCGCGCCATGGACTCGCGGCGCATATGGGGGCTGGCAATCGTCGGCACTGTGGCCGGTGCGTTCAGCGGACTTTTCGGGGTCGGCGGCGGCACCGTGATCGTCCCCATGCTGATCGCCTTCTGGGCCTATGGCGACCGGCTGGCAACCGGAACCAGCCTCGCCGCGATCATCATGATCGCGATTCTCGCCGCCGCCATGCACGGAGGCATCTACGGCAACGTCGACGTCGAGACGGGACTCATCCTGGTCGGCCCGGCGATCCTCGGGGTAGTGGCGGGAACCGCGATCCAGCAGCGGATCCCCGAGAAGGCGGTCTCCTTCATCTTCGCCCTGATCCTGATCGGGGTCGCGATCGACATGGTGGTCGGCTGATGGACATCGCGATCGCATGTGTTATCTGCCTGCTGGGCGGCATCGTGGCCGGACTGATCGGGGTCGGCGGCGGCGTCGTCTTCGTGCCCGCGATGACGATCATCCTCTCCAAGGGACAGGTCGAGGCCGAGGCGACGTCGCTGATGATGATCGCGCTCGTCTCCGTGATCGGAACCTGGCGGCAGATCGGGTACGGAAACGTAAACCTGAAGGATGCGGCCGTCATCGGTCTGCTCTCGCCCGTGGGGGTGCTGATCGGGGTCGTGGTGGCCAACTCGGTTCCCGAACGAGCGCTCCGGATCGGGTTCGCGATGCTGGCCCTCTATATGGCCTGGCGGCTCCTGAAGCGGGTCTTTGCGAAGGACCCGCCGGCCACCTCGGCCGAACCGGTCGGGGGCACCGACTCACCATGAAACCCGGGATCCGGCCGCGCGGCGGACCCTTCATCCCGGTTGCGGAAATCGTGCTCCGGGC
>JAEZIQ010000070.1 GCA_023436605.1 Actinomycetes bacterium | reverse complement strand
GTCGAAGAGCATCCGGGCCCGCGACTCGTAACGGTGATGGAGCTCGACCAGGTACTGCAGGTTCTCGTAGAGCCAGATTCTCCCCAGGCCGGCTCCGAACTCCGGGTCGGTGCCTGACATCGTTTCCAGCAGCCAGCCCGCGTCATCCAGGGGTGCGGCTTCCGGAATCGGACCCCCGGCGGCGATCGCGAGACCGAGCTCCACGTACGGGTCGCAGGCCTGGTCGATCGCCTCGAGCATTCTCGGATTGTCTTCGAGGCCCGCTCTTTCGAACCAGGGCTGCTCCGGAATTCGGCCGATGCCGAAGGCGGTGCGTCTGAGTCGGACGCCGGCCGCGCTCAGGGCCATCAGGCTCTCGCGGTCGATCTGATCGCCCGTGGTTTCGTCGAGATAACGGCGGAGAGCCGCGTCGAGGAGCTCGGAAGCTGTGGCGGAGTCCCTCCAGTAGCTGTCGGTCCGGTTGCCGGCACGACCCTCCAGGACTCCCCGAGCCCGGTCCCGGACCAGCTCCGCCCCCGTAACCAGGGCGTCGCGGATCGTCGGTCGGATCATTTCAGCCGCCCCGCGAGGCCAGATCAGAAAACCGACCACGAGGCTGACCGCGCAGCCGATCGCAACATCCTGGATCCGGATCAGGCCGACCTCCCAGCCGACCGGTTCGATCAGGTTGTAGAGGACCACCACCAGCAGGGCGAATCCGGCCTGGCCGGCGGCAAACGAGATTGCCCGCTGGGCGTAGGCGGCAAACAGGACCGCCAGCGGCAGCGCAATCCAGAGAACATGGATCTCGTGGCCGACCAGCCAGATCACCCCGGCCCCGATCAGGATGCCGACCAGGGTTCCGGCCAGCGCCTGGACCACCGACCCCCGGGTACCGAGCGCGTTCGAACGCAGGATCGAAAGGGTTCCGAGCACCACCCAGAAAGCGTTCTGAACGGCGACCAGATCGGCCACCAGAACTGCCAGACCAATCCCGAGCGCTCCCCGGATGCTGTTCCTCAGCCAGCTCGAGTCGAGGCCGGAGTGACGGGCCAGCACCCGCCTGGAACCCACGGCCCGGTTGCGAATCGCGCGAAGCCAGATCCGGAAATCACGCCGGTCTCCTGGGGCACCATCCTTCTCGCAGGCGATCAGGGTCGTCCGCGCGATGTCGATCACCGAGAAAGCAAGCTTGCGCAGCCGGAACTCGTGATCGAGATGGCGAATCATCTCCTCGGCTTCTTCGTCGCCGGGCCGCGCGGACTGCTCCTTGAGGTCAGCCGCGTTCTGGTCGATCAGACGCTCGAGTGCCTCCTCCGTCTTCCCCAGAGGAAGTTCCTCTTCGTGGTTCTCGAGCATCGCGGCCGATGCCTCGAGTAGTCCCGCCGTGGATTCCCGCAATTTACGCGCGTACTCGCGGTCTACGTCGATACTGGCCCCGGGGTTCGCGATCAGGCCGTAGGTCCAGGACTCTTCATCGACCAGGGTGGCGATCGCCGCACTCACCCCGGAAACGCCGGTCGGCCGGTTCGGGGTCGAAAGAAACGCCTTGCGCAGCTTCCAGACCTGCTTCGAAGCGTCTTCTTTCAGTTCCTCCGAGGCCGGCTGCCGGACCAGCGCTGCCAGGGCCCGGGCCGTGGTCGCGATCTGCCGTCGAAGCTCGCCGTACCAGGGCAGCCGCCAGAGCAGATAGGTGGCCGGGATGCAGACCACGCAGGCGAGCAGCCAGCCGAGCAGGCGGTCGTCGATCGCCGATGAGGGAGCCTCGATCATCAGCGGCAGGGCGATCAGCAGGACGGCGCCGTTGCGGGCCGCCGCGCAATACGGGCCGATCACCCCGGAGAAGAAGACGAGGAACGAGAGCAGGCCGGCCGCGAGCGCGGCCAGCACCGTGAACTGGGAAAGCCAGGTCCCCAGCACGATGAAGGCGCATCCGACCACGACCAGACCCGCCCAGGCGAGCGCCCGGGGCAGCGGCCGGCCGGCGAAGGTCACCATCGCCAGCAGGATGAAGGCCCCGAAGGCCGCGAACGGTCGAGCCTGGGCCCCCAGGAGCAGGGACGCCAGAAGGAAACAGACCGGCATGAAGATCGCCGCCCGGATGGCGATCTTCGCGGCCGACGGATCGATTCGTTCAGTCAGCCGGGAAAGGTTCAAGTCCGGCGTTCCATGGTCCACCCGGATAGGTGTGGATACCTTCTTCTTCCATCTCGGCATGAAGCCGGTGGAACAGTTCGCCGGCGTTTACGAGCGCCAGTTTCAGCTCTCCCGCCGAACGTTCCTTCAGCCGCCAGAGAAACCAGAACTGGCGGTCGTTGATCCCGAAATCCACTTCGCGGTCGATCGTCGTGGTCCAGTCGAGGAATCCGGGCGAGAAGAGTTCCCGCAGGGCGATCGGGTCGTGATCCTTGGGCACGGTCGCGAGGAAGCGCCGGTTGAACTCGAGTGACTCGAACTCGACCTTGCGCCGGGACATCTTCTGTTTGACGAACTCACCGGCGTTGGCTTCGATCGATTCGACGTTGAAGGCGGGCACCACCTTGGCCAGGTCGGGCATGTGGGCTTTGGTGAGAATCGCGGTCGGCACCAGCTCCTTGCGCAGGAAGCCGCCGACCTCTTCTTCGTCGGCGTCGCAGCTGGCGCCCCAGAAGTCCGGGGCGAGTTCACCGGTCAGCCGGTTGCTGCCGCCGACGCAGAGCGCGACCGGACCGTCGGCCGGGTTGATTCCGCCGACCGCCTCCCACTTCACCTCGCCGGCCCCCTTGTAGGAGGAGACGATCTGCTGCCACTGGTCGGATTGCTTGCCCATCGGCGCTCACCCTATCCGCATCCGGGCGGGTTTTTGTCGTGAGGCGAATCTGCGGATAGGATTCCCGCGGTACTTACTTCAAACGAGGGGACTTGCTTATGAGTGGCGCACTAATCGCGCTGATAGTGGTCGTTGTTATCGCTCTGATTGCGGTGCTCTGGTACATCTCGACGAGGAACGGGATCATTGCTTCACGCAATCGCGTGGACGAGTCCTGGAGTGGAATCGACGTCCAGCTGAAGCGCCGGCATTACCTGGTCCCGAACCTGGTCGAGACGGTCAAGGGCTACGCGACTCACGAGCAGAAGGTCTTCGAGGAAGTGACCAAGGCGCGCGCCAACGCGATGGCCGCCCAGTCCGTCGACGACACCGCCGCGGCGGAGTCCGGCCTCAACCGTTCGCTCGCCGACCTGCGTGCCGTGGCCGAGCAGTACCCGGACCTGAAGGCAACCGAGAACTTCCAGCAGCTGAGCCGGAACCTCTCGGAACTCGAGGACGAAATCCAGGCTTCCCGCCGGATCTACAACTCGAACGTCCAGTCCTACAACACCAAGATCCAGCAGTTCCCCGCGTCGATCGTCGCCAACCAGGGCGGCTTCACCGACAAGGAGTTCTTCGAGATCGAGGACGCCGCCGAGCGCCAGACCCCCAACGTCACGTTTTAGCCGCGGGCTACGAGCGCGAAGGAATGCGAAAGGCCCGGCCCGTCCGGGCCTTTCCTTTGCGGTGAAGCAGGTTTCCGACCGTTACGGTCGCGGACCTGCTTCACCGTCCCGGCCGTGACTCTCCTCGGGCTTGTCCGGGGGCGTTTCTGTTGGGGCGGGCGGACCGAATAGGGCGGCCCACCAGACGCGGGTGAGACGGGAGGCGACTTCGGACGAGTCGCCCTGGCCCTGGGCCAGATGAACCTGGAAGCTCCGTTCGGTCATCAGCACCAGGCCCTCCGAGAGGGCTTCCGGGTCGAGTGATTCGTTGACCGCACCGGTGCGCTGCAGGCGCTCGATTTCCTCCCGGGTCCCTTCGATCACTGTCTCGATCACGGTCGACCAGAGCTCGCGGACCTCTTCGTCGTAGGTCGCGGCTTCGCCGGCCAGGGCAAGAAGTCCGGCGCTGTCGGCGTAGATCCGGGCCATCCCGTAAATGCCCCGCTCGATGTCGCGACGGGGATCGTCGCCCTGCTGCCAGCAGCGACCGAGCCGGTTCTGGTGCGAGGCGATCAGGTCCTCGAGGGCCCCGAGCAGCAGCTCCTCCTTGTCTCCGAAATAGACGTAGAAAGCGGAACGGGCGACCCCGGCTTCCCGGGTCACCCCTTCCACGGTCAGGTCCTTGAACGACCCGGCCGCCGACTGGTTCAGCGCAGCCTCGATCAGCTCCTGGCGGGTCCGCTCATGGCGGCGGCGTCGGCTATGTCGGCGCTCCAGCGAGGTCGGCACCCCCAGAGCATAGGCACCGGTGCCGCCGGAAAGTCTGCCGTCGGGCCTCCCAGGTGCCGCGAAAAGTCAGCGCCCGATCCGGATTCTCCCCTTGGCCGACTTGGGACCGAACCAGGCCCTGACCGGGGGCGAGAATGCACCTCCGGCTACCGGAATGAAGGTACCCTGAACCCTGATCGGGGCCAGGTTTGACCTCGGCTTGCGGGGGATCGGCAACAGGGAACCCCGCTTCAGCTTGAGCCTGATCGTCAGACGGGCGTCCTTGCCCGGATTGCTCACGTATTCGTCTTGCCAGATCTCGTAGCGAGGCTTGACCTTTATCTTGATAGTCGAGCCGGAAACGCTCATCACTCTCGGGCGGCCAGGAACGGTCGAGGTGACGATCCTCTTTCGCGCGTCTTCCTTCAGGCGGAGTCCGGGCGGAAGCTTCAGGGTCAGGACCTGGCGCGTCCCCCAGAGGTTCTCAGGTGGCTTACCCAGGCTGGCTCTCACAGTCAGCGACGGGCGCAGACCGAATCGTCCGCTGAGTGAGGCTGAACCGGTAACGACCGGGGGCATGACCCGGCAGATCTTCCAGTCTCCGACCCGCCCGGACGAGCCGTACTTGCAGCTGTTCCCCGGGATCAGGCGGCTTCCGCCCGCTCCGAATGACTTGACCGGGTCGCCGGTCGCCGGATCCAGCTTCAGCACCGCTCCTCCCGAGGAGGATCCCACCGCGAGGATGGAACCGTCGGCCAGTGCGGTCAACCCGTACACCTCGCCGAACGACGGAGTCAGGTGATACGAGCGGGTCTTCGTCGGTGATGTGCCGACCGCAAACCCGGGATCGAAACCCCGCGAAGGAAATGCCGCATAGGCAATCCCGCCCGGGTAGGTGATCGCCGTCCAGGCAAACCCGGCGACCTTCACTTTCGGCTTCTCCGGAAGGGCTTCACCGTCGGCACCGAAATACTGGGCGTACGCGGGATGGCTGTAGAGCCATTCGTCGCCCACCGAGAGCACCGTGATCTCTCCCTCGTCCCCGACCGTGATCTCGTGAACCGGGAGGTAACCCGTCAGGTCCACAACGTTGTTCTCGTTCCCGAAAGTCTCGTCGACATCTCCGTCGGGGAGTAGGCGTGTCATGAAATGCCTGTTCGCCACCAGGATCCGGTCCTGGCCGTCGATCGCCAGCTCCGTGTCGTAGTAGTAGGCGTAGTAGTAGGTGCTCAGTCTTGTGTCGGCGAGCCCGCCGGTTCCGAAGCTGGAAACCAGCTTTCCACTGCCGTTGTAACGACCGACCCAGATCCCTTGCGGGCCAATCGACTGTTCCTCGTACCTAACCCCTGTGAGGACAAACCCGCCATTTCCCGTGGCGAAAATGTCCCTCGGAGTCGCGTTCATCTGGTCCGGGGATGCCGGCGTGATCTCACCGGAATCACCGAACCCGGTTTGCGGGCTCCCGTCCGGGTTGAAGGCACGGACCCTGAGGTTAGTCTGGAGCAGGTAGCTGCCGTCGCTCGTCTCGACCAGATTCGGGATCGCCTCATTCTCCAGCCGCGGGACAATAACGACACCACCATCCCCGAATCCGGAGCGTATCTCGCCGGACGATGTCAGTCCGACCAGAAAGTACCGGTGATCGGTTCGGGTTCCGTCTTCTTCGCACTTGGACGTGTGCCCAAGCAGTACCAGGGACCCGTCCTTCGCCTCCAACCCCTGGTTCAGAGAGGTGCTGCAGAGATCGGCTGTGGTCGAGGCAGAAGCAAACTGGGGAACCGCGAGAGCAGCAATCAGACCGAGAATCGTGACCAGCCACCTTGTTGTTGACAATTGGACCCTCCGGACCTATTTCAGTTTGACTCGTACTGATCGAGTCTTCGAGTTCGGCGCGTAGCTTCCGTATCCCCGTGGTTCGAACTCGGCCCTGACCTTGGTCTTTAGACCTCGTCGCTGAACCTTTCGGCCAATTCGACCGATCGCTCCCCGGCGAATCACGACCCGAAAAGTGAGTTGCGGGTCGGTGAGATCGGTTTCGTACTCCCAATCAGGCGGAAGGACAGGTATGTACTGAGCAAACAATTGACGTCCCGTGATCTCCACCGGAACTCGTTTACTGGTCCCGTCACCATCGGACACCCACAGCTTGACTTTGCGCTTCCAGCCCTTCAGCAGCCGAAGCTTCCCGGGAAGAGTTACCTCGAGTCGCTGTGCCGTGCCCCGAAAGTCAGGTGGAGGTGTTCCTGGGGTAGCCAGGAGCTCGAGCCGGGGGCGTAAGCCGGTGGTGCCGTTCAGCTTGGCCAAAGCCTGGATACGAGGAGGGGCAACCCGGCAGACTTTCCAATCCAGTTCGACCGCCGTCAGTCCCCAGGAACAGGTGTTCCCGGGGATCAGCCTCACACCTCCGGAACCAAAACCGGGCACGAGATTACCCGTGGTCCCGTCCGCCAAGGCCACCATTCCCATCACCCTGTACTGACAGCGATAGCGGCAGTCATGCCCGCCGGCTCCACCTACGCCGAGGACCGTGCCATCAGACAGCTCAATCGAGTTGTTGTTCCAGCCCTCGCCTGGAGTTGCGTCGACCGCGTGGCCGGCCAACAGGAACTCGAAGGGGCCCTCATCCCGATAGTTGATGTTGCCCGCCGAGCCGAGCGGGAACGGAACCGGCGGTTCTCCATCCTCGTTCAGGTCGGTCGTGAGGAATCTCTGGCTGTAAAGCTGCGGGATCTCGGAGAAGGAGACGCGTACCGCGTCGCCGGCCAGAATCTCGACCCGATACAGGGCCTCGAAGAAGATGTACGCAGGCGAAGGGGGCTGTATCACGAGATCGGCGGCCCCCGTTCCGTGCGTGCCAAAGTCGGTATCGGGCTTTCCCTCGTCGTCGAGACGAAACGCCTGCCGCTTAGCACCGTCTTCGCCGGCCAGCACCACTCTTTCCTTGCTGTCGACGGCTGGTGCGACACGCGCCTCAAAGGGCACTTCGGAGAATCCTTCGGTCCCGTACTCCGGATCAGGTTCCCCGGCAAGGGTGAACTTTCCGACCCGCGTGACCGCACCGACTCGTTGGGCCGTGAAGATACTGCTGGAGGATGTGGCAACGCCGATCAGACCCGGCAGGGAGATCTGTCCGGACTGCGCAAAACCGGGGTCCAGGTTGCCATCTGCCCCATAGGCCCGCAGGCGGAAATTCGTAACCGAAAGAAATCCGCCCTCCGGACGACTCATGACCTCGTAAGGAATCTCGTCAGGCTCCAGAGGAATGAGCGTGATGCCGCCATCGCCAAAGTCAGGGATCAGGGTCCCGTAGCGGTCTAGACCGACCACCAGATTGGCTGCTTTTCTTCGGTCGGGATCGTCCTTCTCAAAGAGGATGTCACCGGTCCGCCCGGTGACCACCAGCGACCCGTCGCTCCGTTCGAAAGCATCCCGAAACGTCACGGGCTCGGTGCCAAGTTCGCTGATTCCGGCCTGTGCGCTACCGGTCAACAGGCCGGAAAGGCCCACGCATATGGCCGCAGCGGACGCCGCACCCGCCATTACCGTGCGAGTCATGCTGGACTTCCGGAGCATCTGAATCATTCAGTTCCCTCCTCCCGGAAACGCGATTCGTTCCTGCGTGGGCTTCTCCCAATCCTAACCGGGACCGGTCACTTCTTCTTCTTTTTCTTCTTTCCCTTGATTTCGAAGGGGACTGTGAATTCCGGGCTGGAGTTGCCGGTTTCGTCGTCGACCCGGACGATCGCCTCGTACTTGCCGGCCTGCGGCTTGAAGGTCGATGAACGGTTGGCGAAACGGACCCCGTTGATGCCGATGTGGATGCTTCGCTCGTGGTAACCGGCAAAACGCCTGACCTCGCGGAACTTCTTCTTGCCTTTGCGGACTTTGACCAGACGGTAGTAGTCGATCGAGACGATGCCCTTCTCGCTGACCTCGAGGTTCAGCGCGGTGCCCTTCCCCTTCGGGCCGATCACCGGGTTGTTGATGCGGAGCGCCTCGACCTGCGGCGGTTCAAGGTCGAATCGGAGCGGCGCCTGCGGCCCCGGGTCCGAGTTGGGGTCTCCGGGATTGTCGGTCACGGTGACCGTGCCCCGCACCGCCTGCGGATGGAGCTTGCAGACGAAGAGGTACTGGCCGGGCTGATCAAAGGTGACAGTGAACGAGTCACCCAGGTTCGCGCGCGGGCTGGGGATGCCCGGAGCCGAATCCCACTGGGTCGCGTTCGGGGCCTGTCCGGTCACCGAGTGCTGCAGGTCGGGACCGATCCAGTCCCAGGTCACCGACTCGCCGAGATCGATGGTCGGCTCCTTCGACCACTGGAAGTCAGAAATCGACACGCGGGTGTTGACCGCCCCGGCCGGAGCCGAGAGCAGGCCGCCGAGCAGGAGCGCGGCGACGAGAGCCAGAGCCGACCGGATCAGCCGGCGGGCTGTCACTCGACGATGTACCAACCGCTCATTCCCTGATGGAGGTGATTGAAGACGTGGCAGTGGTAGAGCCAGCGGCCGGGGTTGTCCTCGATCCAGCGCACGCGGAAGGAGTCACCGGGACCGAAGGTCTTGTTGTCCTCGATCGTGCCGCCCGGGGCCTGCCAGCGATGACCGTGCACGTGGAAGGTGTGGAAGTCGTCGTCGATCCCGTAGACATGCATCGCGACGTCATCGCCGACCTTGGCCCGCAGGGTCGGGGTGTTGCCGGTGTAGGCACGGCCGTTGATCGCATAGAGCACGGACTTCTGGCCGGACGGCACCACGACACCGGGGAGGTACGTGTGGAAGCCGAGGAAGTACTCGCGGTCGGGCAGCGGTTCGTCCGGGTCGCGGATGACCAGGGGGCCGAACAGGCCCTTGGGGATGCAGACAGTTTCGAAAGGTCCGTGGTCGTGGTAGAGCCAGGTCCCCTGGGTGCCTTCCGGGCATTCCCAGACGTAGGTGAAGGTGCGGCCCTTCTGAACGAATCCGCCCGGGTCGGTCCAGTAGCCCTTGTAGGCCCCGTCCATTTCGTTCGAGTAGAAGGTGCCGTGGGGGTGCATCGTGCACGGGTAGGGGACCGCGTTGCGGAAGTGGACGACGAGCGTGTCGCCGACCGTGGCGTCGAGCAGCGGACCGGGAACGGTCGCCGGCCCGATCGGCTTCGAGAAGTTCGGTTCGTAGAGCCGGTACGCGTAGGCCTCACCCTTGGTGCGCCCGACTTTTTGGGCCACCGACTGGCCCATCATCTGGTCACGACGCTTGGGCATGATGTTCCAGGTCACCGGCTCGGCCTGGATCCAGTACTCCTTGCGATTGCCGGAGATGCTCGCCTTGCTGATCGCGGGGTCGTTCTTGGCTGCCGCGACCTTCGGCGGCACCTCGACCTGGGCGACCAGCTTGTTGGGGTCGGTCTTGCCGTTGATCTCGAACTGCTTGCCGCCGATCGTGCAGATCAGGCCGGCACCGGCAATGCCGAGGAAGCTTCTTCTGTCGAAGGATTCGAAGCTCATGAGTTCATCTCACTTCCCGACCTTTACGGCCATTCGCATGTAGTGGTGGAGGCTGCAGCCGAAGACCCACATCCCGGGCTTGTTGAGCTGACGGGTCCAGCTGTAGTTCCGTGAAGGCGAGTTCGGGGTCGCGTAATCGAACCGGTCGATGCCGGGAGGACCGCTGATGAGGGAAACGTTGTGGGGGTTCTGATTCATGTCGCTCCAGACCCAGGTGATCAGGTCGCCAGCCTTGATCTCGAGGGAATCGGGGCTGAAATAGTCGTTTATGTAGTCGTCTAGTACGTCAACCCGCCAGGTCTTGCCGGGCTTCGGTTCGGCCGGTTTCTGCGGCTTGGTGGCAAACCGCTTGCGGGCCTTGCGCACGCAGGCCTTGCGCCGGGTCGCCTTGCGGATGCTGCGGCACTTCTTCAGTGCCTTCTTCAATGCGCGCTTTTTGGCGGCAGCCGAGGCTGCCGCCACTGATACGGGTTCAGGCGAGGCGGCCTGGGCCGCTGCCGAAGGCAGCGTCCAGACCAGCAACGCCAGAATTGCCACTGTCAGAAAGCGCATACGTCATGCCTACCGGCTGACGTTCACGTTCATCGTCATCTGGAAGTGAATGCTGCAGACGAACGAGTAGGCGCCGGGCTTCACGAACTGACGCTTGAAGGTCGCGTCGGGGCCGATCATCAGGCTCGACTTGAAGTCGTTCCGGTTGACACCGGCCGGCACGGTCACTGGCGTTACGTCATGCGGCTCACGTCCGGTGGCCATCTTCCAGTCCCAGAGGATGGAATCGTTCACCTTGATGTTGAGCTGATTCGGGATGTACGCGTACGGGTCGGAAACGTCGACGGTCCAGGTCTTGCCCTTCGGCTCCTGGGCCTTCGAGATCCTCGCGTAGCGCTTGTTCACGGCACGCTTGCAGGCTTTCTTCTGCTTTGCGGTCCGCTTCTTGTTGCAGGCCTTGAGGGCTTTGGCCTTCGCCTTCTTCTGCTTGGCAGTGAGGGCGCTGGCCGAAGCGTCACTGGCAGCGGCGGGTGCGACGCCGGCCGCCCCCACGGCCAGCGTCACGAGTCCTGCCGCCAGAATCCCCGGCAACCGCTTCTTGAGCAGTGAATTCATCTTCTTTGGTTCCTGTTGTCTTTCTCCCGCCCTAGGGGTTCCAGGGGCTGGGGCGGTTGGCCAGGTCAATGCAGTCCTGCTCCGGGACCCGAGAGGCACTCTTCGACTCGTACGTCTGGCCGTCGATCGTGACCGGCGGGTGCGAGGCCAGGGTCATGCCGCATTCCTGGAGTTCCGACGGACGAACCTCGGCCACACCGAAGATGGTCGAGAGGTCACGCCATGGCTCCACCGGGTTGATGTAGGCCGGGTTGACCTGGAGGCCGGCGGTGAAGTCGAACGCCACGGCGTCCTTCCACAGCACTTCCGGATGCGGGTTCTGGCAGGCCGGGTAGATGGTCGAGACCGGCACCGAACCGTTACCGGGAGCGTAAGTCACGCCGCCGTTGGCCGTGTTGCCGGACCAGCAGTTACCGCCGCCCGAGTAGTCGTTGAAGAAGTCGTACGCGTTCTTGTCCTGACCGTTCCGCCCCATCTTGTTGTCAATGAAGTGGTTGTTCAGGTTCTTCGCGTCGTCGCCCTTGTTGACATCGAACAGCTCCGGGCCGGAGAACGAAGCGGTGCCCCACTTCTCGTGACCGAAGATCTCGTTGTTGCGGACCGTCACACCATCAGCGCCGTAGAGCATGACGCCGACACCGATCGGATTGCCGTTGCCGATTACGTTGTTGTAACCGGAATCCGCGCGGTAGTAGTTGTAGTTGTTCCACATGATCTTGTTGTTCTCGATGATCAGGTCACCGGTCGGCTCGAACTTCTCGGAGTCGAGCGTGTTCGGCACGATGCCTGCACCGTTGTTGAACCAGATGGAATCGGTGATCTTCACGTACTTCGAGTTGGTGCCGGAGTAGCCGAGCGGGTTGCCCCAGGCCTTGATGTTCCTGACCTCGGTCCAGTTCGGCTTCGCCTGGCAGGGCTCGTTGACGTCGTCCTTGTTCGACCAGTCCCACTTGTCACAGGGGGTCTCGCCGATGTAGACGGTGGAGTCGCCGTGGCCCCAGCCTTCGGAGTTGATGATCTTGCCGCCGAAGCAGTTACGGGCGAAGAGGCCGTAAGCGCGGGTGTCGGAGGAGACCAGGTTGTCCATCACATAGTCGGCGCAACGCTCGCCGTCAGCTTCAACGTTCGAGGCGTGGACGAAGAAGGTGTTGTTGAGGTAGTGCCTCGCCCACATGTTCTTCATCTTCAGGCCGGTGGTGCTGATGCCCTCGATCGCATTCTGGGCCGCCTGAGTCTCCTGGTCACCGGGGCGCCAGTTCGGGGAGGCCTTCATGTCGGTGAGAGCGCCATCACCTTCGAGGATGACCGCGCGGGCGTTCTTGTTGTCGACCAGCCCCTTGGTCACACCCTTGATGGTGAGGTTCTTGAAGTTGTAGCCCTCGCGCTTGCCGTGAACCAGGACGCCTTCCTTGTAGGTGCCGGGCTGGACCCGGACGGTGCCGGCGCGACCCTTGTTCCTGGCGGCCCACTTGCCGGCGGCGTCAACACCCTTCTGGATGGTGTTGTACTTGCAGCCGTGCTTGCAGACGTCGAAGAACTGGGCGTTGTAAGACTTGACCTTCGCCTTGGCCTTCTTGGCGGCCTTCTGCGCCGACTTGCAGCGCTTGTTGGCCTTCGCCTTGGCCTTGCCCTTGGCCTTCTTCGCGGCCTTGCAGGTCTTCTTGGCCTTCTTCGCGGCCTTGTTGGCCTGCTTCTGCAGCTTCACGGTGCCGGGGTCAGCGGCCGATGCGGGTCCCGCCACAACTGACGCTCCCAGCAGGAACGCGACGAGGACGCCGACGATTACTCCCAAACGTTGCTTCATCTCTCTCCTTGGAATCCTTGAAAAGTTGAATTCGACCACCTCGGCACACGGGACGGCCATCCGGACACTCTAAACCACCAATAAGGCAAAGGTTTCGGTTACCTGAAGGGTTCTACTCCCTTCCGGACGAATTGACAAGGCTTCGTGTCGGTTAGACTTGCCTGTCATGGATCACGACTACGACTGGGTGATTGTCGGCTCCGGATTCGGCGGCAGCGTTTCCGCGCTCCGGCTCGCCGAGAAGGGCTACAAGGTCGCTGTGATCGAAGTCGGCCGGCGTTTCGAGGACAAGGACTTCGCGAAGACGGCCTGGAACCTGCGGCGCTACTTCTGGCTGCCGAAGTTCGGCCTCCGGGGAATCATGCGGATGTCGATGTTCAAGGATGTGAACGTGGTCTCGGGCTGCGGCGTTGGCGGCGGCAGCCTCGGCTACGCGAACACGCTCTATCGCCCTCGCCCCGCCTTCTACACCGACTCGCAGTGGGACGGACTGGCCGAGTGGGAGAAGGAACTGGGCCCGCATTACGTCACCGCCGAGCGGATGCTCGGGGTGACTCTCTACCGCGATACGGGCCCCGCCGACCAGCTGCTCCACGAGTACGCGGACGAGATCGGCGCCAACAAGACCTACTCGAACACGCAGGTCGGGGTCTACTTCGGCGAGCACGGCCGGACCGTCTCCGACCCCTACTTCGGTGGTGAGGGTCCGGACCGGACCGGCTGCATCAAGTGCGGCTCCTGCATGGTCGGCTGCCGCTACGGCGCCAAGAACACGCTGGTCAAGAACTACCTCTACTTCGCCGAGAAACTGGGGGTCAAGGTCTTTCCCGGCCGCGAGGTCACTTCGGTCAGGCCGCTGCCGGCCCGGGACGGCTCGACCGGTGACGGAACCACCGGCTTCGAACTGATGACCGACCGCTCCGGCGCGGTGCTCCGCCACCGCCGCAAGAAGATCACGGCGGGCGGAGTGATCTTCTCGGCCGGCGCGCTCGGCACCAACAAGCTGCTCGCCAACTGCTTCCACAACGGCGATTTGCCCAACCTCTCCCCCCGGATCGGCCATGTGGTCCGCACGAACTCCGAGTCGATCCAGGCGGTCACGACGAAGGACGACAGCCGCGACTTCAGCAAGTCGGTGGCGATCACCTCCAGCATCTACCCGGACCCGGACACCCACATCGAAGTGGTGACCTACGGCAAGGCAGGCGATGTCATGAGCCGGACCTTCACCATGTACACCGGGGACGGCAACCGGCTGACCCGGCCGATCAAGTTTCTCGCGGCGATGGCCCGCCGGCCGCTCGACACTCTGCGACTGCTTTTCAACCCCCGGCACTGGTCGCAGCGCACCGTGATCCTGCTGGTCATGCAGTCGCTCGATTCGGCGATGCGACTGAAACCGGTCAGGAAGAAGTTCGGCAAGGGGGTCCGCCTCCAGACCGAGCAGGACCCGGAACGACCCAACCCGACCTTCATCCAGGCGGCCGAGGATGCGACCAAGTGGTTCGCGAAGCGGACCGGCGGCATCCCCCAGGTCTCCTTCGGCGAGTCTCTCTTCAACATTCCGACCACCGCTCACATCCTCGGCGGAGCCGTGGTGGGCCACAGCCCGAAGACCGGGGTCGTCGACCTCGACCATCACGTCTTCGGCTACGAGAACCTGATGGTCTGCGACGGCTCCGCGGTGCCGGCCAACCCCGGCGTCAACCCGAGCCTGACGATCACCGCGATGACCGAGCGGGCGATGAGCAAGATCCCGCCGAAGTCGGCAACCGGCGAACTTCTCCACCTGCCGGACGAGGCCCGTCCCGCCCGGACCATCGACAACGTCGGCCCGGCCAGCGAGCCCGGTCCGTCCGAGCCCGCCGAGTCCTGGACCCCCCTCGAGCCCTAGGCCTAGAGGCCGTTCTTCTTCTTAAGTTCTTCGACGTCGGCGCGGAGTTCGTCGACTCCGATTGCGCCTTCGATCCGCCGCTCGATCGTCCCGTCCTTGTTGATCAGGAAGATCCACGGCTCGGTCTGAAGGCCAAAGGCGGCGAGCTGCGACTGAACGCCCTTGCTCGGGTCGTTCTCGTTGAAGACCTCGTTGTGGATGAAGACGACTCCGTCGCCAACCTCGTCCTTGACCTGCTCGGCGACATCGACCACCGGACCGCAGACCCGGGACTGGCAGAGCGCCGGGGTCGCGAAGACCAGGACCACGGGCTTCTTGCCGACCACGTCGGCGAAGTCTTCGTCATGCATGCTGGACGGGGGCTGGCGGGTGTCGATCTGGGAGAGGTCTCCACCGACATCCGAAGGTGTCCGCGTGCTGATCTTCGGCGCCTTTGAACCGACCCTGGCCACGTTCGGATACTGGCCGACCACCGGACTCGGGGTGACCCTCGCCGCCTCGAAGCCGTCACCGGTCTTGAGGATCGCGATCCCGATCCAGGGGCCGTTGCGGTTGAAGTTCACGTTGGCGAGATAAAAGCTGCTCGCTTCGCCTGGCCCGGCCGCACCCTTGGAGCGGTAGGCGGGCTTGGTCTCGAGCGAAACCACCTCGGACGGGAACGGTCCTTCGACCGGCGCCTGGGGTGACTTTGCGAAGTAGAGGGCGACGTCGGCGTCCTCGACCTGGCTGCGATCGACGTTGAAGACGCCGAAGGGATAGCGGTTCTCACCCTGTTTGAAGACGACGGCGGCCGGCGAGACCACCACGTCGCTCGGGGTCTGGTCGTTGAGCAGCTGCTCGATCGTGGTGCCATCCGCCGACGGGAAGTCGGCAGCCGAGGGGGCGCTGCGGGCGACTTCGTCGCCCGAAGAGTCGTCGCTGCCGCAGCCGGCCACAAGGAGACCGAGCACGGCGATCGCGATCAAAGCAAGCAGGAAGGGTTTCTTCAGGGCAGTTGGGCGCGCCGCGTGCCTGGTGGGGTGGCCAGTCATGGACCGGTGAGGCTACAGAAACAGAAAGGGCGGCCACTCTGGCCGCCCTTTCCGTTGAAACCTGTTCGCAGCCGAAATCAGGCGGCGAAACGCTCCGCTACGTAGTCCCAGTTGACCACGTTCCAGAAGGCGTCCAGGTAATCCGGGCGCTTGTTCTGGTACTTGAGGTAGTAGGCGTGCTCCCAGACGTCGGCACCCAGCAGCGGGGTCTTGCCGTCGGTCAGGGGCGAGTCCTGGTTGGCGGTCGAGACGATCGCGACACCGTCGCCGTCCTTGACCAGCCAGACCCAGCCGGAACCGAACTGGCCGATGCCGCCGGCCTTGAACTGCTCCTTGAACTCGTCGAAGGAACCGAAGGCGGCGTCGATCGCGGCCGCGAGGTCGCCGGACGGGGCGCCTCCACCGTTCGGGCTCAGCATCTCCCAGAAGAGCGAGTGGTTGTAGTGGCCACCGGCGTTGTTGCGGACCGGACCCTGCTTGTCAGCGGGCAGCGAGGAGAGGTTGGCGATGACTTCCTCGACCGGCTTGTCGGCCCATTCGGTGCCCTCGAGGGCAGCGTTGGCCTTGTCGACGTAGGCCTGATGGTGCTTGTCGTGGTGCACCTTCATGGTCGCTTCGTCGATGTGCGGCTCGAGCGCGTCGTACGCGTAGGGAAGATCGGGAACTTCGTATGCCATTTTTCGGAACTCCTTGTGACTGGTCTTGAGGTTCGTGACAGGTACCCGAACCCTAACGGTCCACTGCCTTCAGGTCACTCGCGCGGGGTCGCAGGAGCACCGCGGCGATCACCGCGCTGACCCCGACCAGGGCAATCGAAACCCCGATCGCGGTGTGGTACCCGGACATGAAGGCGAGCTTGGCGGTTTCGATCAGCGGCTCGGCGACGGTGGTCGACATGCGATCGGCGATCTCGAGGGCGCGGGAAAGTGATTCCTCGGCGTTGGCGATGCCGACACTGGTGATGCCTTCGATCGGTCCGATCTGTCTGGTGTAGACGATCGCGAGGATCGAGCCGAGCACCGCCACGCCGAAGCCGCCGCCGAGCTCGTAGGCCGTTTCCTCGATCGCTGCCGCCTGGCCGGCCTCGTCGGCCGGGACCGAGGAAATGATCACGTCGTTGGCGGCGACCAGGGCCACCTCCAGGGTGAAGCCGATCAGGAGGAAGCCCGGCCAGAGCAGCAGGTACTGGTCGGTCAGACCGAGGGCCAGCATCGGGATCAGGCCGATACCGGTTCCGGCCAGGCCCAGGGTGATCGTCCAGCGGGTACCGAGACGGCTCAGAACCCGGGCGGCCAGCAGCCCCCCGACCAGAGTGGAGAGCATCAGCGGCAGCAGTCGGACCGCCGCCTCAAGGGGTTCGAGGCCGAGCACGAGCTGCAGGTACTGGGCACCGAAGAACTCGATCCCGACCAAGCCGAACATGGAGAGGAACACGCAGCCGACCGCGACCGTGAACTCACGGCGGGCGAAGAGCCGAACATCAAGCAGAGGTTGTGGTGCCCTGAGCTGCCGGCGGGCAAACCAGCCGAGACAACCCAGGCCGGCGAGGACCGAGAAGAGAACTTTCGGATCCCCGAAGCCGTACCTCGCACCTTCCTTGAGCCCGTAGGCGAGCCCGAGGATGCCGAACACGGTCGCAGCGACCGCAAGCCCATCCCACGGTGGGGGTTCCGCGGCCCGGCTTTCGGGCAGCAGCCGGGCGGCGATCGGGATGATCACCAGCACGATCGGGACGTTGATCAAGAAGACCGCGCCCCACCAGAAGTGTTCGACCAGAAAACCGCCGATCAGCGGTCCGATCGCGGCGCCACCAGCGCTGACCGCGCTCCAGATCCCGACCGCCTTGACCCGCTCGTCCCGGTCCCGGAACACATCGCGGATGATCGACATGGTCGGGGGCATGATCATCGCTCCACCGACGCCAAGCAGGGCGCGGGCAGCAATCAGGGTTTCCGCTGTCGGCGCGAAGGTCGCGGCCAGGGAAGCCAGCCCGAAGACGGCCATGCCGGCGATCAGCATGCGTTTGCGGCCCAGCCGGTCACCGAGCACTCCCGAAGCGACCAGCAGCGGGGCCGCAACCAGCGGGTAGACGTCGATGATCCAGAGCAGCTGCAGCGCGGTCGGATCGAGATCACTCGAGATCGCGGGCGCGGCGACGTGAAGCACGGTCACGTCGATCACCACGACCAGTAGCGAAAAACAGATCACCGAGAGGATCGCCCAGCGGCGGGGGTGTGACGGGACTGTCTCGACCATCAGTCCCCCTTTGCGGTCAGTCCGCCGAAAGTGGTTTCCCGAATCAGCCTCGGCACTTCCATTTCCCCGGCGTATCCGTCCTCGACCAGAAACCAGGCGCTCATCACCTGGCCGCCGAACGAGTAGGACATCCACTTGGGCGTAAAGTCGGTGCGGAAGTACCCTTCCCGCTGGCCGCGCGCGAAGAAGTTCTCGAGGCGCTGGTCCTGCTTGCGCAGCCGGTCACCGATCGCCGGTTCGCGTTCCAGCCGCGGGGTCGCGGTCAGGAGCCAGTACGACTGCGCGAGCGGGTAGCAATCCTCGATCAGGCGATCGAAGGCCGCTTCGATTTCACCGGAGTCGATCCCGGCCTCGTCGAAGACCTGGTCGCAGAGGTCGAGCAGCCAGCTATAGATCGCCTCGACCAGCTTCTCGCGCTCGCCGAAGACCCGGTGAAGCGTGGCGCGACTGACCCCGGCCGCCTCCGCGATACCGGAAGTGGAGGCACCGGGATTGACCACGAGCGCCTTCGCCACATCATGAAAAAGCTTGTCCTGACCCGAATCCATTCGGGCAGAATTGTATCACCTAAGACACTTTTGTCTCAAACCTTTTTGTTGCAGGTGACTGATTCGTAACCACCGGCCGCTTCATATTCCCGGGCCAGCCTGAGATTGCTGCGAACGAAGTACCGGCCCTTGTCAAGCAGCTTTGCGGTGCGGGCCACCGAACCGGTTCGCTCGAACACCCGCTCGACCCGCTTCATATCCCTGATGTCACTGGCCGGGAACTTCGGGGCGGGCAGATCTCCATTTGCGGAGTCCTGACCAACGAAACGCAGGGCGTCGATCTCGACCTTGTTCTGCAACTTGCGATCACCAATTCCGGATCCACCGATGATGAAGAAGACGGTCCGGCCCGTAAAGCCCACCGTGAAGGGCGGCGTTTCGCGGCCCGGCTTGAGACTCCGGAAAACCCAGATACCCCGTTGCCGCTGGGCCAGGCCGGAGCCGATCATCCCTGGGGCATATCCCTTGGCCTCGCAGATGTCTTCGTTGTAGATCACGACTTCGGGGCCACATCCTCGTGCGGAAACGGCCCCGCAATCACCGTAAAAATTGAAGGAACTCCTGCCTTCGGCTTGCGAGTAGGAGAGGAGCACCTTGCGCAACGACGGACCGAACCAGAGTGGCCTGCCACTCGACGCCGGGTCGACGGCAGCGGTCATCTCCACGTTGGGACCAGGTGGCCTCGCCCCGCAGGATGTCGGCGCCGTGTCGTTTCTCGAGGGGTCGACCCATGCCGGAGCGAGGCTGGCCGGGGACCCATTGGTCAGCCGGGTCAGACATTGACCGTTCGGTCGCACCGACCAGACCTCGGTCGTCTCGGCGATGTTCCGCCTGCTTCCGCGGGTCGACTCGAAAACGATCCGGTTGTCCGAGGACCAGTCCGGCTTGCGTTCGTTGACCTGCCCGCTTGTCAGGTCACGAACCCTGGTACCGTCCGGCCTGCTGACCCGGAGACGGCTGTAGTCGGAGCAGGAGTAGTCGAAGTTCCAGCAGAAGTCCTCTTCCCCGTCGATGCCGACTTCCGAGAAGACGAGGCGACTGCCGTCGGGGGACCAGGCACCACCCATCGAGCGCTCGGAGATCACTCGGCTGGATTTCGATGTCAGGTCCTTGACTCGAAGCTCCACGCCGTAGCCCCAGTCCTGGAAGATGCCGTCGAACTCGGACCCGACCAGGTAGAGGAGTTTGCTGCGGTCAGGTGAGAGGGCCGGTCCGCCAAGCACCTTGTAGGACCGCCAGGGACGGGACTTCTGTTTGAGCACGAGGAGCCCGCGACGGGATTTGCCCTCGGTGGACATGGTGAAGATGCGGGCCTCGGCGTGTTTCGAACTCTTCCGGAAGAGGCTGGCGATGATCCGCCCATCCGGGGTGAATCCCGGGTCCCCGTATTGCTCCCTGGCGGTCGACCTGAGCAACCGCTGCGCTCCCGTTCCATCGGAGTTCATGATCCAGATGTCGGTCACGGTCTCGTAGCTCAACCTTCGCCGAAGGCTGAAAACGATCTTCCCTCCGTCGGGCGAAACCGCCGGATCGCTGGCCCCCATCCCGTCGTTGTTCGGCTTTCTTTTCTTGCCAAAGAGCACTTCCCGGTCGGCGCCATCGGCGCCCATTTCGAGGATTCGCCCACCGTTCGAGAAGACGACCTTCGCCTGGGGCGGGGCCGGAGAAAGAGCCGTCGCCGATGCGGCCGCCGACCAGCCGACCAGGACGGTCAGAGCGAAAAGGATCCAGCGGTTGGCGCTTCTGCTCGTCATCCCCGGCACTCGGTGGTCTTGAACGACCCGATCTTCCTGAGGTCCCTGGCAAAGCGCAGCCAGGCCGCCGCTTCGTTTCGATCGTAGGAGATCGTTACCTGCCACCGTCCCTTGCCGGTTGGGCCGTATAGCCCGGTCGCGAGCGCCGCTTTCTTCAGCGTCCCGAGCTTTCGGTAATTGCGGTGGAGGGTACGGGCACGCCGGATGGTCCGCGCCGCAAACACGGGCTCACGGAACCTGGCTGGTGGCGCGTCGGCCCCTACATAGCGAAGGTTGTCGATCGCGGCCCGGCGCCAGTTACGCGGTACCGCTTTTGCGCCGGGGAGCCAATCCCCCAAGACACCCACGTCGATACCACCGGTCAGCAGGTGGGTCGAATTGCCGATTCCCCGGGAACCACGGTCGAAGTTCACGATCAGACCACCGCGGACCCTTTCCATTCCGCTGTAGGTGCCGCCGCCAAGCTCGAGACCAATTCCGGCAGCACAAACGAACGTCGACCGGACCGAGACGTTCCCCGGGCAATCTTTCGAATTGATCACACCACAGTCGGCGTACCGGGAAAAGAGGGTCCTGTGTGGCACTCGAACGTCTGAGAGCAGCAGGTTGTCGTATTCCTGCCCCAGCCACATCGGTCTCGGCTGGATCTTCTCTGCCCGTTTGGGGTAGTTCACCTCGACCAAGGGGCGAAGGTCGGTTTTGCCACAGGTCGCGGGGCCGGTTTCCGAACCGGCTCCCCAGACGGGCTCGCTGCTCGACGGTGAACCGTTGGTCAGCCGGGTGAGACAGGAACCGTCCGTCTTCACCGACCAGATCTCCGGTTCATACCAGCTCCGATCGGCTCCGCTCCCTGCTTCGAACACGATCCGACTCCCATCCGGGGAGAAGTCCGGTGACTGGTAGTTGCCTTCCCGGTTGACCGGCAGGAGAGGACGCAGGTTTGAGCCGTTGAGGTTGATCAGGTAGAGCTTCTTCTGGAAGTAGCAGTAACCGTCGGAGCAGCTCTTGTTCTTCCGGTCTCGCTCCGAGGAGAAGACCACGGTCTTGCCATCCGGCGAGAGGTCTGCCCGCCCGGCGTTCTTCGAGAGCCAGGTGCGCTTGCCGGTGGCGAGGTCGACCTTTGCCAACCTCTCCTTGGAAGTCGAGGTCGTTCCGCTCATGACCAGTACGGCTGTCTTTCCGTCCGGGCTCACCGAAGCGTCGTAGGGAAACCAGAGGTCACGCATTCCAGGTTTCTCGAGGTCGAGGATTGCGGAGGTTGCGTAAAGCTTCCTGATCCCGCTCCCGTCAGGCTTCAGGGAAAACAGTTCCGACTTCAGCGTTATGGACTGATTTTTCTGGACGATTCCGAATCTGAAGGCGTAGAACCTTGAACCGTCGGCTTTCCAGTCCACCGCGGAAGAGAAGTAGGTCTCGACCTGGTCGGAACGTGGACCGAAAACCCTCGTTGGCACCCCGCCGTTTCGATCGATCGCGAAGATCCCCGACTTCCGGGGAGCATCATCGGCGTAACGGGTGAAGAGCACCGTCTGTCCGTCAGGTGAAGGCAGAGGACCGGAATCCGAAACCCTCGAGAAGGCCCTGATCGACGCGTTGCGCCGGGTCAGAACCTTCCGGTCGGTCCCGTCGGACTTGATCGAAACGATCCGCCCGCCATTAACGAAGAAGATCTCCGCCTTGTCGGCCGGCGGCGGGGTGAGGGCCTGCGAATCGCCGGGCATCGCCAAAGAGACGGCGAAGGCCGAAAGCACGCCAAGAAGCGCGGTGAGTGATGCGAACCGCCGGCTCCGGCGATCTTCCCTGCCCCCTGATGTCTGCATCCAGCGACTCAAACTTTCTTTTGTGTTCCGGACTACTTCCGGACCTCTCTCCTCAGCAGACTCTATCGGCGAGCCACCACGGCTAGTACGAAGTCGGTGCCTCTCCGTCACACGACGGAGGGCACAGACTTCAACACGGGTTGGCGGAGAAGTATCGGGGCGCCCGGATTTGAACCGGGGACCTCACCGACCCGAACGGTGCGCGCTACCAGGCTGCGCCACGCCCCGAGGAGATGTGAGCCTACAGAAAACCGGCCCTTCCAGACCTTGCCGTCAGGCCTAGCGGACCTTGTCGATGGCAGCTTCGATCTCGTTCAGGTCGGGGGCGTCCTGGACGATCTCGGTTCCGCTCGGGCCATTCACGACGACAGCGGGCTTGTCGCGGATCTTCAGGTCGATCGCAATCTGGTCCTGTGCCTGGAGTTCGGCGTTCATCTGGCTGCCCTCTTCGAGGCCTTCCTCGAAGTCCTCTTTCCATTCCAGAAGCTCCATGTTTTCGATCGATTCGGCGATCCTGGTCAGGAAGTCCTCGTCGAGGCCGACCTCCTTGGCCAGTTCCTGGTTGCGGAACATCAGGTAGGCAAACTGCCAGCCGTAGTTCTGATTCATCGCCGCCTCGATCCCGTAGAAGGAGAGCTCGGTGGCGTTGCGGGTCAGTGACCGGTTGCGGTAGAGCAGCTTGAGATCACCGCTCCGGACCGGGCCGCTGATCAGCGGCGGGATCGTGTCGAAGAAGTTGTCGCGGTAGGTCTCGCTCTGGGCATCGAGGAAAACCTGCATCTGGACCGGAGCGTCATCCGAGCCGAGCCGATCTTCGAGCTGGCGTTCACCGCCGATGATCATCCGCATGTCCTGCACGCCCTGGATGTCCTCGTACTCGTTGCTGGCTTCGCGGGTCGACATGCCAATCAGGGCGACCAGCAGAGCCCCGACCGCGACGAGGAGGATGATCAGCGTCCGGAACTGGCCCGGACGACGCTGCTTGCCGGCAGCCATATCAGCCCGTGACCGACTTGTAGTACCGCACCGCGAGACCGGTGAGCAGGGTCTTGAAAGCCTCTTCGAGCTCGACCCCCTCTTCTTCGGAGAACCGGACCAGCCCGCGCTCCTCGATCGAAACGCTGCGATCGATCAACTCGTCGATCAGCTCGGGGTTGCGATCGGAGAAGTAGGCACCCATCGAGTAAAGATCGGTGTCCATCAGCGATTCGATGAAGGCGTCGCTCGGCGCCAATACTTCTGTTTCCTGCTCTTCAGCCACGATCACATCCTAGACCTGCGGCCAAAACGCGGGTCCTCGGTCCGGGCTTGTGACTTATAAGGTGGAGCCGTGGCTGCCCGCGACGAGATCATCGCTTTCTGTAACGAGACGCTGGAGGTCGAGAGCTTCCGCGACTACGGGCCGAACGGTCTTCAGGTGCCGGGCAACCGCGAAGTCGCGAAGGTCGCCACCGCTGTTTCCGCCCACCTTGAATCGATCACCGCAGCGGCCGAGACCGGAGCTGACCTGCTGCTCACCCACCACGGCCTGTTCTGGGACTTCCATCCCCGGGCCCTGACCGAAGCCATGGCGGCCCGGCTCCGGGTCGCTTTCGCCGCGGATCTCGGCATCGCCGGCTACCACCTGCCACTCGACGCTCACCCCGAGATCGGCAACAACGCCTTGATCCTGAGGCAGCTCGGTTTCGAACCCGCGCCGGTCGAGATCGGCTCGATCGGCGAGGCCAAGGGCCGAAGCATCGGCGCGATCGGGTACCGACCCAGGCCGATCGCGGCGAACGAACTGTTCGAGCTTGTCGCCACGGAACTCGACCGGGAGCCGCTGGTATTCGACGCCGGGCCGGAAACCGTTTCGACGATCGGCGTGGTGACCGGGTCGGCCGCCTCGGACATCCACCAGGCAATCGCCCTCGGGCTCGACGCCTACCTGACCGGCGAGCCGTCCGAACACGTGATGGCGGACGCCCGCGAAGGTGGCATCCACTTCATCGCGGCCGGGCATTACGCGACCGAGATCTGCGGGATCAAAGCGCTCGGTGATCTGGTCGCGCAACGCTTCGAAGTCGAGCACGAGTTCATCGACCTGCCCAATCCGATCTGATGTGGCAGGATCAGGCGATCACATCGCCTTCCGAAGCCGCGTAGACAATTAGGAGAGAGAGTTGTCCAGCACCTACCAGCCGACCAATCGTTCCCGGACCCTCGCTGACCTGCTGCCGAATTCGGCTGCACGTCACGGATCCGACGGTGCATTCCTCTTCAAAAACGATGCCGGCGACTGGGAAGAGGCTTCCTACAGCCAGGTTGCGGCTGATGTCCAGAACCTGACTCTCGGTCTCCGGGAGCTCGGCATCAGCCGGGGCGACAAAGTCGCGATCATCGGCAACACCAGGCCCGAGTGGACCCTTTTCGACTTTGCGGCGATGAGCACCGGGGCCACCGTCGTGCCGATCTATCAGACCAATTCGCCCTCCGAGTGCCAGTACGTGCTCGAGCATTCAGAGTCGCGGGTTGTCGTCGTCGAAAACGAAGACCAGCTGGCGAAGATTTCCGAGGTGAAGGATTCCCTCCCGGCCCTCGAGCAGATCGTGATCATGGTCGGCGAGGCCGAAGGGGCGATCAGCATCGACGAGCTGCGCAAGATGGGAGCGGCCGGTTCAGCCGAGGATTACAAGGCGAGCTACGAGGCGGTCGAGCCCGACGACCTCTGCAAGATCGTCTATACCTCCGGCACCACCGGCCCGCCCAAGGGATGCATGATCTCTCACGGCAATTACCGGGCGATGCTCGACATGGCCGACACCGTGAGCATCATCAAGGAAGGCGAGACCAGTTACCTCTTCCTCCCCCTCGCCCACGTCTTCGCCCTGTTGATCCAGTACGGGATGGTCGACATCGGCGGACGGATCGCCTTCTGGGAACGCGACCAGCTCAAGATCGTTCCCAATCTGGCTGAAGTCAAGCCCGAATCTTTCCCCTCGGTCCCCCGCATCTTCGAGAAGGTCCACGACACCGCGATCGCCGCGGCCGAGGCCGAGGGGGGTCTCAAGGCCGCGATCTTCCGCTGGGCCTTCCGGGTCGGCAAGCGCTACCGCAAGGCCGAGGCACAAGGCAAGAAGCCGGGCTTCCTGCTGACCAAGCAGATGGGCTTTGCCGACAAGGCGGTCTTCTCGAAGGTCCGCGCGATCTTCGGTGGCAACCTGCGGGTCGCGATCAGCGGCGCCGCCCCGATCGACCCGGAGATCCTGCGCTTCTACGAAGCTGCCGGCGTCCCGCTCTACGAGGCCTGGGGCATGACCGAGACCTCGACCGGCGGCACCTGCAACATGCCGGGCTCAAACCGGATCGGCTCCGTGGGTCGTGCGATTCCCGGCGTCGACCTGAAGATCGCCGAGGACGGCGAGCTCCTGGTCAAGGGTCCGAACGTGTTCAAGGGCTACTACAAGAACCAGGAAGCCACCGACGAGACGATCACCGACGGCTGGCTGCACACCGGTGATGTCGCTGCCATCGACGACGATGGTTACGTCTCCATCGTCGGCCGCAAGAAGGAGATCATCATCACCGCGGGCGGCAAGAACATCACCCCGGTCAACATCGAACAGGAAGTCAAGCGCCACCCGCTGGTCTCGCAGTGCGTGGTGATCGGCGACCGCCGGCCCTACCTGATCGCACTGGTCACCCTCGACCAGGAAGCGCTGACCCGGTTCGCCGCGGAACAGGGCATGCTCGACGAACCGACCGCGATGGTGAACAGCCCGGTGGTTCGGGAAGCGATCGAGAAGCACATCCAGGAGATCAACAAGAACTTCGCCCCGGTCGAGCAGATCAAGCGCTTCCACATCCTGCCGAACGACCTGACCCAGGAAGGCGGCGAACTGACGCCGACCCTGAAGATCAAGCGCCCGGTCGTCAGCACCAAGTACGAAAAGGAAATCGACGAGCTCTACGCCTCCTAGGGGCGCTCGTCGACTGAACCTCAGGGGACCGTCCTCGCCCCCACGAGGGTGAAGCAGGATTGCGACCGGATCGGTAGGGATCCTGCTTCACCGGCCTCGGTCTGGCCCGAGACGGGCCGCCCGGGCTAGGAAGTGCCGGTCTGGCGGAGGAGGGCGCCGGTCGTCTGTTCGAAGATGCGGCGCCAGACGGAGGCTTCGGAGGCTTCCTGTTCCTTGACCTTGCGGACCACGCGGCGCAGCCGGGTGGCGGAGATCTCGAGGCCGTGCTTTTCGGCCATCTCGGTGTAGTAGGCGTAATCCTCGGCCAGGTGTGCGGTCACGGTTTCGAACCCGTGGGTGGCGATGTCGAGCCGGTGTGAGTAATCCATGATCGAGGTGCCGAACATGATTTCGTCGTCCGGTTCGGGCTCGAAGAGCAGAATGTCGACCCCGGGGTAGCGTTCCTTCCAGGACTCGACCGCGATGTTGAGCCGCTGGTGGAGGAGCAGACGGAAGGCCTGGTTGGCGATCGCCGGGAGGCCCATGTCGACGATCCGGCGGACCCGGCTGCCGGAAACGGTCGGCAGTCCCACGTTGCGGTCGTTCAGGTACGGGACCAGCGGATTGACCACGACGATGAACTCGGCGCCCCGATCAACGGCGACATCGACGTTGGTGGTCGAGTAGATGCCCCCGTCGATCAGGGTCCGGCCGTTGACTTCGACCGGTTCGTAGACCAGGGGCAGAGCGGTCGAACACTCGACCGCCTTGGAGACCGGGATGCCGGTCCAGTCGCCTTCCTTGTCGCCGAAGACGACGCGTTCACCGGAGTCGAGGTCGGTGCCAGTCAGATAGAGCTCACGCTCGAGGGCGTCGAAGGAATCAACGATGCCCTTGGTGGCCAGTGCCTCGCGGACGTAGGAGCCGATCCCGGCATTCGAGTACATGCCGGAGGGAAGGTGTTCGGCCAGGCCGTAGGCGACGTCAATGACCGAGAGGTCGCGAAGTCGCGGGACCATGCTCTTGACCATGCCGGCTACGTGAAGCGGCAGGGTGGCGATCTTGTTTGCGTACTCGGTGAAGTTCGGGCGCAGAACAGTGTCCTGGCTGATCCGCTCGATCGGCGAGCCTTCCTCGTCGGTCAGCACCCGCATCATCTCTTCCGGGGTGACCCCGGCGGCCAGCATGCTGCCGATGAAAGACCCGGCGCTCGTTCCGACGTACATATCGAAGTCGTTGACCCTCATGTTGACGGCGAGGAGATCCATCGCCCGCAGGGCGCCGATCTCGTACACACCGCCAGTGAAGCCGCCGCCACCGAGAACCAGTGCCGTGCGCGAGTGCTTCCTCTTTTTGGCTCCCTGACGCCGTTTCTGGGATTCCTCGATGTTTACAACCTTGCCCATCAGGGTCCAATTATGTCAGCAATCGATGTAACCATCCGCTACCTTCGGCCTCTCGCTTGTTGCAATATCCGATGAAACTCCCGCTTTCGGCCCTGGTTGCGGCGGCCCTGTTCTGCCTTTCAGCGTCAGCCCAGGCCGCTCCCCCCAAACCCCTGCCCAACCCGGACGCGCCCGCGGTCACTCCGGTCCTCGGGAAAGGCGACAACTCCACCGGTCCCGGCGATGCTTCGGCCAGTGCCGGAAGGGCCTGTGCTTCGATGCGCCGCCTCGCCCGGCGGGGCAACCGCTCGGTCGGCTTCCGCGTTTTCAACCTCAAGAGCCGCAGAAACGTCTGCAGCCTGAATTCCCAAGCCCGCCGGTCACTCGCATCCAACACCAAGCTGTTCACTACCGCGACCGCCCTGGCTCGTATCGGCGACAGGCGTTTCGCCACCCGGGTCTTTGCGGCCGGGAATGTCAGCGATGGAACCCTCAAGGGCAACCTGTACCTGAAAGGCGGCGGGGACCCGAGCTTCGGCACCCAGGCTTTCCTTGACGCCTACCTCGCGGGCGAGGGCAGTTCGGTCGAAAAGCTTGCCGCCCAGATCAAGGCAAATGGTGTGAAGCGGGTCACGGGCCGGATCTTCGCCGACGACACGGTCTTCGACCGGCTCCGCGGCGTCGCGGATTCCGGCTACGGGACCAGCCCCTGGATCGGCCCCCTATCCGGACTTTCGTTCAACGCGGGCTACACCTCTTCCAGCCTGAGTCGCTTCAGTTCAAATCCGCCCCGGCTGGCGGCTCGCACCCTGGCCCGGGCGCTGCGAGCCCGTGGCGTGAACGTAAAGGTCGACGCGGGAATTCGCGCGACCCCCGCCCGCTGGATGAAGCGCGAACACCTGCTGGCCCGCCAGATTTCTCCCGACATGCCCTGGATGGCCCGGGTGACCAACGTCAACTCGGTCAACTTCTGGGCCGAGACCCTGCTGAAGAACCTCGGCGCCATGATCCGCGGCAAGGGCAGTACCGCCGAGGGCGTCAAGGTCGTGCGCCGCACGATGGCCTCTCTGGGCGTTCGGGTCTGGCCGATCGACGGCTCCGGACTCACATATGGCAACCGCTCCACCGCTCACGACGTGGTCGAGCTCCTGCTCAAGGCCCGCAACAAACCCTGGGCCGGTGACTTCCTGGGTTCGCTCCCCACCGCCGGTGTCAACGGCACGCTCGCCGACCGCATGCGCGGCTCGGCTGCCGAACGACACTGCCACGCGAAGACCGGGACCCTGACCGGGGTTACCGCCCTCTCCGGGTACTGCTTCAACGCCTCCGGCCGCCAGTTCGCCTTCTCGATCCTGATGAACGACGTCACGAACGTGACCGCCGCCCGCGCTGCCCAGGACCGGATCGCCGCCCTGATCGCCCGCCTTTAGCGCGCCGCTTCCCGATCCACCGGTCGCCCGCCCCGCCGGGCGCGAGGTCAGCCGGGTTCGGTGAGTTCGCCGGCGAGGAGCCGGTCGAGGCCTTGCCGGTCGAGGATGGGAACTCCGAGCTTTTCAGCCTTGGCGAGCTTCGATCCGGCCGAGTCGCCGGCGACCACGAAATCGGTCTTCTTCGAGACCGAGCCGGTGATCTTGCCTCCCGCCCGCTTGATCATCGCGCCGGCCTCGTCGCGGGTGAGGTCGGGCAGGGTGCCGGTCAGGACCACGGTCTTTCCTTCGAGCGGTCCGCCCTCCGGCCGCTTCTCGTCTTCGGCGAGTTCCAGCTTGAGGCCGGCCGCCCTGAGCCGCTCGATAATTGCCAGGGTGCCCTCGTCCGAAAGCGACTCGGCGATCTGCTGGGCCATGATCGGGCCGACCCCTTCGGTCTGTTCGATCCGCTCCGGGTCCGCTTCGGCCAGGGCATCGATCGAGCCGAACTCGTCCGCCAGGACCTCGGCGGTGGCCGGACCGACCCCGATCAGGCCGAGCGCGAAAAGGACCCGTGGGAACGGGACCTCGCGGGACTTGTCGATCTCGGCGATCAGGTTGCCGGCCGAGGTCTTGCCCATGCGGTCGAGAGCCTCGAGTTGCTCCTGCTTGAGGTCGTAGAGATCGGCCACGTCGGCGATCAGGCCTTCGTCGAGGAATCGCAGCACCTGCTTCTCGCCGATTCCCTCGATGTCCATCGCGCCGCGCGAAACGAAGTGCTTGATGTGCTGGAAGATCTGGCCGGGACAGCCGGAGCGGTTCGGGCAGATCGAGAAAACCGAGTTGTCCGGCTTGACCACCTCGGTCCCGCAGGCGGGGCAGACCTTCGGCGGGGCCGGCTTTTCCGCTCCCTTTGGACGTTTCTGCGGCAAGGCGGAAACCACCTGGGGAATCACGTCCCCGGCCCGCAGCACGACCACCTCGTCGCCTTCGCGGACGTCCTTTCGCTCGAGGTCCTCTTCGTTGTGGAGAGTCGCCGTCGAAACCGTCACGCCGCCGACCCGCACCGGGTCGAGCATCGCGAAGGGGACCAGGTGACCGGTCCGCCCCACGTTCCAGACGATCTTCAGCAGCTTCGTGGTGGCGGTAGTCGGGGGGAACTTCCAGGCGATCGCCCAGCGCGGTTCCCGGCCGGCGACCCCGAGCTCGTTCCAGAGGTCGATGTTGTCGACCTTGATCACGACCCCGTCGATCTCGAAGTCGAGATCCTCGCGACGGTCGAGCCACCAGTGACAACGCTCGAGAACCTCGCCGATCGAGTCGTGGACGGCGATGTCGGGATTGACCTGGAATCCGTTCTCCCGCAGCCACTCGATCTCCTCGGAGTGACTCTTGAATGAGATCCCGTCGGTGGCGCCGATCCCGTAGGCCCAGACCGCCAGCGGACGTTCAGCAGCATCCCTGGGATTGACCTGGCGGATCGAGCCGGCGGCCGAGTTGCGGGGGTTGGCAAAGGCCGGCAGGCCCGCATCGACCCGCTTCTGGTTGAGGGCAGCGAAGTCCGGGATCGGCAGGTATACCTCGCCTCTCACCTCGATCAGCGCCGGGGCATTCTCGAGTTTCTTCGGCAGCGCGTCGATCGTCTCGATGTTGGCGGTCACGTCTTCGCCGACCCGGCCGTTGCCACGGGTCGCGCCCTGGACCAGCTTGCCGTTCTCATAGGTGAGGGAGATCGCCAGGCCGTCGATCTTCGGCTCGGTCACATAGGTCAGCCGGCCGGGATCGACGTCGCGGCGGGCCAGGTGATTGCGAACCCGGTTCTCCCAGGCGAGCAGCTCCTCCTCGGTGCGCGCGTTGCCGAGCGAAAGCATCGGGATCGCGTGCTCGACCGGGGCGAAACTGGTCGAGGGCTCGGACCCCACCCGCTGGGTCGGCGAGTCGCCGGTGACCAGTTCCGGGTGCTTCTTCTCCAGGGCCAGGAGCTCGGCGTAGAGCTGGTCGTACTCCTCGTCGGAGATCTCAGGGTCGTCCTTCTCGTGGTAGAGGACGATGTGATGGTTGAGCTCCTCCTGGAGCTCGGCGATCCGCTTCGCTTCGTCGACCGTTTCCTCTTCGGAACTCAAGAGGCGGCCTCACCCAACAGCCGTTCGAAATCGCGGTCGCGCAGACCTTCGATTTCGTCGTGATGGGTCCAGTCGAGGCTGAGCGGGGTCACGGTCAGCCGGTTGCGCGCGATCGCGCCGATGTCGGTGTCGGGCTGGTCGTCGAGCCCGGGCTCGTAGCCGTAGATCCGGTAATGCGTCCGGCCGTCGTCGACTTCCTTCTCGAC
>JAEZIQ010000047.1 GCA_023436605.1 Actinomycetes bacterium | reverse complement strand
TCTACAACATGATCGTCAGCTGGCGGTTCGGCCCGAAGGCCGGGGACAACCCCTGGCGGGCGAACACCATCGAGTGGCAGGTCTCCTCGCCGCCGCCGGTGTTCAACTTCGACGAGATCCCGCGTGTCGTCGGTGGTCCGTACGAGTTCGGCACCCCCGGTGCGCGCCACGCGATCATGGGTGGTGAAGAAGAGGGTGCCGAAGTGCCCGAGACCAAGCCGACCACGGTGCCCGCAGGCTCATGAGCAAGAAACCACTTCTTATTTTCCTGAACGAGGTTGCGGGCGGACGCAAGCTGCTCGAGGCCGCTCGTGAAAGGGCCGCCGACGCTTCATACATAGTCGTCGTTGCCCCGCAGAACCAGCCTTCGGTCGGCCAGCTGTTCGCTCCCGAGGAGCGCGAGGAAGCAGCGCGTGCCCGCGTCGACGTGACCCTCGCGGTGCTCGACGAGTTCGGCATCGAAGCGATCGGTGAAGTGCTCGATCCGGAGTACGACCTGGCGCTCGGTGACGCGATCCGCAGCCACCGTCCCTCCGAGGTCCTGCTCTCCTGCACTTACGACTTCCGTTTCGGCCTGACCCGTAGGGACCTGCTCGAGTGGGCCGAGATCACCTACGGCAAGGTCACCAAGATCACCCACATTCCGGTTCGGATCGAGGACGACTCGATCAGCCTGAACGTGACCCACACCCTGGTGGTCGCCAACCGGACCCTGACCAGCGAGGACCTGCAGAGCCGACTGCTCGACCGTTCGGACGCCCGTCCGCACCGGTACACGATCATTGCCCCGGCAGCCGACGACGTTTCCGAGGCGACGGTAGCCCGCAACCTCGCCAGTGTTCTGGCCAAGCTTTACCACGCCAACATCGACGCGACCGCTCAGCCGATGAGCCCTGATCCGTTCGATGCCGTCAAGACCGCGATCGAGCATTACCGCGTGGACGAGATCCTGATCTCGACCCTGAGCGGGGAGGAGTCGCACTGGCTCAAGCAGGACCTGGTTGGCCGGGTTCGCGAGATCACCGACAAGCCGGTCGTCCACCATGAGGCAGGCCGCCCGCCGGAGGCAGTCGCCGCCGTTGTGGCCGAGGGCGAAGCGCCGCAGCCGGCCGTTGAAGTTTCAAACGCAGAAGAGAACGAGGCATAAAGATGGAAAGCGCAAGCATCGCTGCCCACGGTCACGGTCATGTCGATGACCACGAGCACCACGGACCGCCCGAGGCCCATCAGAGCGCCCGGATCGATCGCACGATCCTCGGCATCCTGCTCTTCATCCTCTCGGAGATCATGCTGTTCGGCGCCTTCTTCGCGGCGTACTTCTTCCTCAGGGTGGTCGCTGATCCGGCCTCCTGGCCGCCGGAGGGCATCGAACTCCCGGTCCTGATCGCCGGCATCAATACGGCGGTCCTGATCTCCTCGTCGTTCACGATTCATTACGCGCTCGAGGCGATCAAGCACAACAACCATCGCGGCCTCAAACTTGGCCTGACCGCGACCTGGTTGCTCGGCGCGACCTTCCTTTTCATCCAGATCAACGAGTACGTCCACATCGGCTTCACGCCGCGTGACGGTGCCTTCGGTTCGATTTTCTTCAGCCTCACCGGTCTCCACGGCGCCCACGTGTTCGTCGGTCTGCTGCTGCTGACCTTCGCCAACATCCGCGCCTACCGCGGACATTTCGGCCCCGCACAGAAGGATCACCTCGGTGTCGAGGTACCAGGCATCTACTGGCACTTCGTCGACATCATGTGGATCATCGTGTTCCTGGCCGTCTACATCATCTGACCTCGTCATGAATGATCCCGACGCACGGGAGGAAGACGGATCCGCGGAAGTGGAGAAGTCGCCCGTGCCGGCGCGGGGAGAACGCTTCGGACTGGACCTCGGCAATCCCGTTGAGCGGGAGACGGCCGCCTTCAGCTGGCTGATCGTGATCATCGTGGCCGGCGTCTCGGTCGCGGCGGTGGCGAAGCTGATCTCCCCGCTGGCGGCGATGATCTGGGTCCTGATCCTGCTGGCGCTCGTCGCCGTGCCGATCTTCCGCGGTATCAAGCACCAGCTCGGCAGTCCCGATGAAGACGAGTAGCTGTCAGGCGATCCAGTAGGCCTTGAGCAGGGTCTCCTCGATGGTCCAGGTGGTCTCTTCTCCGCCCGCGAACTGGTGAATGACCCCGGGGGCGAGGGCGACCGTACGGCCGTCGTCGAATTCAAGTGTTCCCCGGCCACGAAGGACCAGGAATGACTCCTCGATCTCGACGTCGGTGACCGTGCCAGGCGTCAGCTGCCAGAGGCCGGAAGTGCCGGATTCGCCGGTTTCGAGCAAAGTCAGTTCGCTGACCTCCGGCTGGCCGGCAATGACCTGGTCGGGATCGAGCGGTTCGGGGGTGAGTTCGTTGACAACGGGGTGCTGCTTCATGTGGCCTCCTTTTCTGGTGGCCTCGTTACGGCCACGAAGAGATCGTTGACATTGGTGCCGGTTGGCCCGGTCACGATCAGATCGTCAAGCGCCCTGAGCGGCTCTGTGGCACTGTGGGAGGTGAGGGCAGTGCCCAGGTCCAGATCGAGCTCTCTGGCTCGCTCAGCGGTCTCTCCGTCGCATATGGCGCCAGCGGCGTCCGTGCCTCCATCGGAGCCATCCGTATCGAGGAAGGCGATCGCGGCCTGATGACCATCGAGTACGAGAGCTGCCGCGATCGCCGCTTCCTGATTGGGGCCTCCCCGACCGAAAGCGGTATCAGCGACCCGGACCGTCGCTTCGCCACCGCAGCCCAGCAGAACTCTCGCACTCTTGTCGGTCGTGGCGAGCCGGGCCAGATACCGGCCGATTTCGCCGGCCTCGCCTTCCAGGGTGGTGCTGACGATCTCCGGTTCGAGTCCGGACACGCGGGCGTGGGCGGCGATCGCTTTGCAGACGCGCTGGCCGTCGACCAGCATCACGGTCTCGACGGCGAGATCATCGAGGGCGGGAGAGTTGGCCGCCTCGGAAGCCAGGTGGCTCCGGACCGATTCGGGGATCTGATCGAAGAGGCCGTGTCGGCGTAGAACCTCGACAGCGTCGGCCGGGGTGGAGGTGTCCTGCGTCGTCAGGTCGGCGAGAACATCGAGCGTGTCACCCGCAACGTCGGAGACCGTCAGGTTGACGATTCGGGCCGGTGCGATCTGCTCGGCCAGGCGACCGCCCTTGATCAGGGAGACGTGCTTTCGAACGGTATTGATCTCGGCGATTGGCATGCCGGATCCGACCAGCAACTGGTTCAGGCGGAGCTTGTCCTCGAAACTGACCTGTGGTGGCGGCATCGATAGCAGGGCGGATCGGCCCCCGGTGAAGCAGGTGACCACAAGGTCGCCCGCCTCAGCTTGGGCGGCCAGTTCGACCACTCGGTTCGCCGCCCGAACCGAGGCGCCCGACGGAAGTGGATGGTCGGCGTGGAGGACCTCAAGCCGGCGGGTCGCGGCGGATTCCCCCTGTCTCAGCACGATCACTCCGGCGTCGATCCGCTCGCCGAGCACCTCTTCGAGCGCCTGGGCAACGGGCAGTGTCGCCTTGCCGCCACCGAGCACAAAAAGCTTCCGTCCCGGGGGAAGGGGGTGGAAACTGCCGGCGATCTCGATCCCGCCGTCCCGCAGTCGGACTGTCTCGTGAACGGCCCTTCCGCCGTCAGCGGCGGCCAGGCCGACTTCGGCCAGTTCCAGGGCCTGCCGCCGCAGGTCGGATTGACCGTGATCAGTGAGGGTCGAGATTGAAGTCATGGCCATCAAGCGCTCCAAACTTCATTCTCGCGGGCGGTTCGGGCGCCTAGCTTGAAGGAGCAGGTTCCGCGTGGCGCCGCAGGGCGCCCTTGGTGCCGGGGGTGATCTGGCCCGATTTGGCGACCGCCCAGAGGACCGCGACCCAGAGCAGGGTGGCGGTGGCGACGTGAAGCCAGACGAGGATGGCGGGCAGGTGGAGCTGCCACTGGGTGATGCCGAGCGCGATCTGGAAGCAGATCAGCCCGAGGACGACGAAAAGGGGCTTCTGGGCCCGGTTGTCACCACCCTGGCGTCGCACGTAGAAGATCACCGCGAGCACGGAGAGGGCGAAGATGACCGCCATCGCCGCGTGGCGCTGAGCGATCCATTCGAGCGTGTCGGCGCCCTTGAAATCGAAACGGCGGACCAGTTCCTTGTCGTGATCGCCGGGGTGGGGGCCGGAGGCGGTCGTGATCGTGCCGAGGAAGATGGTCAGCTGTCCGATCGGGATCAGTGCCCGCACCGCCCAGGTGCTCTTCCAGTCCTTCGAATAGCGCCGCTCGCCCGGCTCATATCTCGAACACCAGAAGAGCGCGAAGGCGGCGTCGATCAGGATCATCGAGAGGATGAAGTGGAAGATCACCAGCTCGGGAGGCAGGTGGTAGTAGACGACGAACGCTCCGAGGACGGCCTGACCGATCACACCGAGCGGCAGCAGGACCCCGATCCAGGCGAGGTGCTTGCGGTACGGGCGACGGAAGAAGGCGAGCAGGCAGGCGGCGATCACGGCGAGCGATACGACGCCGGTCAGCAGCCGGTTGCCGTACTCGATCCAGGCGTTGATCTGGGCCGGAGCAACGTACTGTCCGTGGCACTTGGGCCAGTCGGGGCACCCGAGGCCGGAAGCGGTGAGTCTGACGCCCGCCCCCGTGAAGACGATCCCCACGAGGGTGACGAGCGCGATGAGGGTTATGACCTGATAGAGCTCAGGCGAGATGTTGAAGCGGCGGATCCGGGAGAGAATGGCGGAATCAGCTCTTGCCATCAGCCGCAGCTGATGAAACGAGGAACTCGATCAGCTGATTGAGCTGCTGTTCACTGATCTTGCCGTCATAACTGGGCATCGCGTTCGGGAAGCCCGGGGCGATCTTGGCGCCCGGATTCACGATCGCTTCGTGGATCTCGGCCTTGCTCATGCCCGGGATGACCTCGTCGAGGTTGGGGCCGAGGGTGCCGGCCGACTGGGCGGCGGCGAGGGTGTGGCAGCTGCCGCAGCCGTTGTTTGCGAACACCTGGGCGCCGGGACCTTCACCCGGAGCCTCGGGCGGCTTGATGCCGGGAACACCGGCCACGGCCGCAACGTAGGCGGAAACGTCTTCGAGATCATTGCCGGTCACGATGTTGGCCGGCATGGTGACGCCCGGCATGTCGCCGTTTACGTCCTGGGGGCGGAGAACCTGAGAGCGGACGATGCCCTTGATCGTGTCGTCGTCCATGCCGGCAAGGCGTGAAGCGGCGAAGGCGTCATCGAGGTTCGGACCCTGGGTGCCCGAGCTCGCAGCCTGGGCGAGCACGTGACAGGTACCGCACTTGGCGTTGAAGAGCTGGCGGCCGCGATCCTGGAAGCCGTGCTTCTCGGGATCGGAATTCGAAGATGTGGAACCACATCCGGCGATTACCGCGCCGAGGACGGCAACGGACGCGAGGAACAGGGGCAGCTTGGTCAGGAACTTGTTCTTCTTCATGGCGGTGGGTGAAGCCCGGCCATTCTATATACCGAGGCGCCACTGCTGCCTCGCGGTATCCGCGAGGCCGGAGAAGGCATTTGAGACAACTGGCACGATCCGATACGCTGGCAACGAAAGTTACAAACTCCTGAAAGGGTTCGGATGCGCGTAAGTGTCGGGATGTCGGAAGTTGTCCTCCGGGTTGGGCCTGACCACAGCCTTCGCGACGCCGCCCGGATGATGGCCGAGAGATCGGTCGGAGCCGCCATCGTCGAACACGAGGAATGGCCGGGACCGCAGATCCTGACCGAGCGTGACGTCCTCCGGGCGATCGGGGCTGGCCTCGATCCCGACCGGGAGAAAGTTGGCGACCACATGAGCGAGAAAGTGATCACCGCCTCACCGGAGTGGAGCCTCGAACGGGCCGCGACCGAGATGTCCAGGCGAGGCATCCGCCATCTCACGGTCTATCGCGACGGAGAACTGGTCGGAGTCCTCAGCATGCGGGACATCATGCGAGTCTGGACTTCCGACGGAGCCACCTCAAGCCAGGCCGTCTAGTCGGGACATCAAACCGGGCCGCCAAACCGGGCGGCCCAGGAGCCGAACGAGGGACGTCTATCCCAAGGCGGGTGTCACGAGATAGCGAAAGAAATCGATACCTAAGTCGTGACACCGATCCCGAACCGACCCGGATTCACTCGCGAACCGACCCCGACGTGGGGTGTCACGAGTTAGCGGCAGAATTCGATACCTAAGTCGTGACACCGATCGCGGGCGGGTCCGGATTCTGTCTTAGGCCCACCCGATTCTAGGCCCACCCGATTCTCGAACTTACCGAGAAGAGGGCCCTTTCGGGCCCTCTTGGAAGTCTCTTTGGTGGTTGCTCAGTCGGCGCTCGGCGCGGTGAAGCTTGCGACCGGGAGCTCGGCTCGGGCATCTTCCTGCTCGCGGGGCAGGGTGTAGAAGGCGCGGCGGCCCTTCTTGATCATGCTGCGCAGCGAGAAAAGGCAGAAGAAGAAGCCGACGAAGGCGTAGAACCAGGCCGGGAACATGAAGTCGTTGGCGAAGGTACCGGCGACGAGGCCGAGCACGCCGATGGCGAAGACCGCGGGGGCAAACGACGGAGCGGGAAGCTGGATCGTCTCGGTCGGTTTGGTGATCTGGCTCATGCTGGTTTCCTAGTTCGCGATGTAGAGGACCGCGAAAACGAAAGTGAGGGCAAAGATCGAGGCTGAAGTGGCGCCGAGCAGCATGCCCGTGGTGAAATTCTTCTTGGAGGTATTGCGATCCATGAGCCTGATTTTTATCAGGCCCGGGGCACACGGGCCTCCTCGGTCAGAGCCCCTCCCAACCATTCGATGTCTCCAATGGGAGGGGCGGGTTAAGAATGGAGGCGGGGCGAAGCTCGCCGACTACTGACGAGAGGCGGGGCGAAGCTCGCCGACTACTGACGAGAGGCGGAGCGTAGCTCGCCGACTACTGACGAGAGGCGGAGCGAAGCTCGCCGACTGCCGTTAAGCCCCGGCGACGGCAGCGACGGCCATCGAGATGAAGAGCAGCGCCAGGTAGGCCAGGGAGTAGAGGTAGGCCTGGAGGGTGATCTTCTGGCTCGCCTTGCGCCAGAGGGCGAAAGAGAAGCCGATGTAAACGAGTCCGAGCACGACGGACGCGGCCAGATAGGACGGTCCGAGGAGGCCGGTGCAGTAGGGACCGACCGTGAAGCCGACCATGAAGATCGTGTAGATCAGGATTGCCTGGCGGGTGGCTTCCTCGCCCTTTACGACCGGCAGCATCGGAACTCCGGTCTTGGCGTAGTCGTCCTTGATCATCAGGGACAGGGCCCAGAAGTGGGGCGGGGTCCAGAAGAAGATGATCAGGAATGGCCACATCGCATCCCAGCTGAGCGAGCCGGCCGCGGCGGCCCAGCCGACCAGCGGCGGAACCGCACCGGCGCTGCCGCCGATCACGATGTTCTGGGGGGTGAGCGGCTTCAGCCAGAGCGTGTAGAGGAAGACGTATCCGAACAGACCGACCATGGCGAGGGCCGCAGCGAGGAAGTTGACGGTCAGCCAGAGCTGGAAGAAGGCAATGACCCCGAGGGCGATGCCGAAGATCAGGCCGTTGATCGGCTTGATCCGGCCGTCGGCCAGGGGACGGTTGCTGGTCCGGTTGTTCTGGGCGTCGCGGCCCCGGTCGATGTAGTGGTTGATCGCTCCAGCGCCGCCGGCGGCCAGGTAACCGCCGAGCATGGTCCAGAGGATGGTCGAGAGGGCGGGGCCGGACGGATCGGCCACGAACATGGTCGCGACCGTGGTCAGCAGCAGCAGGCTGATGATCCGCGGTTTGGTCAGCGAGACGTAATCCCGCACGAGCGAGATCGGGTCAAGCTGCAGGCCGGACTGCGCGGGCGGAGCGGCCTGCCGAGAACGCACTGAGTGTGCGTCGGCACCGGGAGTCATGACATTCAGGCTACAGGCTGAGCGGCACTCTCGGCCTCCGCGCTTTCGGCATCGCGGCGAGTGATGGCCTCGCGGATGTCGCGCATCGGGCGGGTGCTGCGGACGTCCGGCAGGACGTCGAAGTTATGAGCCGGGGGCGGCGAGAGGGCCAGCCACTCGAGCGAGTCGCCCCGGTACGGATCCGGAGTGGCGGCAGGCTCCTCGGTGCGGCTCTTGACCAGATTGCCGACCGCGAGCACGATCCCGACGAACAGGATCAGCGTGCCGACCGCGGAAATGGCGTTGTAGACGCCAAAGTCCTCACCGGAGAACCAGCGGTAGGAGTCGGTGACCTGGCCGGCAACGCCAGCCGCGAACAGCGGCAGGATCGCAACAAGCGCGCCGATGAACATGAGGCCGAAGGACTTCATCGCCCGGTCCTCGTTGAGCTGGCGGCCGGTCATCTTCGGGTACCAGTAGCTGACCGCGGCGAAGCCGCCGAAGACGGCGAAGCCGACCAGGGCGAAGTGGGTGGCAGCCCAAGCGTCGTAGGTTTCGGAGAGCTGCGTGGCAACGGCGATGGTCGACTGGGCGATCTCGGCGGCAAGGCCGATCGAGGCGAGCGACAGCGCACCGAGAGCGAAGCGCAGCGGCGCCCGCATGTGGAAATCACTCTCGCTGACGGTGGTGATCAGGTTGTAGAAGATCAGGCCGAAGGGCACGATCAGTGCCAGCGACATCAGCATGCCGTAGTACTTCCAGCCACTGTCCATCGGGACGGTCAGCATGTTCTGGGTCCAGGCCAGGGTGCCGATGACCGCGATCGCGACCAGCGAACGAGTGACTGACTTGCGCGGCAGCTCACGGCCGGTGAAGGTCTGGACGATCTCGCCGATCGCGGCGAGGAAAGTCACCGAAACGATCATGTAGACGCCGGTGAAGAAGATGTACGAAAGGTGCTGCCAGAGGACCGGCGAGCCGCCCGCGGAGCCGGCGAAGAAACCGCCGTCGTAGAGGCGATCGATCATCAGCATGGTGATCGCGGCGAGGAAGATCGGGGCGATCACCGTGAACAGCCAGGTCACGATGGCAGCGGCCCAGGTGAAGAGCGGGGCGCGCCGCCAGGCCATGCCGGGGGCACGCAGGTTGTGGAGCGTGGCCAGCAGGTCGATCGAGACGAGCAGCAGGCCAAGAGTGATCATGCCGGTTGAGGTGATCCACACGTCAACGCCGTTGTTGGGGTTGAAAGTGGCATCAGAGAAGGGGGGAAGCGGGTTGATGCCGGCTTCCGGCGGGGTGAAGAGGAAGGAGGCGTAAAGCAGGACACCACCGACCATGAAGAGCCAGAGTCCGATCTGGCCGACCCGCGGAATCGCCGTGGTCCGGGCGCCGATCTGGAGCGGAACCACGTAGTAGAGCAGGCCGATGGCCAGCGGCAGGGCGATCAGGAAAATCGCGGTTTCGCCGTAGACGGAGAGCAGGCGGTCGAAGGTGACACCCTCGAGGAAGACGTTGGACGGCACGGCCAGCTGAAGCCGCAGCAGCAGCAGCTCGAGGGCGGCCAGGAAGAGGGAACCGAAGGAGGCGGTGACCAGGATGCGGCCGATGTCCTTGTGGTCGGCGCTCGAAGCGAGCTGCGACCAGCGGGCACGCTTTTCGGCTTCGGGACCGGTCGAGGAAACCTCGGGCCGGGTCGGCGGCATCGTCTGGGGGTAGCTGGTGGTGCGGCTCATTCGGCGTTAGCGCTTTCGGCGTCGTCGTTGGTTTCTGCGGTCGCGGGGGCCTCGCTGCCCTCGGCCTCTTTGGCCTGGCTAGAGGCTTCGTCGGACTTTTCGCGCGAAGCCTGGAACTCGGCTTCGACCTTGTCCTGGGCGTCCTGGATGTTCTTCTTAAGTTCCTCGATAGCGGCTTCGTACTCGTCGGTAGGCACGACCATGACTTCGATCTCCATGGTGTCGTAGCCCTGTCCCGAGAGGACCGAGGAACGGCTGTTGTAGGTGCCGGGTTCGTCGGCTCGGAAGTAGACCGTGTTGGTCTGGCCCGGCACGGCCTGGGCCTTGCCGGTCAGTTCCGGGACGTTCCAGCCGTGAATCACGTCAATCGACTCGAGGTTCAGTTTGACGGTGACGCCGGCCGGCACGATCAGGCGCCGGTAGCTGAAGGAAGCGTTGGGGTAATCGAAGCGCCAGAGCCACTGCTGGCCGGTCGCACGGATCTCCAGCGGCTGGCCCTTGACCTGTCCGGCGACCGGTTCCGCGTTCACGGCCGGAATTTCGCGGGACTTGTCGGAGAAGATGGTGGCGACCACGAAGATGGCCAGGGCGAAGACGCTGAGACCGATCGCCAGCTTGGTCTGGGAGATCGTGCGGCCCGGCTTCGGGGTGACGGCGCGGCTGCGGGGGCGGGCGGCCTTGAGGATCGCCAGGTTGACGACCACGATCACCGCGAGGATCACTACAAAGAGGATCCAGTGCAGGGTATTTCCGTCCTCGATCCCGGGCGATGCGGCGTCCGGGTTAAGCGAGAGCGCCATGGCCGGAGACGCGTTCAGCGCCAAGGCGATCAGCACGCCGGCCAGAGAGATGAACAGAGACACTGGTTTTCTGGATCGAGGCAGCAAGACGCGGGCCATTCTAATCGCAGTTGCGGAGGCCGCGCCGCGCCGTCGCATACGCTTCCAACTCGGGATGCGATTGCCGACCTCGTTCAAGCCCCGGCGCTCTTCCAAACGGACCGCCATCCGACTAGCCGCCGTTGGTGCGATGGCGGCCGCCGTGATCGTCCCTCACGTGCGCCGTCAGCTCAAGATTCCAACCGCGGTCACGGTCGCTTCAACTGTCTCGGCACCGCTCGCAATCGCCGTCCTCTGGCCCCGATCCCGCCGGCGGGATCTCGGTCTTTTCGCCGCCCAGATGTGGGCCTTCGCGGTTTGTCACGAACTTCCCTACGACGATCCGAAGCGACTGCGGGAGCGTCTCTACATCGAGTACCCGATCAAGGTGGACCGGTGGATCGGCCGGGGCAAGCTCCCCAACTCCCGTCTGCAGAAGTGGCTGCATCAGGGTCCCTATGGCAACCGCCTGACCGTTTTCGCGGCCTGGACCCACTGGTTCTGGTTCATCCAGCCCTACGCCGCAATCTTCTGGATCGCGATCCGCAACAAGGAGAAGTTCCCCGAGTCGGCCCGGCAGCTTGCCGCCGTGTTCGACATGGGCTGCGCCCTCTATTTCCTGGTGCCGACCGCACCGCCGTGGTGGGCGGCCGAGAACCGGTACATCGACCCGGAGATCGCCGAGGAACACGTCAAGCGGGTCATGCTCGAGTACGGCGAGAAACTGTGGGGACCCGCCTGGACCCGGATCTTCGGCACCCTCGGCTCGAACCCATGGGCCGCGATGCCTTCGCTCCACTTTGCGACCGCGGTGATGGCGGCGATCCTCCTCAGCGACGCCGGGGGCAAGGTGGAAGGAACTCTCGGCTGGGCCTACGCCTTATCGCTCGGCTTCGCCCTCGTGTACCTGGGTGAGCACTACGTGACCGACCTGCTGGCCGGCGCCGGCGTGGTGCTGCTGGCCCGCAAGGGTGAGCCCCTGGCCCGGCCGATCGTGGAAATGATCAACCGCAGGCTCCAGCGACTCGAGGCGATCGCAGCCGGCGGATGACCGACCAGGTTGACCGTCAAGAGGACGACGAGGAGGGCGACGGCCTTCCCGTCTTCACGACCAAGGGGATCATCCAGACCTTTGCGCTGATCGTCCTGCTGATCCTCGCGATCTACTTCCTTCTGCCGAAGCTGGCCGGTTTCGGTGACGCAATCGGGATGCTGGGCGAGGCCAAGCCGGTCTACGTCGCCGTTGCGATCGGTTTCTGCATTCTCTCCTTCGTCACATACATAGCCCTGTTCCGGGCCGTGGTCGGAGGGGAGACCTTTCCGATCTCCTGGCGGGAGGCCTACGAGATCAACATGGCCGGTTTCGCCGCGACGCTGCTCTTCTCGGCGGGCGGGGCCGGTGGCATCGTGCTCACCTATTGGGCGCTCCGACAGGGAGGGATGGAGCGACGTGATGTCGGAACCCGGATGGTCGCCTTCATCGTGCTCCACTATCTCTTCTACCCGCTGGCGATCCTCGTCTTCGGGATCCTGCTTGGCCTCGGTGTCCTCAGCGGTTCGACCACGGTCTCACTGACCTTCGTCCCGGCCGGCATCGCCCTCCTGGTGATGCTGCTCGGCGGGGCGCTGGCCCTGGTCCCATCCGATGTCGAGCGCCGCATCGACGGTTTCGCGCGGCGACATTCCGGGGTGAAGTTCCTGGCCCGGCTCTCGACCGTGCCGGCCATGGTGGCCGACGGCACCCGGGCGGCACTCAGGCTGGTCGCCAACCCCTCAAGGGCCGGGCTCGCCCTGGTTGGGGCGATCGGGTTCTGGGCGGCCAACATCGGCATGCTCTGGGCTTCTTTCAAGGCCTTCGGCATCGCGATCCCCCTCGGGGTGGTCGTGATGGGCTTCTTCATCGGCATGGCGGCCAACCTGATCCCCTTTGTCCCCGCCGGGGTCGGGGCGGTCGATGCCGGCATGATCGGGACCTTCGTCCTTTTCGGCTTTCCGGAGGAGGAAGTCTTCGCCGCGGTGCTGATCTACCGGCTCGTCGCCTTCTGGTTGCCGATCCCGCCCGGGGTTGCGGCTTTCTTCCAGCTCCGGACCACGGTCAGGCGCTGGAAGAAGGACGGGCTGCCGATCGACCGGCCTCCCCGGCCCGGTCTGATCGAAGAGATCCTCTGAGTGGTTAAGGTGGAGCTGAGCGCTACACTTACTTCAGAAAGTAAAGTAATGAATTCGAAGTCGAAACAGGGATTGAAATGAGCGAGACGCAAGTCGAAAACATGATCATCATCGGCGGCGGTCCGGCCGGTTACACCGCGGCGCTCTACGCGGCCCGGGCCGAGCTCAATCCGCTCGTTTTCGAGGGGTTCCAGTGGGGCGGACAGCTCCAGAACACGACCGACGTAGAGAACTACCCCGGTTTCCCCGAGGGGATCATGGGCCCGGAGTTGATGACCCGCTTCCGCGACCAGGCCGAGCGCTTCGGCACCCGCTTCGTCACCGATGACGTCGACAAGGTCGAACTCACCGACGGCGGGATCCATAAGGTCTTCCTCGGCGACGAGGTCTACCACGCCAAGACCGTCATTCTCTCGATGGGAGCCGAGCCGAAGCGGCTGGGTATTCCCGGCGAGATGGAAATGATGGGACGGGGCGTTTCCACGTGCGGCGTCTGCGACGGAGCCTTCTTCAAGGACCGTTCGACCATGGTGATCGGCGGCGGCGACTCGGCCATGGAGGACGCGGTCTTCATTTCCAAGTTCGCTTCGAGCCTGGACCTGGTTCACCGCCGGGACGAGTTCCGCGCCTCGAAGATCATGCAGGAGCGGGCCGAGAGCCAGCCCAACATCGCGGTCAAGACTCCCTGGTCACCCGAGGAGTTCCTGCCGGGTGAGGACGGTGCCCTCGAGAAGGTCCGGCTCAAGCATTCCGAGAACGGCGAAGTCGAGGACGTGCCGGTCGACGGCGTCTTCGTGGCGATCGGTCACATTCCGCGCTCCGAACTGGTCGTAGGCCAGGTCGACACCGACGACGAGGGTTACGTGATCACCGATCCGGCCTCGACCAAGACCAACCTGGCCGGCGTCTTCGCGGTCGGCGACCTGGTCGACCACACTTACCGTCAGGCGATCACCGCCGCCGGCTCGGGCTGCAAGGGCGCCCACGACGCGGAGTGGTTCCAGCGGG
>JAEZIQ010000138.1 GCA_023436605.1 Actinomycetes bacterium | reverse complement strand
GCCCGGAGGCCGCCCTTCCCAGAGGTCCGAAACTCAATTCAATACCAAGGCGTGCTCGGTCGGACTACAGACTTGGTTCCCTGTGTAGTCGAAGGCGCAAACCTTCACTTCATTCACGCCCTGCTGGAAAGGCGCTACCCGGGTGTCCACGTTCCAGGACTGGAGAAACATATTTGGACATGGCTTGACGCTGTCTTCCTTGGGTGACCACGGGTTGCAATTATTGTCGGGATCCCAAGTGGGAGAACTAGTTGCGGCTGCAACGCTGTGGCTTTGACCGTTTACGAACAGCTGCAAGAACCAGACTCCGCTTTGCCCGTCTGTGGCCCAAGCGTCGACGGTTCTGATCCCCGACTTGGGTCCAACCGCAAACAACGAGCCGGACCGCCCGACGTTGGGATTTGTGTAGTCGTTGATTCCCATGACGATGTCGTTGAGGATGAACCAGCCACCAGGCGAACAAGTTGCATTCATGCACTTCACATTCATTTCCCACTGCTGCCTCATGCCATTTCCTGGAATCGAGTAATTGATGTACTGCTGAGAGATCGCACCGCTCTGGACGATGATCGGGTTGACGCCTTGATCGTGCATGATCACCCGGCTGTGGGCCTCGGTTCCACTAGAAAAAGTCGACTGAGGAGCGAACCCTAGAGAGGTGTAACCGGATCCCAGGGGTGCCGTGTACCTGATCTTCGCTACGTCGTCTTGCACGAACGGCCCATTGGTTGCCCAGATGGAGCGTCCCGGCGCCAGATAGTTCGGTATGGAGACTCCTGCTCCCGGGCATCGATCTTGCGGCAGTGACCACTGAAGTCCCCCGGGATTCGCTATGTATTCTTGGCCTGCGTCAAGATTCGTACGGACGTAAGAACTCAGTGGCTTGCAGTCACGTACGGTGTAGATGCCCGCGTGCGCCGAGTTCGTACTCAGCAGGAGCGAGGCAAAAAACAGTAGGGCTGTAGCGAAAAACACCTTTCGCCAAACTGCTTCCAGCAAGACGCTTCCCATCTGACTCCTCCTCCGTGATGGCCGAGAGGACCCCGAATGACTCTCGCAGCGTCCTCATGACCTAGTTTCGAAAAGTCGTTCCCGTTCCTGGAACCAGCTCCAACCTATAACACATTCGGTTGTCTCGGTGCCAATTGTTCGAGGGCTCTCGTCCGACGGGTCCACCGGACTACCAAGCATCACCCCAAACGGCGAAAAGCTCAGAAGCTCCGGAGCACAAAAAGGGCGGCCCGAAGGCCGCCCTTTCTTTACGGGATGATGGGTCAGTCGTTACCGCCCCCGTGCCACACACTTCTGAACGGTTTTCTTCGAACTCACCTTAGTGGTCGGTGAGGTCGGATCTCCAGTCGAAGGGTTACGGGTTCCGAGGAAGAACGTCGCCGCTGTGACCAGCTTCGGCGTGGGGCAACTAGCCAGGACGTACCTTCGGTTCTGACCCTTCGTGTTCACTCCGATCTCGGGCCGGTTGAGCCGCGGACCCGGAATCTGCAGCTTGAAGGTGCCGACCGCCGAGTCATAGCTCAGGACCGGAATGGAGATACTTAGCGAACGGCCCTTGAGGGTCGCGCTCATCAGCACACCGACCTGCGTCTGCTTCGAGTAGCCATAGATCTTCAGCTTGGGCTGTCCCTTCTTGTTCTTGCCCGCGTTGAAGGCAATCAGTACGGGATCATTCAAGGCTGAGGCCGCGGCCCGAGCCAGATAGATCATTGCGGTTCCCGTTCCCACTACTGCCGAACGACACGCTTTCACGACGACGCTCGGAGTCGAGAGATCCGAGCTGGCGCTCAACTTCCGGTCGCTGCATACCTTGCGGTTGGGCCTGAGCGTCATCCCAGCCGGAAACTTGATGTCGATCCGCTTGGTGGGATTCACCAAGGACGCGCCCGGTTGGGGTGTGACGACAGCCGACACCGAGAGCTTGGCAGGAAGCCTGGTCTTCTTCTTGAACTTTCCGCCATTTGGCGTCAGCTTGGTCTTGGCGATCACCGTTTCCGCTTGAGCGGTCGAGACCGCCGCGAAGGGAACCAAGATCGATACGAGAATCGCGAGGAGTTTTGTTGTTCTGAACATGCTCCAGGGACTACCCGGTTATGAGAGTCGATCACACTTTTTAGTGAACCTTTATGTTTCTGATACAGGTCCAGACCACAAAAAGGGCGGCCCGAAGGCCGCCCTTTTCGCTGGAAACCAGAGTCCCGTCCTACTTGACGGTGACCTTGGCCGAGGTGCGGGCAACTACCTTGCCCGACTTGACGGTGAACTTCACCGTAGCCTTGCGGCCCTTCTTGCCTCGGACCGTGGCCTTGACGGTGACGGTCTTCGACTTGCCGGGGGCGATGTTGCCGCCTTTGGCCTTGCCGCCCGGAGCGGTCACGACGACGTTCTTGGCCGTGGCGGTTCCGGAGTTCTTGATTGTGACCTTGAAGGCACCCTTGGCACCGTTCTTGACAGCCTTCGGACCCTTGACCTTGGCACCGAGCTTGGCGTTCCCAGCCTTGCCAGTGCAGTCCTGTGTAACGGTCGGTGAGTCCACGGTGAAGGTGTCACCAACCGGGTCACCGGTCGCCGGGTTGCGCTGACCGAGTTCGAACACGGCACTGGTCGTAAACGGGGAGGCGGCGCAACGGGCCTGGACGTAGTTCGGATCCTTGCCCTGGGTCTTGAACCCGAGTTCTTCCTGGCGGTCCAGCACCGGACCCGGGAAGTTCAGATTGAAGTTCTTCACTGCGGAGTCGTAACTCAGAACCGGAATGGCGATGTCGAGTACGCGTCCCCTGAGGGTTCCGGTCATGAGGATGCCCACCTGGGTCTGCTTCGAGTAGCCATAGATCTTCAGCTTGGCCTGGCCCTGAGGGGTCTTGCCAGCGTTGAAGGCGACCAGAATTGGGTCGGGAATCACGCCGTTTACCGAACGAGCGAGCAGGATCACCGCCGTGCCCGTACCGACGACAGCGTTGGGACAGGAGTTGACGATGGTGGAAGGGCTATTCAGGTCCGAGCTCAGGCTCAACTTGCTGTCCGGACAAATGTTGTTGTTGGCACGGAAGGTCATGCCGGCAGGGAAGGTCGTACTGACCCTCTTCATGGGCTCAACGAAAGTCTGACCCGGGCCCGGGGTCACTTCGACGTCGAGGCGAAGATTGGAGGCGACAGAGGCTTCCTTGAAGAAGCTTCCAGAACGGGGAGTCAGATCGGTCGAGGCCGAGACGGTCTCGTTGGCGGCATTCGCGGAAGCAACCACGCTGAACGGAATCAGCAAGGCCACGATGGCGAGAGCGATTTTCTTGGCGTAACTCATGTGGATCCTCAATGTTTTGGGAGTTGGCGAGGTGGACGGAAGGCTGCTGGGGTGCAGTCGCCTCGTCACTTATAGATACCCTTGCGCGCCGCTTGGTTTCGCCGTTTAGCAAACCTTAACTATGCTGCTAGGGCACCTGAGTGGGTCCTTGACAGACCTCGCTCCAGTCTATTGGAGCACGGGGAGAAGGCACTCAGACCCCGGACCGCTAGGGCTGCTTGACCCGAATCGTGGTCACACGCTTCCTGCCGTCGGCATCAACCGACACTTTGAGTACTCGCCGGGGTGGCCCCATTCTTGGAAACCGGACCTTCATCGAGACGGCCTTCGAAGACCTAGGGAGAAGGTTGGCTGTCCGAAACGAACCGGTCCCTCCCCCGCTCACCCGAATTCGTACTTTCCTCGCCGTAGCGGTACCGATATTCGAAATCACGAGCTTCATCGCCCTCGTAGATCCAGGTCGGAACTTGTTGCTGCCTTTCAAAAGTACTGCTCCCAAGGTGACCTTTCCCGGTCTGCCGGAGCATTCGAGCAACGACGAGTTCGAATCCACGTCGAACGGCTCGGATGTCAAGTTTCCGGTTGATTGATTCCTGGTCGCGAACCTGAAGGTGCCAGCTGCCGTCCAGGACCCGGTCGAGCATTTGGCCCGAAGGTATCCGGGGTCCCTGCCGACAACTTGCTCGCCACCATCAAGAGCGATCGGCGCCCCCGGGATGCCCAGAGTAAATTCGCCAATCGCCGAATCAAAGGGGAGCACTCCCATCGCGATATCCAGCTCACCGTTTCGGGCGAGATAGCCGGTCATGTAGACATCGGATGCCGCCTGACCCGAATAGCCGTAAATCGTGATCCGCGGCCTACCCTGGGCGGTTCTTCCAGCATTGAAAATCACCAGTCGAGGGTCGTCCAGAGTTGGATGGACGGCGGACCGGGCCAGATGAATCCTGGCGGTGCCGGTGCCTATCACCGAGCGGGGGCATGCCGCGACTACGCTATTGATTCCGGTTGGGAGTCCGGCATTCGGTCCAACTCGGCTCAGTGGACAGACCGGAGTCACGTCAGGGTCGGGATGAAAACTCATGTCGGCCGGAAAGGTGACTCGAGAGTTGATCATCGGAGTCACAAGTTGTGCCCCGGGAGGTACGGATACGCCAATGTGGAGCTTCGCTTCGATTGGCATTTCCAGATCGCGATAAACGACCCCAGCGGGGATAGCTTCCATGGAGAGCTGCACCTCTTCCTCTGATGCCCTGCCAGAATCCGGCGCCAAGAGAGGAAGCCAAACCAACAAAAGAAGTAGTAGAAGCTTCATTATGAGGGGAAAAAAGAAGGGCGACCCTGAGGCCGCCCTTCTTCATTCATTTTCGGCCTAGCTACTTGAGCTTGACCTTGGCCGAGGTGCTAGCCGAGACACCCTTGCCCTTGATCGTGAACTTCACGACCGGCTTGGTGACCTTGGCCCTGACCGTGACGGTCTTGGACTTGCCGGGAGCAATGTTCCCAGCGTTCGCACTACCTCCTGGACCGGAGACCTTGACGGTCTTCGCAATGCCGGTGCCCTTGTTGGACACGGTGACCTTGAAGGCTGCCTTGGAACCCCTCTTTACCTTGCCCTTCGGGCCTTTGGCCTTGCCACTCAGTTTGGCCTTGCCGGGATCGCCGACGCAGCTCTGCGTGGTCGGATCCGAAGTGACGGTCCGTTCCTCGCCGACCGGCTCGCCGGTACTCGGATTGCGCTTGCCGAGAACGAAGTCGGCCTTGGTGACCAACGTCCCGGTCGGGCAAGTGGCCCGAACGTACTTGGGATCTAGTCCCCGAGTGTTGACGTCGATTTCGGGACGGTTAAGGCCATCACCAGGCAAGTCGAACTGGTAGTACTGGACGGCTGAGTCGTAGCTCAGGACCGGGACGGCGACGTCAAGTACCGAGTTCTTGAGTTCACCGTGCATGAGGATTCCGACCTGGGTCTGCTTCGAGTAACCGTAGATCTTGATCTTCGGGTCGCCCTTGGCCGACTTGCCGGCGTTGAAGATGACCAGGATCGGATCCGGGATCGGTCCCGTCTTGGCGCCTGCCAGGTAGATGGTCGAGGTACCGGTACCAACCACAGAGTCCTTACACGCAGCAACGATGGTGCTTGGCGTGTTCAAGTCCGACGACAAGCTGAGCTTGGAATCGGTGCATACGGGCATCTTCGGATCGGGGTTGAACGAAACACCCTTCGGGAAGGTCGTCCGGGTGTTCTTCATCGGGGTGATGAAGGTCTCCGAAGGCGGAGCGGAAACGTCCGCTCGGATCGTGAAATCAACCGGCACCGGGTAGGCCTGATAGAGCTTGCCCGACTTCGACTCCACCTTGGTGGTAGCCGATACCTCCTCGTTCGCTGCCTGTGCTGCTGACGCCATGAACAGCGACACCAGCGCTGCTACGGCTACTGCAAAAGCTTTCTTCATTTCAGTCTCTCCTCTGGTTTCCAATACGGACATTGCCCGCGTCCCAAACTCCCTAGAACGAGCGGAGCTTACACGACAGGAACACCATTAAGACCCTGAAGTTGCGAAAAACAAACGGATCGCAGCAGAAGTTCTTGCCCGTCAGGGTTCACGGAAAACGTGGAGATACTGACTATCAGGCTGTGACGGGTCACCGATCGGTTCGAAGGGTTCCTGCTGGGGGCAGCCGGGAGCCGGAACGTTGTTTGTCTGGGTGTTCCCCGCCATCAGGAACTCGATCAGCTGGTCGTAGAGCTGCTCCTGGTATGCCGGACTAAAACCGTAACGCAGGTTCACCCCAAATTGGGACTGCTGGATCGGTGTCAGTGTCCCCCACGGCTGGATGGTGGCGTTGACCGAGGCCGTACAGTTAGCAGCATTGAATACCTGCTGATTACCGGTCTGGAAATTCTGGTTGGCACCGGGCTTGGTGTAGGGATTGGTCCGGTCCGACGACTGGCCGGTCGGGTACGCCGCGTAGCTGGACGGTCCTAACCTGATTCCAGCCCGGATGATCTTGGTCGACTTCCCAAGATACGAGTTCGCAGCGTTGGTCACTGAAGCCGCGTTGCCGATGGTTGCCGCAATTTCCTTCCGGTAAAGGCTGGCGGTCTCCAGGAACGGATTGAACTCGGCAAAGTAGTCGGGGATCCGCGCCAGGAGCGTTGGAGCGTCTTCGTCGAGGAACGCCCGCAGCGAGGGGAACGCCTTGGGTGCCTTGCGAATCACGGGACGCAAGCCTCTGTAGAGGCGCTCGCTGACCGGAGCCAGACGAGCCGAAGCCTTGAAGGTGGGCGACAGCTGCTCGGCCACGGGAATCAGCTTGCGGACGCGGGGAGTCGCGAAGTCGGAAAAGTCACCCAGCCGGTCTTGCGTGGCCCGTGACTCCCGAAGGAAAGTCGGGAAGACCCGGAAGAAGTCCTTCAGCTGCTCGTCCCGATCAGCCAGCGTCGTGAACACCGTGTCGGTGTTGCGGATCATGCCACTGAGCTGACCCTGCCGCTTGCTGAGCGCGTCGAAGACCACACCGGTGTTCTTGATCAGCCTAGAAACGTCTTCTTCCTGGCTGTTCAACACCTGGAGGACGTCGTCCAGCGAGGTCAGCGTGCCAGGCAGAACGCCCAATGTCTGGTTCAGGGTCGCGCCGCGGCCACCGATCGCGATCGCGTTGTCAATCGCCCCCTGCTTGAACGCTTCTCGGGTCTTCTCGTCGAAGGTGCGGAAGATCTCGTCCAACTGTACGGATTTGGCCACCTGGGCCGGCGGAAGCTGGTCGCCGTCTTCCAGCATGCCGTCCCGCTTGTCGCCGGGTGTCAGTTCGATGTAAGCCTCGCCCAGGAGGCTCTTGGCCCGCAGGATGGCTCGCGTGTCCTTCGGAACCGGTGCGTACTCAGGCTCGATATTGAGAGTCACGATTGCCGAACCCTCTTCATCACCCTCGCCGAGATCGATCGATTTGACCCGTCCGACCTCGATACCGGAGATGTCAACCTGAGACTGCTCAGCCAGCTGCCCGACCTGCGTGAGCGGGAGCTTCACTTCGTAGCCCCGCGCGGCGAGAGGACTCGGCCCACCGAAGGCGACCCAGACGAAGAGCAGCAGACCGAAGCACGAGAGCGCGAAGCCCGCGATGGCGATGAGTTGTCCGATTGAGGGCGCTTGCTTGTTCATCAGTCGCAGATCGCTGTGTCGGGGGGCAGCTGATTGAGGCGATACGCGGGCTCGAGCTGGGGCAGGCCGAGCTTGACTCTTTCGAATTGGGTGGCGGTGTTGCAGTTCACCATGCTCACTCCGCGTCGGACAAGACCAGCACCGTCCTGGAATGCGACGGATGCGTTGAAGTTGTGATTCATCCAGGGCGCGTAGAAGAGGAAACCTTCGGCATCGCCCGGGGGGTTGTAGGCAAGAGTGTTGAGCAGTGTGTTCAGCTCGGTGAAGGTGAGTCGAAGATTCGGGGTGGTCCTGGATCCCGCTCGACTTGTTTTCGCCAAGTCACGGAAAACCGGCTGAACTTCGCGAGCGAAGGGCCTGATGTTGTCCCGGACCGTCGCGGTCGTGTCGGTGGCGAGGCGCTGCACCGACCGCAGAGATCCCTTGAGGTTCCTGGCTCCTGGAATCAGGCCGAGCAGGGTGGGCCGCGTGAGCTGCGAAAGCTGATCGGACTTGGCCAGGTTGGTGCGCCCCGCCTCCAGAGTCGACGGGAATTCCCGCAGGGCTTCGCGCAGCGATGCTTCCTGCGCTGCGTAGTTACTCAGGGACCTCTTGGAGTTCGAAATGAAGTCGGCGACGACCTGATCATTGTTGCCGAGTTCCGTGGCCACCTTGCTGAAGGAGTTGATGCCCTTGCGGATGAACTTGCGTCGCTTCTCCAACTCTCCGTTGATCCGGGCGGTGTAAGTGGAGAATGGTGCAAACCGGCGAAGAGCCTGGGAGAGCTCCGGTCCGCGGCCGTTCAGACCCTCGCCAGCCCCGTTCAGGAGCAACACGAGATAGTCCTGGGTGTCACGGTCAAGTGAGGCGAGGATCTGGTCCATCTGGACATTCGACAGACCCTGCGACACCGGGAAAGTCGTTCCTTCGGGCGGGGTCGGCCCCTTGGTGCCGGGGTCGATCTCGACCACCATGTCGCTCAGCCCCGTCTTGGGACGGAGCAGGAACTCGGCGTCCTCGTGGATCAGCTCCTTGTACTTAGGCTCGATATCAAGCCGGACCCGGGCGATCCCGTCTTCGAGCGAGGAAGCCCCCACCTTGCCGACGTTGATGCCGGCGATGACGGCGGCCTGCCCCTGACCCGGGGTGACCGCCTGGGCCGTTTCAAGCTCGACGTTGATCGAGTAGAAGTCCTGACCCAGTCCGGGAATCCAGGACGGCAGAGCCGCCTTCTGGTTGGACAGGATGAAGAGCAGCACCGCGAGCGCGATCACGATCAGGCCGGCGATCGCCAGAAAGTCCTTGAAGTGTGTTCTTATCGCACGTTTCATGGATACGCCGCCGGGCTCGGGACTCCTGGACCCGCCATGGGTCCGTTGAGTTCGGGAATTTCCTGCTCATTGCAGAGTTGGTCGCTCACGATAGGCGGAACGCCCGGCGCCAGCGGTGAGGTTCCGATCGGCGCCGATTCCATACGCCCGTAAAGGACTCTCGAACCGACGCTCTCCCCTGGGTCGTCCATCTTGACAGTGATCGGTCCACCGCCGCCCTGAACTCGGGCGAACGCGCCGTTACCGTCGAACATGTTGGAGCTACCGGCCGCGCCGACGGCGGCGTAAAAGAACTCACGATGGGCAGGCTGACCGTTACCGAAAGCACCATCTTCGATGACCTGGTCGCCGGTCGGACTGATCGTGTCAGCAATGCAGAGGCCGAAATTCCTCAACTGGGGAAGCAGCTTCAGAGTCTCGGCTGCCGACTTGGCGGCGTCCGGAGTGCTCTGCCTGATGATCGTGGCCAATCCACCGAGCTCCCGGTCGGTGAGCAGGTACCGGAGCTGGCGCAGGAACGGCCGGGTCACCCTGATCGTACGGGGCAGCTCGTTAAGTGCTGGCGTGGTCGCGATGGCGAAGCCACGCAATGCGGGAAGGCTTGCGTTGAGACTGGTCAGAGCTCGACGGGCGACTACGAGAGTCGGTCCAAGACGCCGGATGGTTAGGCCAAGGTTCTCAGACTCCGCCGCGAGAGCGCCGGTGAAGGTGGCGAAGTTCGTGACAAAGCCGGTCAGATCGTCCCCGCGTTCATTGACCGCCCCGGTGACGCGACTGAGGCCTCGGAGAAGGTTGCCCAGGTCATTCGGCTGGATGCCGAGGGTCGCTTCGTTGACGATCGCCGTGCCTCGAGAAGCGGTCTCGCCCCGTCGATAGGCAAGGTTGAGGGCCTCGCCACCGCTGAGACCGTGTACCCAAGGCTCAAAAGTCAGGTCCTGCTCGGCCGTCGGTTCCGCGTTAAGACCGGTACCGAGGCTTGCCAGGAGGCGCTGGATGTTGGCCCGCTCGGGAGTCTGAAGGGTGCGCAGGAGATCGCCTACCTGGACGCTGGTCGCGGTGTTGCTCACCGGGATCATGCCGTTGTCCGGCATTTCCTTCGATTCAGGGGTCCCGGGATCGAGGTCGATGAACCAGTTGCCTTCGAGGAACAGTCGGGGCCGGATCTGGGCTGAGGCGTCCTCGCGGATCGGGCGGCCCTCGTCATCGACGGTGAAGGTGACGACGGTGTTGTCACCCTTCTGTTCCATGTCGGTGACCTTGCCGACGTTGACGCCGGCGATTCGGACCGGTGACTTGATCGCGATGTTCACGGCGTTGCGGAAAGTCGCCTGTACTTCGTAACCGGGGCTGGTGAACGGAATCGTCTTGGTGAAGGCCAGCCACAGCCCGATCAGGACGATGATTACGGCCAGGAGCCCGAAGAAAAGCGGTCCCGGACCTCCCCACTGGCGGAAGAACTGCTGGTTGTAGCGGCTGGGCTTACGGTGATCGCTCACTTGGTCCGCCAGTTCAGCTGAGCATTTGACTGCATGAAGGTTTCCACGCCCTGATTGCCTGGGAAATTGCCGACGCTGATCGCCCTTGGGAATGTGTCGGGCTGATTGCCGGGCTCGCACTCACGTGTCTGTCCAGGGGCAGCCGTGTTCGGATAGGGAATCGAGTGCAGATAACTAATCGTGGCTGTGTCGGAAGTATTTCCATTGGGACCGTTGGCCATCTGGTCCGAAGGTATGCCCTCACCGTTGGGGGCAACAGGCGGCAGAACACTCACGGCCCGCAGGAAGTGTCCCTGGTCGTTCTTGGCGCTGGTGGCGCTGGCAATGTTCCGGAAGAGAAGCGCCAGGTAGTTGCAGACGTTCTGGCTCGGCGTCACCTGACGCAGCAACGGCGTCAGAATCTGCTGGGTTGAGATCAGCGTGTCGAGTCCGTCGTTAACTGCGGTGTTCTCCCCAAAGCGCCGTAGAGACCTTGCGGTCGGGGCGAGCTCGTTGTAGAGATCGGGGGAAGAGCGAAGTACGGGAATGCCGATGTCAAACGAACGTGCGGTGATCGGTGCGCTTTCACCAAGCGCCTTGGCCCCTGGCCGCAGTTTCTCCATGAACTTCGCTGACGTAAGCAGGAAGGGCCTGATCCGTGGTCCGTTTCTGATCACGGCCTGCTGGGTGGGAACGCTCTCGCTGATCGAGTCCTGAATGTAGGGCCTGGCGACTTCTGCGAGCGCTGTAAAAGTGGTGTCCAACTGGACGAACATGTCGGCCTGTGTCTCGGCCACCGGAGCAACTTCTGCGGCTGCCTGGGCGAGGCCACGCACGAACCCTCGGAGTCCGGTCTTCTCCGACGCAAGATTCCTAGCGACAGGCTCAGCGACTTCGAGCAGCGGTGGCAAATCACCCAGGATCTGATTGATGTCGGCGCCGCGAGCCGCAAAAGCCCCTCCGTACTCAGCCAAGTTCTTCTGGATCGCGCGACGGACCGGCTCCTGGAACATGTTGAACCACTGGTCCATGTCGACCGGTTCTTCGGCCTGGGACTCGGGAATGGTCCCCCCTGCCTTCAAGCCCTGACCGGAATCACCCGGAGTGAGCAACAGGTATTTGAGTCCCATCGCCGAACGCTGTCGGACCAGCACCGTGGAATCTTCGGGAATCGGTTCCACGCTCTTGTCAAGCTTCATGGTCGCCACCGCGATCGAACGGCCATCGTCGAGCTGTCGGGCGTTGACCTCACTGACGATTCCGACCCGGACACCGGCGATCCGGACTTCGTTGCCCGAAACCAGCGAAGCAGCGGAGGGCAGCTCGGCCTTCACCTCGTAGGTCGGCACGAAGGGCAGGCCCTTGTTCGCGTTGTACGAGAAGAACACGCTGACCACCGCGATCACAGCGGTGATCGCCCCGACCAGGACCGGGCTCGCGGTGATTCTTGAGCGACGGCGTCTCTTCATGGTCCGAGGAGGTAGTCGAGGACTTTCATCCGGCCTTCGTAACCGGTCGGGCCGGTCGCGCCTTCAGAGCCGGAACGATCGCTGTTCGAGGGGCCGACAAATCCGGTGGGTCCGGTCGGGCCGGTCAATCCTGTGACGCCTGTGACCCCGGTCTCACCGGTCGGCGTGAGAGTGTCGCCGGTTTCGCCAGTCGGTCCGAACGGATCCAGTTCATCGAGCTCCTCAAGGTCTCCCAGCACCGAGCCGAACGAACTGGCAGCTCCCTGCCTGTCGACGTCCCACCTTGTGCTGCAGTTCAGCATGCCTCCCTGGTAGGTCGTACAACCGGAGACACCCAGGGCCGTGCGCTGGTAGTGGCCGTACTGGTCGTAGCCGTTTAGAAGCGATGTCGTGTTGTAAATGGCAGTCATCAGGCTTGAGTAACCGTCGGCCTGATCGAGGCTTTTGAGGAAGAAACCGAGGTTTGCGGCCGGTGAGTAGGCCTCACGTGAGAGGTTGCCTAGCTTCGTGATGATCGGTCGGGAAGCGACGAGGTCCGGACCCGCAGTCCTGGTTGCCCGCCCGAGGCTGGAGATCGAGATCCGAGTGGCGTCAGCGAAGGGACCGAGCTTTGTCTGAACTTCGCTGATGTCCGCAGCAGCGGGTTTCAGGTAGCTGAAGACCGGGATCGCGTTATCGGCAAACTTTCCGACCGCGTTGAAATCAGCCCGAAGTTCGCGAAGGGTCTCGGGCAGCTGGCGCAGGTTCTGCTGGAGGTCCTCCCCGCGCTCGGCGGTGGCGGCTGCGGTGTAACCCGCGTTCTTGAAGAAGTTGACCATGTTCTTTCGCTTGGCGGCGAGAGCGGTCATGTTCTTCTCGCCGTCCTGGGCGAGCTGGGCCAGCTTCTTGTTCTCCGAAGCGAGAATCGAAAGGACCTTGTTGACCTCACGCAGGGTCGGATTCGCCCGCACGAGGATCTCTTCGAGATCCTCGCCGCGGGTCGCGAGACCGGCCCCGAGTTCGTTGAGGATGATCCGGAACCGCTGCGCGTACGGCAGGCGGTAGATGTTGTTGATCAGGTCGAGGTCGACCGACTTCATGTTGTTCTGGACCGGCAGCAGGTGCTGGCCGGCGCCCGGCTCGCCATCGGGAATCTTCGCCAGAAGCGGCGGCGGCTCGCTGCCGGCCGGCCGGGGCTGGGTTACCTGACAATCGAGGAACTTCTCGCCGATCAGCGACTGCGGACGGATGATGCAGGAAGCGTCCTCGCGCCACTCCTGGAAGCCCTTGTCCTTGATGTCCATGACGACGATCGCCTTGCCGGGAGTTTCGCTGCCTGTTTCCTCACCGGGCATCGAGACATCGACCGAACTGACGCTTCCCACGTTGGCGCCGGCAACGCGGACGTCGATACCGGCGACCACGAAGGCACCGTTGTCGAAAACGGCCCGCACCTTGTACGCGTCGCTGTCGTCATTGCAGCTTCGGATCAGCAGAACGGCAGCCAGGATGGCCACGATCACCAGGACGATTGTGATGATCCGCTTCAGCATCACGGCACCTGGCTCGGGTCGCACTTGCCGGTCAGGTTTCCGTTATCCAGGAATGGGTTGGATCCGGCAATCGGGGTCGCGCCGCCGCCCGGACAGCGCTGAATACCTGTGATCACGTCCAAACCGCCATAGATCGCCGAATCGGCGGGCTGAATGGCCGTTCCGTTCAACTGGAAAACACCGGTCGCAGTCGGCGTTACCTTGGCAAACGGTCCGTTGAAATCGTAGGAGGCCGTCAGCGCACCGATCTTCGCGATCGAGCTGAAGATGTCCGGTGAGTAGGCGCGGGCTTCCGCGACTTCGTCCTGGTTTGCGTTCAGGGCCCGGACTACGGCGTTGACGGCCGGTTCGGCCTTCGAGTGGAGCGGGATCAGCTGGGAAAGCAGGTCCGAGGTGTCGTTATTGGGGCCAGGTCGGGAAGCGGCGATCGCCAGGTTGTTGAAGACCGGGCGGGCACGGTTCAGGACCGGGCGGAGGTCGTTCTTCAGGTAGTTGGCCAGGCCGGCGTCGGCGGCGCGGCCAGAGGCGGCGACCATCGGCTCGACGTCATCAAGGGCAGCGCGCAGGTTGGCGAAAGTGGTGTTGCCCTGACGCAGGGTCGGCGGCAGCTCATCGAGTGCCAGCGCGAGTTCCTGGTTGTTTTCGGCGATCGCGCCGAGGGCGGTGTTCGTGTTGCTGACCAGCTCGGTCAGGGTCGGGGAGACCGAGGCCAGACGGGTCACGAACTTCGAGGTGTTGCCGACGAACTGGTCGAGTCTCGTGTCCTGGTCGGCCAGTTCGGCCATCAGGCGCTGGGTGCTGGAGAAAGCCGCGCCGCTGTACTTGAAGGTCTTGTTCGCACCTTCGGCTCCTTCACCGGCGTAAATCGCGGCGATGCCCTGGATCCAGTTCGACCAGCCTTTGCGGGTCTTCTCGTCGAAGGTGTCGAAGAACTGGTCGAGTTCCACCGCGGTCGCGGTCGAACCCTCACCGAACTCGTGGCCTTCCTTCATCTCTGGCGCGTTGTCGGGACCGGGCGTAAGCGAGATGTAGTGGTTGTGGATCGATGAGAGCGAGCTCTTGCGGATCACGGCCGCGGTGCCTTCGTGAAGCGGGCGGTCGACCTCCACTTCCATTTCGACCCGCATGTCATCGGTCAGCTCCACCTTCGTGATGCTCCCGACCGGCGAGCCGCCGATCATCACGTGGTTGCCGGGAACGATGCCGCTGGCGCTCTGGAAGTCGAAGGTGTACTTGTAGCCGGAGTCACCCTTGAAGATGAGCGAGGCCACGAAAACGATGGCAACAACAAGCGCGCCCAGAGTTACAACTCTGAGCACCGTCGAACTGCGTCCTTTACTGACGCGACTTGGATTTGCTTGATTGGCAGTCGTCAATCTGAGCTACCTGGTGTTTCTCCCCACCAGAGAAGCCTCCTTCCTGCGGGCATGCTACCTGAGCGACCGGCGTAACAGCCCGACGTCAGGAGCCGGTCCAGCCGCCAGCGAAACAGGGGCCGGGAGCGCAGGGATTGGTGACCGCTCCATCGGTCCGGAGGAAGCCGTCGATCATCTCGATCGCGGCGTCGGTGACGCGGGGATGTTCGTGCGGATCTTCACCCGCTGCGGGTGCCGTATTGGTGATCGGAGCGGGGTCGGTTCCGATGAAACCGTCCGGCCCCGGACCTTCGCGAAGCGGACCGCTGTCCCAATAGGCGAGGGCCGAACCTTCGTAGGGGAATGACGTCACCGGTTCGATCCCCCAGGCCCAGTCGACCCCGGGCCAGCGGTTGGGGGAAACCAGCGGAGTGATCGCCTTCGCACCCACGGTCCGGGCTTCGACGTTGGTCTGCCAGTTGGTAACCAGGTGGTCGCCGAAGGCCGTGTCGAACAGGACCTGATGGGGCGGCGTCCCGGGAAGGGGATCGGTCGTCATGCGATGGGCATATCCATTCGGCTCTCCCCTGTCCCAGAGCATCTGGATGATGCCGAGCGCGAGCGGCCGCTCGATCTGGTTCGGGTAGGCCGGGTTGAAGAAGGCTCCGTAGGTCCCCCACGCCGCCGAGCGGGTGAGCAGCACCGAGTAGTTCATCGCCGCGACGCCGAGCGCGCCACGATCGAAGTCGGGGGCCAGAGCCATCAGGGCACCGCCCATGATTCCTCCCTGGCTGATCCCGCGGTACCAGGCCCGCTCGTTCTGACCGGTCCTGATCGCGGCCTCCAGACTGCTGTCCCCGGGCACCGTGGCATCACCGTCGCCCCCGGGCACATTGGCCGGGCTCGGGGCTTCCGGATCGAACCGGAAGGCCGCCTTCGAAACCAGGCCGTCGGGAAGGATCATCAGCCGGCCGAGGAACATCTCGTTGAGCAGGCCCTGCTGCAGCCGGTCGGCGACCTTGGGGAAGTTCGAAAGGTTCATCAGCGCACCACTGACCGTGACGATGTCAAGAGTCGACATGCCGATCTCGTCGGTGCCGCAGATCGTGAAGCCGCGGGCGGCGGTCAGGCGCTGGGACTGGGCGTGGATCTCGCCGCCGATCGAACCCATCAGGCCGTGGCCGTAAACCATTGCCCGGCCGCGCAGTTCAGGCGACGGAAGGCTCTCCGGGTCGACCGAGCCGGGGTCGATGATCGCGTTCGGCACGATGCATTCGAAGTTCGCCTCGTAGGTCCCGTTCGGCCTGGGCACCCCGTCCTGGTCCAGGTTCAGGGTGGCGCCGCTCGCGCACTCGTTGGCTGAAGTCGGGTGGTCGAGGAAGCAGGGCACCTCAAAGGTGCCCTTGATCCGGCGGGCGATCGTGCTGCTCGGGTTCGTCTCCACCGAATCGACTTCGAACTCGGGGGCATTTCCCTCGGCGACACGGTCGGCCAGTTTCGTGTCACCGAGTTGGGCAAAGGCCTGATTTCTCATCGCCAGTGCGCGACCGCTGTTGTTCTCGTCACTGGCGGTGGTGAAGTCCCAGGCGAGGTAGAGGGTCGACCGCTTGATCCCGGCGGCTCGCAGGCGTTTGAAGATGTCCTCGTAAAAGGAGCGGCGGCCGTTGATCCTCGAGTTGGTCGAGGGCAGGAAGTCTCGATAGTAGCGGAAGCCACCAGGCGCCTTGAGCACCGTCCCGAGCGAATCCTTGAGATTGCGGAGCACGACGATGTACCGGGTACCGGCATCGAAGTTGACCATCGGGTGGATCAGCAGGTTGGTCGCGTTCGTGGTCGTCGCGTTGGAATCGAGTTCGACCCAGATCGGATGTCGCTCCCGGGTGCGGGCATTGAGGACGACCACCGGCGCCGCGCCGGAAAGGTACTGGGCCGGGTCGGCCAGCCCGACCGGATTGGTCTGGGCGAGCGCCTCCGGATTGTCCAGCCCGGGAACCCGGACCGAGATCGTCTGGCCCTGGCTGAACCCGTCGCTCTGCCGGTAGGGCTCGGGGTCGATTTTGATGCCTTCGTTGTTCTTCGGCATCGCCTCGGCCGTGAAGTTGATCCGTCGGCCGGTTTCGGTGTTCGCGTCAGCCAGCGTGTAGTAGTTGTCCGGGAAGGGCGACATGCAGATCGCCGGATCCTGGGCGGCAATGAAGTTGCAGCTGGCAGCGCGGGAGAGGTCGAGGGCGGGGGCTTTGCAGTCGGGGGTCTGCCGGAGCATCGCCTTGCGCCGGCTCTTCACGGTTCCGGCCTTGACCTCGATGTCCCGGTCCTGACAACTTGCGACCTGGGTCCTGCCGATCGCGGTCAGTTTCAGATTGATCACCCGCCACTGGCCCGCCCGCTTGAAGCGCGGGTAGGCAACTTCAGTCAGCGGCTTCATCACCCCGTTGCCGTCGAACACGGCGGAGAGACCGCGGACCCGGAGCTTTCCCTTCCGCGCCGCCCGGACCTTCACCTTGAGGATTCCGCGGTTCAGCATCGGTTTCTGGCCGGGATCGACGATGTTGACCGCGACTTTGGGCTTCGACTTGGCCCCGGCATCCGGGACCTGTCCCGCGAAGAGGAAGGCGGCGAGCAGGCCCACTATTAACAGTGCGTGGGTCCGGAGCGGTCCGGTGGTCTGTCTGGAGACGGTCAGCATTTCCCTGAGCGGCGTTCCCTGCCGCGCCGGCTCAACCTACCAACCCGGGTGCCGCCGGGAAGATGCGGCACCCGCGACTACTTAAGTAGTGACTTGAGGAACGGCAGCGGATCGATCGGGCTGCCTCCGGTCTGCCAGGGACCCACCCAGTACTCGAAGTGCAGGTGACAGCCCGATGACGTTCCGGTCGTGCCGACCCGTCCGACCGCGGCTCCGGCACCGACCACCTGTCCCACCTTTAGCGGCGAACGTCTGATCATGTGCATGTAGACGAAGTTGGTGTTGGTGCCGATGTTGTGGAGGACGACGTAATTGCCGCCGCCGTCGTCCCACTGGTTGTAGAGCACCCGGGCCCGTTTGATCGAAACCAGTTTGGTCCCGCAGGCTGCCGAGAGGTCCTGACCCTGATGGGTGTGTCCGGGTCGGCCGGAGCCGAACCGCGAACCGGAGCTGCCGAAGCTGAACGAGCCGCGCACGGGGAACACCTCAACCGGGATCTGGGATTTCGGGAAGATCCTCACCTCCCGCGGCGAGCGAGCGCGATTTCCGCCTGAATCGACCACAGCGAGATACCCCTTGACAGTTCCCTTCGGCACGGTCACCCGGATCGCCCCGACGGTGCGGGTGCGCCACTTGGCACGGATCCGTCCGCTATCGACCCGGAAGATCACCCGGGTCACACGGTCAAGGTTGTTGCCGCGGATCGCGATGATCGCGCCGCGGGTCGGCCGGCTGGGTGAAACGCACTGCCGCAGGCAGATGACCTGGGAGATCTGCGGCAATCCCGGCACACCGATACCGCCGCCGGAGGTAACCGCCGAAGAAGAGGCCCCGCTTTCCTCGGGGGCCGGTGCCGGTGTGGGCTCGACCGGCTCGACCGGCGAGTTTTCCAGCGAGGCCGTGCCGGCCCCGTCCAGATACCGGGCGCCCGCCTGGGCGGGAAGAAGAACGATGAATGTGAGAGCCAGGAGCCCGAAGACGACAAGCATCAGAGTTGCCGGGCTGATGGTCTGCCTCCTGCTCCTGCGCGTAGGGGCTTCTCGCATCTGCGACACCATAACATGAGTTCTAGACGATGATTCGATTAGCCGTTGCACACAAACTTGCAAAGCGGCCTCCTTCCCCCACCCCCTTCGCCAGCAGGCAAGCCAATCCTGTCCCACGGGAGGGTGCCCCTCAACTAACCTTGTCCTGAGGTACAAGCGACCGTATGGCCGCCCGGGGATAGCCTGACCTTCGCTTTTCCCTCGAAATCAATCTTGCCACCAGGAGGAACGCTCCAGATGACCGCGATTCGCCAGAAGAACGTGACCGCTGCCCAGTGGAACGCCAACGGTTCGGCCGTTGAAGCCACTGACCTGACCAAGGAAGAGAACGTCGCATTCGGCAGCCACGTCTTCTCGATCAAGACCCAGAAGGAACGGCTCCCGGCCGACGTCTTCGAGCGCCTTCAGGGAACCCTCGAACGGGGCGAGGCCCTCGACGTTGACCTGGCCGACGCGGTCGCCGATGCGATGAAGGAATGGGCGCTCGAGAACGGCGCCACCCACTACACCCACGTCTTCCAGCCGCTCACCGGCCTGACCGCGGAAAAGCACGACTCGTTCTTCAGCCCGACCGACGACGGCGGCTCGATCGCCAAGTTCAAGGGTTCCGAGCTGATCCAGGGCGAGCCGGACGCGTCCTCCTTCCCCACCGGTGGCATCCGCGCCACCTTCGAGGCCCGCGGCTACACCGGCTGGGACCCCACCTCGCCCGCCTACATCCGCGAGTCGCCCAACGGCGCCACGCTCGTCATCCCCACCGTGTTCGTCTCCTGGACCGGCGAGGCGCTCGACAAGAAGACGCCGCTCCTGCGCAGCATGGAGGCGCTCTCCGCGCAGGCGCTCCGCATCCTGCGGCTGTTCGGCAACGCCGAGGCCAAGAAGGTGTTCACCACCGTCGGCCCGGAGCAGGAGTACTTCCTCGTCGACAAGAACTACCTCTACGCCCGCCCGGACCTCCTGAACTGCGGCCGCACGCTCTTCGGCGCCAAGCCGCCCAAGGGGCAGGAGCTCGAGGACCAGTACTTCGGCACCATCCCGGAGCGGGTGCTGGCGTGCATGGCCGAGTGCGAGGC
>JAEZIQ010000089.1 GCA_023436605.1 Actinomycetes bacterium | reverse complement strand
AGTCAGGGATAATCCCTGACTTTTCGCATCTCGCTGACCTTCAGTCGATCAGGACGCCGGGGTTGAGCATTCCGTCGGGGTCGACGGCTGACTTGGCGGCCCTGAGGGCGGCGGCGAACTGGTCGGGGCGCTGACGGTCGTACCAGGGGCGGTGGTCGCGACCGACGGCGTGGTGGTGGGTGATCGTGCCGCCGCCCAGTTCGATCGCTTCTGATGCGGCGGCCTTTACCTCGTCCCACTGGGCGACTTCGCTGCCCCGTTTGGCCGGCGCAAGGACCGTGAAGTAAGGAGCAGCGCCATCCGGGTAGACATGTGTGAGGCGACAACTGACCCTCGGGGCACCCTCGCCCTCGGCGGGAGCGCCGGTGACCTCGGCCACGGCCTTGCGGGTCGCCTCGATCACGCTGCGGTGGTAATCCTCGAAGCGGTCCCAGGTAATCGCGGTTTCGAAAGTCTCGGCGATGATCCCGCAGGCGACGAAGGTATCGCGCATGTACGGAGCCAGCAGGAAAGTCGAGCGCCAGCGGTCGGCCCCCGCTTCGCCCGACTCGGCCGCCCGGGAATCCGGGGTCGAGCCGGTGCGCGAGGCGACCCTTCCGCCTTCGCCTTCGGCGATCTCGATCGCCTGGTCCATGCGGTCCTCGACCGGTTGGCCGTGCGACTCGAAGCCGATGATCAGCAGCGTGGCCGAGCCGTCGCCGGCCATCGTGGTCAAGGCCTCCGAAGAATCGATCAGACGCAGGTTGCTCGGCATCAGCCGCGACTGGGCGATCAGGCGCACCGCTCCGCGGGCGGCATCCGAGAAGCCCTGGTCGCCGGGCGGGAACTCGACCGTGGCGGTCGCCTTGAAGTCCGGACGCGGACGGACCCGCATCCAGGCTTCGGTGACAACGCCGAGGATGCCCTCGGAACCGAGCAGCATCCGGTCGGGGGACGGACCGGCGCCGGAACCAGGCAGCCGCCGGCTCTCCCACTCGCCGGCCGGAGTGATCGCCCGGATCGATTCGGTCAGGTCGTCGATGTGGGTCTCGCCGGTCGCGAAGTGGCCGCCGGCCCTGGTGACCAGCCAGCCACCCAGCGTCGCGTACTCGAACGATTGAGGGAAATGCCTGAGGGTCATTCCGTGCGCCTTGAGCTGATCCTCAAGCTCGGGGCCGCGGGCACCGGCCTGGATCCGGGCCGCCAGCGAGGTCTCATCGACCTCGAGCAGCCGGTTCATCCGGGTCATGTCAAGCGAGACGGAGGGCCGATCGTCGAAGCGGGGCTCGACCCCGCCGCAGACCGAGGTACCACCACCGAACGGGATCACGGCCGCGCCCCAGTCGGCGGCACGCTCGAGGACCTCGACCACACCGGCCTCGTCCTCGGGAAAGGCGACCAGGTCCGGCGGGTTGTCGAACTGGCCGTAGAAGCCGCGGACGATGTCACGGTAGGCCTTGCCGAGCGAGTGGACCGCCCGCTGGTGCTTTTCGTCGGTGAAGATGCCGCCCGGCGATTCGAGTCGCGGCGCCCTCAGCTCAATCTGGTCGAGCTCGACCGGACGCTCCGGTGCCTGGCCGAAACCGAGCGTGGGAATGATCCCCTCGGCAGCGGCAACCAGCTGCTCATGCGGCTGCCGCTGGTCTTCGTAGCCCCACCCCCAATGCTTCAGCCTGCGATCTCCTGCCATGCCCGGCACTTCCTTTCAGCTCGTCGACGTCAACTGGTTATACCAGTTGTACGACCTGCCTACCAGTGGACGCCGCGCAGCAGATGAGCGAAGGCGACTGCCTCGGTCGAAGGGGCCTTGTCGGTTCCGTCCTTCTCGCCCTTGGCCGCCTTCGAATCGGGGAAGAGCTTGTAGCCGGTGTTGAGGATCGCATCCGAGGCCTTGGGCGAGAGGCTGTACATCAGCTCGCCAAAGTTGCCGAGCCTGGTCGCGACCTTCTTCGGCTTGCGGATCATCGCGTCGGTGATCATCTCCGCCGCCTCGTCCGGGCTGATCGCCGGGAAGGCGTCGTACATCTTGGTCGGCGCGATCATCGCGGTCCGCACCAGCGGCATGTGGATGGTCGTGATGTGGACCTTGTCGTCGATGATCTCGGAACCGATGCAGCGGCTGAATGCGTCAAGGGCCGCCTTCGAGGCGACGTAGGCCGAGAAACGCGGCGCGTTGGTCTGGACGCCGATCGAGGAGACGTTGATGATGTGGCCCGACTTCCGCTCGCGCATCCGCGGCAGCAGCTTCAGGATCAGCTTCAGTGACCCGAAGTAGTTGAGCTGCATGGTCCGCTCGTAATCATGGAAGCGGTCGTAGGACAGCGCGACCGAGCGGCGAATCGAACGGCCGGCGTTGTTGACCAGGACGTCGACGTGGCCGTGCTCGGCCAGCACCTCGTCGGCCATCCGCTCGATGTCGTCGGTATCCGAGAGGTCAGCGGTGTGGATGAAGGCCTCACCACCCTCATCGGCGATCAAGGCCTGGATCTCCTCGAGTTTGTCGCGCGAACGGGCAACAAGCAGCACCTTGGCTCCGGCCGCCGCCGCCTTGATCGCGGCCGCTTCACCGATCCCCGAGGAAGCGCCGGTGATCATCACGATCTTGCCGCCGATCGCTCCCCCGAGCGAGCGGTCCTTGAACAGGTCCGGATCGAGGTTTCGCTCCCAGTAGTCCCAGAGCTTGTCAGCGTATGAGGCCAGGGGCGGCACCGCAATGTCGGTGCCTTCGAGCGCTTCGAGGGTGTTGGTGCAGTCGAACTTGGTCGGGTAGTTGATGTAGACCAGGACCTCGCGCGGGATGCCGAGGTCATCGAGGACCGAGTCGGTGATCCGCTTGACCGGCGGCAGCATCATCAGGCCACCACGCACGGCCGGCGGGACGATCTCGAGCATCTGGGGGTCGAGCCGCATCGACATCTGGGGCGCGTGAGCCGACCGGGCGAAAAGGTTGATGATCTGGCCGGCCCGCAGGGGGTTCGGATCGGTCAGGTGGAAGACCATCTCGTCCTTTTCCGGCAGGTGGCTGATGTGGTCGATTGCGTCGGCGACGAAATCGACCGGCACCACGTTGATCTGCTTGCCTTCGATGCCCACGGTCGGGGCCCAGGGCGGCAGCACGTCCCGCAGCTTCTGAATCAGCTTGAAGAAGTAGTAGGGGCCATCGATCTTGTCCATCTGACCGGTCTCGGAATCCCCAACCACGATGCCCGGCCGGTAGACCCGCCAGGGCACGGTTGTCCGCTCGCGGGCGATCCGCTCCGACTCGTGCTTGGTCCGGAAGTAGGCGTGCTTGTCGAGATTCTCGGCCTCGTCAAAGAAGTCTTCGCGCCAGGTGCCCTTGAACAGGCCGGCTGCGGCGATCGAACTGACGTGGTTGAAACAGCCGACCTCAAGCTCGTTGGCCAGATCGACGGCGTTGATGGTGCCCTCGATGTTGCCGATCCGGATCGTCTCCTCGTCGGCTTCCATGTCGTAGATCGCCGCCAGGTGGTAAAAGGCGCCGATCGTCCCCTTCAGCTCGGCGATCTTCTCGGCGTCGAGCCCGAGATTGGGCTGGCTGAGGTCGCCGATGACCGGCACCACGCGCTCGCCGTCTTCGCCCCATCCCGCCCGTGTCTCCTCGAAGCGGCCCCGAGAGCCTTCGCGCACCAGAACATGCACCGTGCCCTCCCGCTTCAACAGCCTCTCAATCAGGTAGCGGCCGATGAAACCGGTGCCTCCGGTGATGAAGTAATCCACAGCTCCTCCTCCGAGCAATAGACGCAATTAGCGGACTAGCGGAGACCCTACAACCACCGTCAAAACGAAGTGAGACGAAACCGGCTTGTAGTTCTTGACCCAGCTTGTCCAAATGGACAGAACGCGGATTCTCCGAATACATACACTTGGAGCACATGGCCGAAGCAACCGCTGTTGAAGTGACGATGCCCGAGATGGGCGAGTCGGTGACCGAAGGGACCGTGCTCGAGTGGCACGTCGCGGTCGGCGACACCATCGAGGAGGGCGAAACCCTCGTAGAGGTCTCGACCGACAAGGTCGACGCCGAAGTGCCCGCGCCGGTGACCGGCACGGTGACCGAGCTCCGTGCAGAAGTTGACGAGGAGATCGCCGTCGGCGCCGTGCTGGCCGTGATCGACCCGGATGCAGGTAGCCCCGGTGTCTCGGAACCCGCGGCCGCCGGTGAAGGCGACGCAGACCTCGGTGACGACGCCACTCCCCGCGCTACCGGCACCCCGAATGGCGATGTCGCCCCGGCCGACGGCACCGAAGCGACCTCTGCCCCGGCCGGCGACCCGATCGAAGTGACCATGCCCGAGATGGGCGAGTCGGTGACCGAAGGGACCGTGCTCGAGTGGCACGTCGCGGTCGGCGACAAGGTCGATGAAGGCCAGACCCTGGTCGAGGTGTCGACCGACAAGGTCGACGCCGAAGTGCCGGCCCCGACGGCCGGTGAAATCACCGAGCTGCTGGTCGAGCCGGACCAGGAGATCCCGATCGGTGCCGCGCTCTGCCGGATGATCCCGGGGACCGGAACCAGCGGCGGCAACGGCGCCGCCCCGGCCGCAGCCGCTTCCGGAGAAACCTCGGCCGCGACCGCCGACGTCGGTGACGGCCGGGCCACCCCGATCGCCAAGCGGATCGCTGCCGCGAAGGGGCTCACCCTCGACCAGCTGAGCGGAAGCGGTCCCGGCGGCAAGGTGACCAAGGCTGACGTGCTGGCTGCGGGCGACGGTGCCGCTGCCGCCGTCGACCGCGAGGAGAAGGCACTTCGCGGACCGGCCGGAATGCTGGCCAAAGCGATGGACGAGAGCCGCTCGATCCCGACCGCGACCTCTTTCCGCACCGTTGCCGTCGACACGCTCGACGCCAAGCGCAAGGGCCTCAACGGCGCCCTGGCCGACCGCGGCATGAAGGTTTCCTTCACCCACCTGGTCGCCTGGGCGATCGTCCAGGCCGCCCGCAAGTGGCCGGTCATGGCCCGCCACTTCGAGGACCGTGACGGCAAGCTCTTCTCCGTCTACGACGGCCAGATCAACCTCGGAATCGCGGTCGACGTCGAAAAGAAGGACGGTTCGCGCAGCCTCATGGTCCCGGCGATCAAGGGCGCCGACCAGCTCGACTTCCCCGCTTTCCACGCCTACTACGAGGACCTGATCACCAAGACCCGCGAAAACCGGCTCACCCCGGACGACTTCGCGGGCACCAACATCACCCTGACCAACCCGGGCGGGATCGGCACCGTCGCATCGGTCCCCCGCCTGATGAAGGGCCAGGGCACGATCGTCGCCGCCGGCTCGATCGCCTACCCGCCGGAGTGGTCGCATGCCGACCAGGAAAAGATCAACGCGCTCGGCGTCTCCAAGGTGATGACCCTGACCTCGACCTACGACCACCGGATCATCCAGGGGGCCGAGTCGGGCAACTTCCTCAAGACCCTCGACGGCCTGCTGGCCGGAGACGACGAGTTCTACGAGTCGGTCGCCGACGACCTCGGCATTGACCGAACCGTTCTCACCGCTGCCCAGGCCAAGGCGAAGCAGTCCCCGCCGCTCTCGGCCGCTGCCGCGCCGGCCCCCAGCGCGATCACCGAAGTTCCCTCGCACGAACTGCTGCAGGCGGTTCAGGCGGCAACCTCGCTGCTCAAGGCATACCGCACCCACGGTCACCTGGCTGCGAATCTCGATCCGCTCGGGGCCGAGCCCAAGGGCGACCCGGCACTCGACCCTGAGACCGTCCACTTGACACCCGAGTTGATGGCCCAGGTGCCTGCCTCGATCCTGCGCATCGGAGTTCCCGGCGAAACGCTGCTCGAAGCGCTGCCCCGGATGAAGGCTGCCTACACCGGATCGATCGGCTACCAGTTCGAACACATCTCCTCCCACAGCCAGCGGGTCTGGCTGCGGGAGATGGTCGAGACCGGTGCCCACCGCAAGCCGCTCGACAAGGATGAGCAGAAGCGCCTGCTCGACCGGTTGATCGACGTGTTCGAATTCGAGCGCTTCCTCGAGAAGGCCTACCTCGGCCAGAAGATGTTCTCGATCGAGGGCCTCGATTCGATCGTGACCATGCTCGACGAACTGACCACCCTGGCCGCCCGTGGCGGCGCCAGGGAAGTCGTGCTCGGCATGGCCCATCGCGGTCGCCTCTCGGTCCTCGCTCACACGGTGCGGCGTCCGGCCGAAGCGATCTTCGCCGAGTTCGAAGGTGGCAAGCGGATCGAGGACGTCAAGGCAGTTGCCGCGATCCCCCATGGCGGCACCGGTGACGTCAAGTACCACTACGGCCACGAGGGCATCGCCGAGCATCACGACGGCACGAGCATCAAGGTCCACCTCTACCCGAACCCGAGCCACCTCGAGTTCGTCGACCCGGTCGTCGCCGGCGCAACCCGGTACTCGCAGGGCAACATCGAGGGCGGCAACCTCACCCTCGACTCCTCCAGCGCAGTTCCGGTGGTGCTCCACGGCGACGCGGCCTTCCCCGGACAGGGAGTGGTTGCCGAGACCTTCAACCTCCAGTCGCTCGAGGGCTACTCGGTCGGCGGCACGATTCACATCATCGAGAACAACCAGATCGGTTTCACCACCGATCCGACCGACGGCCGCTCGACCCCGTACGCGGCCGACATGGCGAAGGGCTTCAACGTCCCGATCCTGCATGTCAACGCCGATGACGTCGAAGCCTGCTCGCAGGCGATGCGCCTGGCGATGGCCTACCGCGAACGCTGGAAGCGCGACATCGTGATCGACGTGATCGGCTATCGCCGCTTCGGCCACAACGAGACCGATGAACCGGCTTACACCCAGCCCCAGATGGCGGCCGAGATCAAGAAGCACAAGCCGGTGTCCGAGAT
>JAEZIQ010000084.1 GCA_023436605.1 Actinomycetes bacterium | reverse complement strand
GCGCCGTCGGGGCCGCCCCGGCGCGGCCCGCGGAGAGCTCAGACCCGCTGGATCAGGGTGGCGGTGCCGAGGCCGCCGGCGCAGCACATGGTGACCAGGCCGTACTCCTTGTCGGTGCGTTCGAGTTCGTGGAGGACGGTGGTGATCAGGCGGGTGCCCGAGCAGCCGAGCGGGTGCCCGAGGGCCATCGCGCCGCCGTTGACATTGGTGCGGTCCGGGTCGGCGCCGAACTCCTTGACCCAGGCGGCGACCACCGGGGCGAAGGCTTCGTTGACTTCGTAGAGGTCGATGTCGTCGAGGGTCATGCCGGTGCGCTCGAGGATCAGGCGGGTCGCCTCGATCGGGCCGGTCAGCATCAGGACCGGGTCGACCCCGATCACCACGTGATCGACGATCCGGGCCCGGGCCTTGAGACCGCGCTCGGCGACGTCGGCGGCCCGGCCGACCAGGACGGCGGAGGAACCGTCGGAGATCTGGGAGGCGTTGCCGGCGGTGATCTTGCCGCCCTCTTCGAAGGCGGCCCGGAGGCCGGCCAGCGTCTCCACCGTAGTGCCGCGGCGGATGCCCTGATCCTTGGTGACCTCACCCTGCGGGGTGGGGATGGCGACGATCTCGCGGTCGAACCGCCCCTCGTCCTGGGCGCGGGCCGCGTTCTCGTGCGAGCGGACCGCCCACTCGTCCAGATCCGTGCGGGAGAGCTCCCACTTCTCGGCGACCCGCTCGGCGGCAACGCCCTGGTTGACCAGCGGGTAGCGCTCGTAGAGCTCCTCGGTGAACGGTTCGCCCACCTCCGGGGTCCACTTGAGACCGATGCTGATCGGGATGTGGCCCATGTGTTCGAGGCCGGCCCCGATCACCAGGTCCCGGGCCCCGGAACTGACCAGGCCGGAAGCCATGTTGAGCGCCTGCTGGGAGGAGCCGCACTGGAAATCAACCGTGGTGCCGGCGGTCTCGATCGGCAGGCCCTCGGCCAGCCAGGCGGTCCGCCCCACGTTCAGCATCTGCTCGCCGAACTGCTGGACGCAGCCGGCGATCACTTCGTCGACCTCGGCCGCGTCGATCCCGGCCCGGTTGATCACCTCGGCGTAGGCGATGCCGAGCAGCTTCGAGGCATGGACATCACGGAAGTCACCCTTCTCGGGATGGCCACGACCGATCGGGCTGCGGACCGCTTCGATGATGACCGTGTCGTTGGGTGTCGCTTCAGTACTCAAGAAATGCCTTTCCAATCTTGGGCGTATGGGAAAAGTCAGGGATCAGCGGGGAGCCATGCGAATCGCGCCGTCGAGACGGATCACTTCGCCGTTCAGGTACTCGTTCTCGATGATCGAGAGCGCCATCGCCGCAAACTCCTCCGGCCGGCCGAGCCGGGACGGGTGCGGCACCATCTTGCCGAGCGAGTCCCGCACCTCCTCCGGCAGTTCGCCGAGCAGCGGTGTGTCAAAGATTCCCGGGGCGATCGTCGCGACCCGGATCCGGCTGTCGGCCAGGTCACGGGCGGCCGGCAGGGTCAATCCGACGATGCCGCCCTTCGAGGCGGCGTAAGACGCCTGGCCGATCTGGCCGTCGAAGGCGGCAACCGAGGCGGTGTTGATGATCACGCCGCGACCGCCGTCAGGCCGAGGTTCGTTTGCGACCATCGCCGCGGCGGTCAGGCGCATCAGGTTGAAGGTGCCGATCAGGTTCACGTCGACCACCCGGCGGAAGCGGTCGAGGTCATGCGGCTCGCCCTTGCGGACCACCCGCTGCGGATCCCCGATCCCGGCACAGTTGACCGCGATCCGGAGCTCGCCGAGCGAGGTCGCCTGCTCGACCGCGGCCCGGACCTCGTCCGGGTCCCGCACGTCGGCCGCGGCGAAAGCGAAATCACCGGCCTTCTCTTCGGCGGCCGGCAAATCGAGGATCACAACCTCCGCCCCGTTCTCGCGAAGCAGCTCGGCCGTGGCCCGGCCAAGACCGGAAGCCCCGCCGCCGATCAGCGCGACTGCGCCCTCAACCTTCATGCCTTTGCTCCGTTCTCGTAGGTGTAGAAACCGCGACCGGTCTTGCGGCCGAAGCGGCCCGAGGCGACCATCCGCTTGAGGATCGGCGGCGGCGCGTACTCGTCGCGCTTGAACTCCTCGTAGAGCGAATCGCAGACGTTGTAGAGCACGTCGAGTCCGATGAAGTCGCAAAGCTCGAGCGGACCCATCGGGTGGCCGCAGCCGAGTCGCATGCCCTCGTCGATGTCCTCCGGGGTGGCGAACTCCTCCTCGTACATCCGCACCCCGGCCATCAGGTACGGCACCAGCAGCATGTTGACCACGAAACCGGAACGGTCCTTGGTCTCGATCGGCCGTTTGCCGATCCGCTCGGAAAACTCCCGGGCGCGGGTGATCGTGTCCTCGGAGGAATCGAGCGCCACGACGACCTCGACCAGCTTCATCACCGGCACCGGCGCGAAGAAGTGAAGGCCACAGACCCGCTCCGGGTGGTCGAGTGAGCCGGCCAGCTCGGCGATCGGGATCGACGAAGTGTTCGAGGCAATGATCGTCGACTCGGGGACGATCTTCTCGATCTGGCCCATCACCTTCAGCTTCAGATCCAGGTCCTCGGGGACCACTTCGATGACCAGGTCCGCATCCTTGATCTCGGCGAGATCATCGGCGATCGTGATCCGGGCGAGGGACTCGTCGAGGGCCGACTGGTCCATCTTGCCGCCCTTGACCGCGCGGGCCAGCGACTTGCCGATCCGGTCGGTCACACCCGGCCGGCGTTCCGGGTCCGCTTCGTAGATCGTCACAGGCAGCCCTGCCGTGGCTGTCGACTCGGCGATGCCCGAGCCCATGAATCCGCCGCCGACTACGGCGACGTTGCTGATCGTTTCACTCATGCCTTCCACCCTCGCGCATCCTGGAGCCGGCTTCCAAGAGTCGGGGTCGCGGTTCATGGTGAACCCCACAAGGCCCGTTGGATCATCGGCCGAGCGATTCCCGGGGGGCCTCTATGGTCGGGCCATGAGCGAATCCGAGTCGGTCCAGGACCAGTACAGCGTCGAGCTCCGGGGTGAGGTGGCGATCCTCACCCTCAATAGGCCGGAACGTCTCAACGCCCTGACATGGGAGTTGATGGAGGCGCTGCACGCCCGACTCGACGAGATCCGTGCCGACCAGTCGATCAGGCTGTTGGTCGTCACGGGAGCCGGCCGCGGCTTCTGCAGCGGTCTCGACATCATGCGCGGGGACCCGCTTGGTGGCGACGACAGCATCCTTACCGTGCTCGAACGGCAGGAGCTCGTCGCGAATCTCGCGATCAAGCTGCGCAAGCTGCCGATCCCGGTGATCGCCGCGGTCAACGGACCCGCCACCGGGGCCGGCTTCGCTCTGGCGCTGGCCGCCGACGTCCGGGTCTGCGGTCCGGAGGCAAAGTTCAGCGCCGCCTTCGTTCGGATCGGCATCTCGGCCTGTGACGTCGGCGTCTCCTACATGCTGCCGCGCATCGTCGGCCACGGCGCCGCCTCGGAGATCATGCTGACCGGCAACCTGGTCGACGCCGAGTGGGCCTCCCGCATCGGACTGGTCAGCCGGGTCGTCGAAGGCGACGTGGTCGAGGCGGCCCTGGAGCTGGGCCGGGACATCACCCGCAACTCCCCCTTCGGGGTCCGGATGACCAAGGAGGTGCTCGCGATGTCGGTCGACGCGCCGTCGATCGAAGCCGCGGTGGAGATGGAGAACCGGACCCAGGTGATCGCCACGAGGACCGCAGACATGGTCGAGGCGGTGGCCGCCTTCAAGGAAAAGCGGGGGGCGGATTTCCGCTACCGCTGATGCGGTTGTAGGAACCTACAAAACGACCCCTTCTGTGTACGGGGTGTTTGTCGGTAACGACTAACCTTTCTCGTGTTCCCGGTGTGGTGCCGGGGCTTGGAGAGAGGTAACTGAACGCATGACCAATTTGCTCGAGGCTGAACCCGTCAAGGGGTCGGCCGTTTTGAACGGCGGTACCGACGGAGCGAATGATTACCGCGAAGTACTTGAGGCGTTCCGGCAGGTGGCCGGAGCGATCAGCGACGAAACCGACCCCGACGACCTGCTTCACCTGATCGCAGCGAAGATCTGCTCGCTGCTTTCGATCCGTCGCTGCTCGGTCTACCTGAAGGACCCGAAGACCGAGCTGTTTCACGGCCAGGTCGCCGAGACGGGGCGCAAGGTGGATGCGGCGATCAAGCGGCTCACCGCCGGCGTCGAGTCGGACGGTTTCACGCGCGAGATCCTGGCCCGCAAGGAGCCGGTGCTGATCCGCAACGCGAAGTCCGACCCCCGCCCGGTCCGATCGACCATGCGGGAGTGGGATGTCGAGTCGATGCTCGGCGTGCCGATGGTCCACAACCACGACGTGATCGGCCTGCTGTTCCTGGACAACGCCGACGAGCCGCACGAGTACACGGAGTCCGAGCAGGAGATGGCCTTCACTTTCGCCAACCTGGCGGCGATCGCGGTCAGCCAGAGCCAGCGGACCGCCCACCTAGCTTCGAGTTTCAAGACGGTGGCCCGGCAGAACAAACTGCTCCGGAAGAGCTCCGCGATTGAAGACCGCCTGACCAACCTGGTGCTCGACGGTGCCGGCATGGGCGAGATCGCCTCGACCGTTTCCAGCCTGACCGCCAAGCCCTGCGCGATCTACGACAACAAGTTCAACCGTCTGGCGATGGTCACCCCGGAAGGCGAGGCCACCCCTGCCCAGGTCTTCGACGAGGACCGCCGAACCCGACCCGCCGTTGCCAAGGTGATCTCCGGAATCGAGGCCAAGCAGCCGAGCGTGATCGGCCCGATCCCGTCGGCCAGCCTCCCCT
>JAEZIQ010000073.1 GCA_023436605.1 Actinomycetes bacterium | reverse complement strand
CCCGCTGCCATCGACGTTCTGGACGTAGAGGTCGCCCTGGATCACGCAACTCTCCTCGTCGGTTTCCGTGCATGTTTCGCCCCGGTTGCCGGCCGAAGAGATGTACGCGAACTTCGTTCCGTCTGGCGAGAAGGTGCCGAACCTCGTGTTCCGGCCGACCACCCGGTTCTTGCCGGTCTCGCGATTGACCAGCACCAGCCACTTCCGGTCGTACTCGTATCCGTTGCTGACCGTAACGAGCAGTTTCCTGCCGTCGGGTGAAACCCCGATGTCGATCGGTTCGCGGTAGCTGGCCATGTCCTGCCGCATCCCACCTCTGCGATGGGGCGGCAGCCTGAAGACCGTCTTCACCGACTTCCCGTCAAGGCTGGCGATCACGACCGAGCGGAGGGTGCTGCGGCGCCGGTCGACACTTTTCGCCACGGCGACCGACGAGCTGCCCGGCATCCAGGCCGGTGAGCTGAACGAGACCTTGCGGTTCCCCTTCAGGATCGCCTTCGCCCCGGTGCCGTCGGCGTCAGCCACGACGATGCTTCGCCGGACTCCGTAATACCTGGCCGGGGTGAACCTGGTCAGAAGAAGGTGGGAACCGTCCGGCGAGATCTGGGGATTCGCATCACCCGTTCGTCCCTGCCGGTCACCGTTGGAGAACGGTCCGGTCCTCGTCAGGAACCGGCGATCCTCGCCGTCGGCCCCGATCTGAACCACGCGATCGCCGAAACTGAAGACGATGCGGGCCGGGGACGGCTCCGGAGTCAATGCGCTGGCCGACCCTGAAACGTTCGCTGAGACCAGAACCAGAGCGGCCAATCCCGCGACCGCAAGCACCCCTGCAACGAACCTCTTGACTTCATTCAAGACTTTCCCCTCCTCCGGTTTGAGGGAATCCTAGACCCTTGGCCATGCGATACTCCCCGGCATGGGGAAACTACTGGCAGGGATGCTTGTGACACTGGTGGCTGCGCTGACCCTCGTTCCGTCCGCGGGGGCGGCCGAGATTCCGCCCACCGCGGAATGCGTCAAGACGACCAAGAAGCTGCTCAAGAAGTATTCGAGTCTGCCGAAGAACGCCAGCAAGGCTGCCTCAAAGAAGGCGGAGCGCGAGATCGTCCTTGACCTGGTCGAAGCGGGTTGCATCTCCGATGCCGCGCCGCTCCTGAAGAAGGTCGAACTGGAGCCGTTCTCGGAAGCGTGCGAGGTGGCCGCGGTGGCTGCCGACAATTACTGGGCCCGAACAGGGGTCGAAATCCGGAAGTACGACAAGCCCTGGCGCAAGGCGATCACCCCTATCCGGAAGCGAGCGAAGAAGCTCAACCGGCTGATCCGGCAACTTCGCGAAACGGGTGCTTCGCCCAGAAGAATCTCCGCGGCCATCGCCCGTCGCGACGCCGTGCGAGCCCAGAAATCGCGCACCATCAAGCGCTTCCTCAAAATGGTCGACCCCGTTATGAAGTCAGCCTTTTGGGACACATATCTGACCCTTCTCGAACTCTCCTCGCTCCGTTGCGTGCCCCTGGACGACCTGCTTTTTTCGGACGGTGAGGGGCCAGTACGGCAGGTGATAGAAAAGCGCGAGAAAGTCATCTTTGCGGTGCTCACCTACTGGGCATTTCGACCGTGGGCCGGCAAGGCCCTCAACGAAGGAGCCTCGGCCAGTTCGGCAGCCAGCGAACGGCCGAAGCTGCCCTACATTCCGATTCCGTAGGGCGGGAAGCTTTTCTCCATGTGATTGCGGGGGTCTTCCTGGCCCGCTTCATCTCCGGTGCTGACCGTCTTGACTTCCTTGACGGGTTGTGGTGTCGGGACGGCCAGCTTGACGACCGCCCAGCTGCCGTCAGGTTGTTTCTTCGGGACCCAGCTGTGAGTTGACCGTTCCGGACTGGTGGCGGCCAGTTCTTCGCATCTCGCCTTCGCCTGAGCTTCATCCATGACGCCGTCCCTTGCGGAGTTTGCCTTTGAGATTGACGCGGGTCGATTTCGAGTCGGTTACGGTCGGACCGCTGAAGGTGACCTCGACCTTGAGGCTCAGCTTACGGCGGGGTCGGGCCGGTCGGGTGAATTTCTTTCTGGCCTTGACCGTCAGGACGTGGATGCCCGCCTGAACGGTTCGCTCGCGGCGAATGATCTTCGGGCCGGTGACCGTGATCGTGCCGGCTTCCGGAGCCTCGACCCGGACCCTGGCCCAGGCGCGCGCCGGGCCGTACTTCACACCCAGCAGCTTGAACTCCTTCGTTTCGATCGGCGGCTTCTGGCACTGCCACCGGCCGATCGGCTCCGCCGGTTCGGTTCGCGTGAACCGGGCGATCACCAGATCACTGCCCGCCAGATAGATCGAACCGTCGGGACCGACCCCCACCTTCGTGTAGTTCGGGTCGACAGCTTCCCGCCAGACCTCGTTCAGGGTTTCGTCGAGCTTGAAGAGGGTGGTTCGGTTCTCGGACGGCGAGACCGAGGCGAGCAGGTAGATGTTCCCTCCACTGTCGAGAGCCAAATCGATGATTCCAGGACCGGTGAGCCCACACTCTTCGGTTGCCAGGGACCAGTTGGCCCAGGACTCTCCCCCACGGGAAAACATGCCGAGGAGGTTTCCCGAAGCCACGAAGACCTGGTCGTCGATCGTGTGCTCATTGAGTTCGAGGAAGGCCCCACCCGGCGAGCTTCCGGTCAGAAGCCTGCCGGTCGGCCAGTCGGCGACTTCGCTCCCGGCTACATCGAACCGGGAAACCCGGAGTTGGTTGCCGTAGGCAGCGAGATACCCACCGGATGGATCCAGCGAAAAGTCCCTGACCGGCCCCGCGATCCCCGGGAAATCGATCTGACCGATCGAATCTCCATCGCTTTCGAAACGATGAAGGATGGCGGCCTGCCGGTCGAATACCTCGACCGTGCCGTCGCTTGCGAGATCGAGGCTCACCGAGTCTTCGCCGCTGGCGGGCGACGGACCGTCGATCCCGATGATGAGGTCACCGTCGGAACTGAAGAGCTGCGCCCGGCCGAGGACCGGGTCGTAGACCCCGACGTTTCCCCCAGGGCCGACCGCAAGGTCCCCGATCATCCCGAACTTGCCCTCGTTGTTCGCCGGTACCGGCAGGGGCGGCCCACCCCATCTCGCCGTTTCATCGAGATCGGCCGCAGCCGGAGCGGCCTGCGACAGCAGGCAGAAAGCCGCGACGAGCAGCCCGGCCGCGAACTCTTCGAAGACTTTTCGCAGTTGAAGTGGAATCAATGCCCCTCCCTCGAATTCAGCCCATCCTAGTTGGGGATGCGGTAAAAGTCGCCTGTGGCAGGCACCACTGAAACGCATCCCGTGCTGCGGGCAATCCGGGAACCCGCGCCGGAAGACAGGGTTGCGCTGGTGATCGAAGGGGGTGGCATGCGCGGAGCGGTCTCCGGCGGGATGGGACTGGCGCTCCACCAGCTCGGTCTCCGGGACCGTTTCGACGCGGTTTACGGATCTTCGGCTGGCGCCCTGAACGGGCTTTGGCTGCTCAGCGGGCGGGCCGAGGATGGGGTTCCGACCTGGACCGACACCGCACTCAGCAAGGTGGTGCTGGACAAACGGAGGATCTTCGGGACGCGACCGATCGTCGACATGCAGACGGTGATCGAGCAGCATTACGAACGGATTTCGCCGGGACTCTTCCAGGCGGCCCTCGACGCCGAGACCGAGTTTCACCCCCTCGCGACCGACATCGAGACCGGCCTCGCGGTCGACCTCCACGACCAGATCACCGATCGCGAATCACTGATCCTGGCGCTGCGGTCAACCTCGACCCTGCCGATGATCGGCGGACCCCCGGTGGAGATGGGCGGACGGCGTTACCTCGACGCTGGCCTCTCTGCGGCGATCCCGTTCCAGGCGGCGATCGATGACGGGGCGACCCATCTGCTGGTCCTGAGATCCCGCAAGGAAGGTGACGTCGCGACCGATCCGTCGGGGCTGGGAGGACGGCTCACCACCCGGATGCTCGGGCGGATCAGCCCGGCGGTCCGGGACGGCTACCTGACCCGGGGGCAGAGAGAGGGAGCCGACGAAGAGTTCCTCGCCCGCCACGGGATCGAGGCCGGGCTGACCCCGAGCATCCTGCAGATCCGGCCCGCCCCGGACTCCCCGGTGCCGTCCCGGCTCGAGACGAACATGGACGTGGTCCGGGCCGGCCTCGAGTCCGGTCGACGCGCTGTTAAGGAGACATTCGAGCGGGTAAGTTGATCCCATGAAGTGGATCGCCGCAGCAGGGGTGGCGCTGGTTTGCTGGCTGGGGATTTCCGGGACGGCTTTCGGAGCGACCCTCAATCAGCTGGTCCCGAACGGCTATTTCAACTCCGACCCGAGCTTCCTGACCTCACCACCGGATGATCCGCGGATCTTCGTCGCCGAGCGGGGCGAGAACAACTCGGCCGATGTGCGGATCGTCGAGAACGGAACCGGAGTGGCAACCCCGTTCCTGACCGTCAGCAACGTCGGGCTGGAGAGCGAACGGGGGCTGATGTCGATCGCCTTCGACCCTGGCTTCGCGAGCAACCGGATCTTCTATCTCTTCTACACCGCCAACGGGCCCGACGGCCTCGATCCGGAGGGACAGGCGGGTGATGTCCGCATCGTGCAGTACCGGGCCTCGGCCGACGACCCCAATCAGGCCGACGCGTCGTCGGCCCGGCTGGTCCTGCGGGTCCGTCACTCGGCCGGTAATCACAACGGCGGCTGGATGGCCTTCGGCCCGGACGGTCACCTGTACATCTCGATCGGCGACAACGGGAACGGGGCCAACGCCCAGAACCTCGGCAACCTGCTCGGGAAGATCCTGCGGATCGACCCCGCCGAACCGCCGGCCACCGGCTACACGGTCCCTCCCGACAACCCCTTCGTCTCGACTGGCGGTGCGCGCGGGGAGATCTGGACCTACGGCCTGCGCAACCCCTACCGGGCCTCGTTTGCCCCGGACGGCCGCCTGACGATCGGCGACGTCGGCAACGGTGCCTGGGAGGAGATTGACGCCGGTGACCTCAAGGGCAGGAACATGGGCTGGCCGAACTGCGAGGGATTCTGTTCTCCGGCCAACCCGAACTTCACCGAGCCGGTCTTCGCCTACAACCACCAGAATTCGGTGGACGGGTTTGGCGGCGGCTGCGCGGTGATCGGCGGCCACGTGGTCGAGGACCCGGCCCTTGACGATCTGGTCGGCCGCTACATCTACGGCGACCTCTGCCACGGCGAACTGCGCAGCATCGACCTCGACACGCCCGGTGGCGACTTCAGGAAGACCGGTCTCAACACATTCGGCAACCCGATCGCCTTCGGTCAGGACTCAAACGGCTGCTCCTACGTGCTCACCAGCACCGTCTACCGGATCGCCGCCAGCGAGAACCCGGACACGGCCTGCCGGCCCCCGGAAGAACCGCCGGTCGACGTGACCTACAACTCGTACATCCCGCGCCGCCAGGTCATGGGCCAGCGCCTCACCGTCGGCGCGAAGTGTTCGATCGCCTGCGGGGTGAGGGCGACCGCAGAAATCAAGATCAGCCGCAACCGGTTCCGCAGGGAACCGGCGACCTTCAAGCTCCGAACCGGCCCCCGGAACCTGATCGCGGACCAGCGCGGGAACCTCACCTTCCGGGTTCCGCTGAAACGCGTCAAGGCCATGAAGAAGGCCGCCCTGGGCGGCAGCAAGGTGACCGCCAGGGTCAAGGTGACGATGGTCGGAGTCGATACTTCAGGCGGGTCGGGTGAGAGCACGATCCGCCTGGTCCGGCCGAAGCGCCGCTAGCCGGCCGCTCCCTTCCAGCTTCACCAAGACCTAGACTCCGCGGCATGGGAAGACTGATCGCAGGGATGCTGGTCGCGTTGTTCGCCACCTTCGCCCTCGCGGGGCCGGCCAGGGCGGCCGAGATTCCGCCGACCACCACGTGTCAGAAGGTTCTGGTCGCCGAATTCAACAAGTACCTCGAGTCTGGCGGACTTTTCGATTCCAAGGCCAAGGAGGAGCGGGCAGGAAAGCGAATGAACCGCAACCTCTACAAGGCCGGCTGTGTGTCGGATCCGAAGCCTCTCAATGATTGGCTGAAGCCCGACCCCTTCAGCCAGCAGTGCCTTGACGCGTCAAGTGCCGCCCGGAGTTTCTTCGCACCTATCGGTGACCGGCTCGTACGCCTCGACCAGCGCTACAAGGCGAGGGAACGAAATCTGAATCGCAAAGTCAGGAAACTGAACTCGCGGATCCGGCAGTTGCGGCGAGCTGGAGTCCCCGCGAGAAAGCTCAAGCGCCTCACCCGGAAGCGCGCGATGCTGCAGGTGAGCTCGTTCGTGCTCGGCCTGGAACTTTTCCTCAAGCAGGTGGAAACGGTGTCCCCGCAGTCCGCGGCAGTGTCACTGTCAACGCTTGAGCTCGTTTCCCTGCGCTGCATCGGGGGCCGGAATTTCCGCGCCGTCACACTCGAGAACGAGAAGGTCGGCGAGCCAGCCGCCAAGGCGCTCCACAGATACCAGCGCGTAGTCGCCTACTCGCTTTTCGTGCTCTTCTTCGGGCCCGAGGAAGGGGCCTCGGCCAGCGCCTCCAGCTTTACCCGGCCGACCGTGGGCCAAACGCCACCGAGCCTGGAAGAGAACTCGGGTCCCTTGGCCGACCTGCTGGCGCTGGCGTTTACTTCCTGAGTTCGGAAGAGGCGGCTTCGCCGTAGTCGGCGCGGATGATCGAGGTGGCGACGGACTCGATGTGAGCCCGCATCGCCTCGGAGGCGGCTTCGCCGTCGCCAGCGGCGATCGCGCCGGCGACCCGGGCGTGTTCCTGCCAGGAGAGCAGGGCGCGACCTTCGAGTGAAAGCGAGCGCTGGCGCATCACTTCGAGCACGTGGACGAGACGTTCCTCAAGCTCCTCGAGCAGCACGTTTCCGCTCAGCTTCGCGACCCGGAGATGGAACTCCCGGTCACGGGAGCGGAACGTCTCGATCCGGTGTTTGCGGTCGTCTTTGGCCGCCTCAAGCCACTTCTCGGTGAACTCCTCCAACGCCATCCGGTCGTCGACCGAACCCCGCTCGGCGGCCTGGGCGGCGGCCCGGCACTCGAGCACGGACCGGACCTCGTAGACGTCGGCGATCTGACTGGCGCTGTCAAAGGAAAAGCGGGCGATGTCCCGCATCACGGCCCGAGGGTCGCGTTCGCTGACGAAGGTCCCGCGGCCAGGGGTGGCCTCGAGCAGCCCCAGTCCCTTCAGCGACTGGGTGGCCTCGCGGATCGTGATGCGGGAGACGCCAAAGTGCTCGCAGAGGCTCATTTCCGGAGGCAGCCGGTCGCCCGGCTTCAGGTCCCCGGCGAGGATCATCTCCTTGATGTGCTCGGCCACCGTGTCGGAGCGAAGCTTCGCGGCGGGCATCTTCACCCGTGGCAGGGCCACGAATGAGCCCGGATCACTCAACTGAGGATCCCGGTGCGGCGAGCACGCTGAACTGATCGAGGTCGAGCCGGGCACCGGCGGCAATCGCGTGACCGGCCAGTCCCTCGGCGGCGGCGATTGCCTGTGAAGCTGCGGCGATCGGCTTCGATCCCTCTTCGGTGAGCTTCTCGTAAGTCAAGGTCTTAAGGAAACTACCCACCCAGAGACCACCTGTGTAACGGGCCGAACCCTGGGTCGGAAGCGTGTGGTTCGGTCCCGACGCCTTGTCCCCGAACGTGACCGTCGATTCCTCACCGATGAACAGAGAGCCGTAGTTGCGCAGCCGGTCGTGGAACCAGTCCGGGTTGCCGACGTGGATCTCAAGATGTTCCGGCGCGAAATCATCGGAGATCGCGGCGGCCTCTTCGTCATCGTCAGCGACGACGATCGAACCAAAGCGTTCCCAGGCAGGCCCGGCGACTTCCCGGGTCGGCCAGGACTGGAGCTGGACCTCGACCTCTGCCAGCACGGCCTCGGCCAGAGGCTTTGAAGTCGTCACGAGGTGAGCCGGAGAAGTGGGACCGTGTTCGGCCTGACTGAGGAGATCAGCCGCAACCAGTGACGGGCGGGCAGTGTCGTCGGCGATAACGAGGATCTCGGTCGGTCCGGCCAGGAGGTCGATCCCGACGATCCCGAACAGCTGACGCTTGGCCTCGGCGACATACGCATTGCCCGCCCCGACGACCATCGACACCGGATCGAGATCCTCGATCAGACCGAAGGCCAGGGCGGCCATCGCCTGAACGCCGCCGAGGGCGAGGACAGTATCGGCACCGGCCAGGCGGGCTGCGTAGGCGGTGACCGGATTGATCGTCCCCTCCGGCCCGACCGGGGTGCTGAGGATGATCCGGTCGACGCCCGCGACCCGGGCCGGCACGACACCCATCATCGCCGAGGAGATCAGCTGGTAGCGGCCGCCGGGAACGTAGACCCCGACCGATTCGACCGGGACCAGGCGATGGCCCAGTTCGACCCCCGGTTCAATCTCGACCGAGAGGTCGGTGAGAGTTTCCCGCTGGGCCCGGGCGAAAGCCTCGATCCGCCGGTGGGCAGCATTGACATGGTGTTTGAGCGAGTCGGGGACTTCTGACGCCAGACCGTCCAGTTCATCCGGGGAGACGATGAAGCTCTCCGGGGTCCAGGAATCGAGCTTCTCGGAGTACTCCCTGACCTTGCCGTAGCCGCCCGCCTCGATCTCGGCCAGCATCGTGGCCACAGTCGAGCGCACCTCGTCATTGGCGCGGTCGCCGTGAGGCTCCGCTGATTTGATGATTTCCATTTCGGTCAGTACCTCACTTGATGATCAGGCTGCGGCGGGAGGCCATCGTGATCACGACGGCGACGATGATTACCGCGCCCTTGATGATTTCCTGGGTGAACTGGTCCACCCCGATTTGATTGAGCCCGTTGGCCAGGATGGTGATGATCAGTACCCCGAGCAGGGTTCGGTGCACGCCACCGGCGCCGCCCGAGAGGGCGGTTCCACCAACCACGATCGCGGCCAGTGAATCGAGCAGCAGGCTCGAACCGAGGGTCGGGCCACCGGAGCCGAGCTGGCCGACGCTGAGGACACCGGCCATGCCGGCGGTCAAACCGGCCAGAGCGAAGGCGATCACCTTGTAGCGGTTGATCTGGATCCCGGAGAACCGGGCAACCCTTTCGTCGCCGCCGATCGCGTAGACGTAGAGCCCGAATCGGGTCCGGAAGGCGACGAATACGAAGACCACCCAGGCCAGGAGGGCCCAGAGTCCGGCGTTCTGGATGTTGGGAATGATCTGGCCGACCGCGATCTCCGAGAACTGCTGGTTGAAGAAAGGCAGAGGACTGCCATCGATGATCAGCAATCCGATCCCGGCCAGAATCGAAAGTGAACCGAGGGTCGTGATGAAGGACGGCACCCGGCCGTACGCATAGACGATGCCGTTCAGGGCGCCGAAGACGAGCCCGGCCACCATGCCGATCGGGATGCCCCACAGTCCGAGTGAAGTCTCGGCCAGGATCCAGGCGCAGATCGAGCCGCAGACCATCGCCATCGAACCGACCGAGAGGTCGATGCTGCCCATCACCACAACCAGGGTGGCCCCGAGCGCGGCCAGCAGGAGCGGACCCGCCTGACCGGTCATCACGGTCAGGTTGTCGACGGTGAGGAAGGATTCGCTGCGGATCGCGAAGTACACGATCATCGCGATCAGGGCACCGATCGGCAGGGCGGTGTTGAGGAGCGACCCCCGGCTCGGGAGCGAGCGGGTCGCCGTCTTTTCGCGGCCGGAGGGCCCGGCGGCCACCTCGCTCACGAGAGTACCTCCACCTGGTTCGAAGACATCAACGCAACTACCTCCTTCTCGTCAGGCTTGCTCTCCGCCGGCGCCGCAAAGGACGCGGTGAGACGGCCCGCCACCATGACCGCGATGCGGTCGGACAGGCCAATCAGTTCGGTCAGGTCATCGGTGATCAGGACCACCCCGACCCCTTCCGAGGTCAGTCCCCGGATCACTTCATAAATTGATTCCCGGGCCCCGGTGTCAACACCCTGGGTCGGGTTCTCGAGGATCACCGCCCTCGGGTTCCGGCAAAGCCACTTGGCCAGCACCACCTTCTGCTGGTTGCCGCCGCTGAGGGCGCCGGCCCGCGAGTCCCGGCGGGGCGGGCGAATGTCAAGTTTCTCGATCCACTCATCGGCTGCCGTCTTCACCGCCTTCCGCTTCCAGATCCCCATTGGCGCGAAGCGGTCGTGGAGGGAAGCGAGCTGGAAGTTGGAGAGGACCGTGGCGTCGGCGATCATGCCGTCGTTCTGACGGTCGCCGGGCACCCAGGCGAGACCGCGGTCGATCAGGTCCCGGAACCTCGGGGTCACCGGGGTTGAACCATCGATCGAAACTGTTCCGGAGTCGACCGGGACCAGTCCGGCCAGAGCCTGCCCGAGCAGGGAACGGCCCGATCCCTGGAGGCCACCGATTCCCAGGACTTCGCCGGGTTGGACTTCGAGGTCGGTCGGGGCGAGTTCTCCGGCGACCGACAGTCCCTCGGCCTTGAGGACGGGCGGCGCAGTCTGGTCGCCTCCCGTCTGGGCATCCTCGCGGTAATAGTTGTCGGCGCGCTCGCGGCCGACCATGAGTTCGTGGAGTCTGGCTTCGTCCAGTTCCGCCGCCGGGTGGTCGGCGACCAGCGCGCCGTCCTTGAGCACGCAGATGCGATCGCATGCGCCCAACACTTCCTGCAGGCGGTGCGAGACGAAGATCACCGTGGCCCGCCCGCGCAGACTGGCGATCAGGTTGAGGAACCGTTCGTCCTGGACGCTGTCGAGTGCGGTCGTGGGCTCGTCGAGCAGCAGCACCGGATGCTCGGCTTGCAGCAGTTCGGAGAGCGCGACGGCGCGCACGATCTCGAGCGACTGCCGCACGCCGATCTCGAGTTCGCCGATCGGTCGCCTGACATCGAGTTCGAGGCCGAAGTCCTCGACCACGGTCTTTGACCTGCGGATCAGCTCGCCCCGCCGGAGCACCGGCAGCCGCCCGCCGAACCTGGCCTCGTGGGAGAGGAACAGCGACTCGTAGACCTTGAGTCCTGGGATCGTCGCGTCCTCCTGGAATACACGGAAGATCCCGGCGTCGTTCGACGCCTTGTAATCGCGGGGACGGATCTCCCGGCCCTCGACCTCGATCCGACCCCCGTCGGGCTGCTCAACACCCGAGAGGATGTTGAGCAGGGTGCTCTTTCCGGCACCGTTTTCACCGACGAGACCGAGGATCTCACCCCGGCCGACCGCCAGGGTCAGGTCATCGACAGCCCTGACCCCGGGGTACGACTTCGAGAGCCCCGCTACGCGGAGCTGTATTCCGGATTCCGGAAGGCTCAACTGGGCACCGGACCGAGGATGTCGGCCTTGTAGTGCTCCTTGTATTCCTTCGTCACCGCTTCGAGCTCGCCCGACTCCTTGGCCTTGACGTACTCCGCCGGCAGCTTGTATCCGGCCGGCTTCGGGATGTCGGTCCAGAGGATGTCCAGGTCCATCGGGTACATGTCGACCTGCATGTCCCAGTTGTCCGGGGACTCGACGTGCGAGAGGAGCTTGGCGTTGAACGGCGCTTCGTCGGAATCGACATAGCGGGCGAGGTACGGGTCGATGTTGTCCTTGGTCAGGATGACCGACTTCCACTGCATCATCCGCTCGCCGGCACGGGGCTTCCAGCCGTTCTGGACGTCGTAGAGCCGGGAGACCAGGAAGTAGCCACCGTAGGCGGGAACGTTGGCGGTGGTGACCAGCTGTTCACCGCTCTTGATCCGCTGGGCGGCGAGGTCGGTGCCGTCGGCGCCGGTTACCAGGATGTCCTTGCCCGGGACCTTGCCGGCCGCCTTGATCGCGGCGATGACGCCGGTCGCCTCGTCGTCGTTCTGGGCGATCACGCCCTTCGCGTCGGGGTACTTCGAGAGCAGGGTCTCCATCGCCTTCTGGGAGTCCTCCGCGTTCCACTTGCCCGGCAGCTCGCCGACCAGCTGGATGCCCGGGTACTCCTCGAGGACCGCATTGGCGCCGGCCGAACGGATGATGTCGGCGGTGTTGCCCTGAACGCCGGTGACCCGGACGATCTCACCTTCGCCCCCGAGGGCTTCGGCCAGGACGCGGGTGGCTTCACCCTGGACGAGGAACTCGTCGGGCTGACCGTAGAGGGTCCAGTAGTCGCCAGCGTCGAACGGCGTGTACCAGGGCAGGGTTCCCCACACGTTCGCCATGTAGATCTGCTTCTGGTTCGAGGTCTCGGCGATCTGACGGACGTTCGAGCCGTCCGGCGAGTGCAGCATGACCGCCTTGGTGCCATCGGCCGCAACCTGGTTGAACTGCTGGAGCTGGAGCTGGGCGTCGAGTTCTCCGTTCAGGCCGGTGTAGGTGAATCCGAAGTCCTTGGCGACCTGGTTGGAGGCCTGGTCCATGATCACGTCGTACTCAAGCTGGTTGGTCATGATCAGGAAGGCGAGTTTGCCGCTGTTGTCGGCGATCACCGTGCTGCCGCCCGAGGGTGCCGCGGACGAGCTCGAGTTGCCGTTGCTGCCGCCGCCGCAGGCCGCGAGGATGCCGCCAGCCGCCACGGTGAGAGAGGCCGCGCTGGCCAGCTTGAGGACCTGCCGGCGGGTGACGCCGTGAGTGTCCGCTTCTTCCATCACCCGATCGATGTTGCGCTTGTCGCTGAAATCGGGAAATACTTTTCTTGGGTCGGTCATTGGGTTCTTTCTCCTGGTCTTTCGTGTTCTTACGCTGCTGCGAATCTGGTCACGCCGCCGTCGGTCAGACGCTCGGCTTCACCGAGTTCGACCAGGCGCCTGAGGTGGCACTGGATCGTTGCCTCGGCGTAGGCCCATCGCTGGCCTTTGCCGCTCGAGACGGGGTAGTTGAGTTCGAGCTTGATCGGGAACACCTCGGGCATTAGTTCGAGGATGGTCTGGGGTTCCGGAGCACGCTCGAGCAGCAGCTTGATCCGGTCGGCGGTGTCGAGGGTCGCCCTCAGCAGGTGGTCGAGTCGGCGCTGAACGGCCGGCGGGTCGTAGACGCTCAGGTAGTGCCCCTCCCACAGGTAGTGGGGCTTCAGCGCCTTGCACTTTTCGATCGTGTCGATGTGGTCCTGGGCGTTGCCGATCGGGTAGGGAACCAGTGGGCTCGGGAAGTGGCAGATGTCGGCGCAGTAGAGGCTGCGGGTCTCTTCGTTGAAGATCCCGATCTGGCCGGGGCTGTGTCCGGGGAGGTGGATGACCTCGAGGTCAAGCTCACCGACCTTGATGCGATCCCCCTGGTCGACTTCGCGATCGACCTCGACTGGGAAGTTCCAGTACTTCTCGATCACCGCCGGATCACTCAGGCCGAGACTTTCGCCTTCGGCGAGGTTGAAGTCGGCCAGCAGTTCCTCCGGAGTCAGACCGAAGCGCTCAACGTTTTCGGACCGGGTGACGATCAGCGGGTCTTCGATGATCGGCCGGTCGACCGGGTGAGCCAGAACTTCGGCTCCCCACCGTTCCTTGAGCTCCTTCGCGTTACCCGTGTGGTCGTAGTGGAAGTGGGAGATGAAGATCGTCTTCACTTCCGAGTCACCGGCTTCGACCTTCTCGATGATGGTCGGGCCCATGCTGATGTCGGTGCCGGGCACGCGGTTGCCGGTATCGAAGAGCAGGGCTTCGCCGCCGTTCTCGATCAGGTAGACCGCGCCCTGGACGTTGCCGTCCAGTTCATCTTCGGCCCAGGGGCCGTGGATGCCCGGGATGCCCCATCCGTCGGGAGTCCGGAACTCAGCGAACAGCATCGCTGCCCCCGCTCCCAAATTGAACATATGTATGACAAATCTTGTGAAGGCTCAACGCCGATCTCCTACTTTTCCGTTCCTCACTAGTTGAGTAAGTTGATCAAGATAGCGAACTTAGCAGTCCCGGTGGTCGGATGGCAAGTCGCTCAGGATGAGACGCCGCTTTCGATCTGGGCCGTAGCGGGCGCAGGCGGTTCGGTTTCTTCCTCGGCTTCATTCGCGGAGGCACTCAATCCACTGCGAAATTCGTTAATTCCCTGACCCAGCGATCGGCCCAGGCCGGGCAGCTTCTTGGGACCGAAAACGACGAGCGCGATGATCAGGACGATGGCTATTTCCATGGGACCGATGTTTGGAATCATCGGTCGATAGTAGCCAAATTCTCGTCTTTGTCGAGTTACTTGGACAAGAAACGTGATTTCGGTGCTGGACGGACCAGCTCAGCCGACCAGTTTCTCGAGACGCTCGAAGAGGGGGATCTGGCCTTCGATGACCAGGTTCTTCGCGGTCGCGGGGGAGACCCACTCGACCCGGTCGACCTCGGGAATCTCGATCGTCTGGCCGGAGCGGGGAGGCCACTGGATCTCGCAGGTGACGCTGACCTGGTCGTTCGGATCGAGGTCACCCTCGATCGCCCAGGCGAGCACCTTCTTGCCCGACTTCTGGGTGATCTCGCCGAGATGAATCGGAGCACCGGACGGCGGCTCGACCCCCACCTCTTCGACGAACTCCCGGCGAGCGGTCTCGAGCGGCTCCTCACCCGGATCGATCTCGCCTTTGGGGATCGACCAGCCCCGTTCCTTCTTCGCCCAGAGCGGACCACCCATGTGGGCGATCAGCACTTCAAGGCCGGCCGGACCCAGCCGGTAGAGGATCAATCCAGCGCTGACGCGGCCCGCTTTCTTCGGCTTCTTGGCCATCCGGGCGGGAGCGTACTCCCGCCGCGGGTCAACTCGCCCCGCGCCTGACCCTGACCCGGATCGAGACCGGCTTCGACCGGTTGCCCGCCCGGTCGGCCGCCAGGACGTTGATCCGGTGGCGGCCCGATCGCGTACGGCGGGGAAAGCGCTTCGCGGGAATTCGCAGCCGGACCGGTCCTGCGGACACGTTCCGGGCCAGCTTGAGTACGGGTCGAATCGCTTTGCAGCGACGCTTCTTCGGGACCTTTCCGGTGGCGACCACGCATCCTCGCGCGGTTCTCCGGCCCGGCACCACCCTTCCCACCCTGACCGTGACCCGGGCGGCCTCGGTGATCCGGAAGAAGAGCCGGGTTCCCTTCCTGCCCCGGCCCCTGACCCGAAAGCTCTTTGGCTTCGCCCGGAGCCGTGAGACCACCGGAGCGGTCGTGTCGGCTGCGTCCGGGTTTTTGCGCCCACAGTCCCGTTCGAGAGAACGCATGAAGACCTGGGGGTAGATGACGCTGGCCCCGGCGATTCCCGAAGCGAGAAAACTGACGCAGGAGCCGTTCGTGCTGAGGTCCAGGCCGGACGGTGATACGGCCGGTTCGCCCTCGACTCCGTCGGCCCGGCTTACGAGCGTGGTCTGTCCACGATCGAGCCTCCGCAGAAAGACCTGCGGGTCGGCCTCTTCGGTCGTGAAAGCCACCGCCTTCCCGTCCCGCGAGAGTTTGGCCGTGAAGACCGGCCGGGGGGCGGGAACGCCCTGGCCGTCCTCGACCAGGTTTGCGAACTCGATACTCCCGTCGGCCAGGTCCTTGACTCCCGCCTCGAACGAACCCTGCCCGTCGAGATCACCGACCAACAAGGCCTTGCTTCCGTCAGAGGACAGGCCGCCCATGAAAACGTTTGAAATGAACCCGCCGCCGTCACCTCCGGTGCTGACCAGGCGAGTCGTCTGCTGGTCGAGATCGCGGATAAAGACATCTGACGATGTGTCCGTATCCGCGGGATCCAGATTCGGTGACGTCGTCGAGAATGCGACCTTCGATCCGTCAGCGCTGATCTGTAGATCCAGGACGAAGTCATCGGCCGCCACCCCGCTCGGGCCGTCCGCCCGGCTGGCCAGGGTGGTGGTTCCCTGCGGTATGTCGTGGACGTATGCGTCGTAATCGGGAGCGGGATCGGCCGGGTCCAGGTTGGTTGCCTCCGTGAGGAAGGCCACCCGTGATCCGTCCTGATCGAGCATCGGCTGGAGCGAGCTGCCGTTGGCTGGTTCGCCGGCGGTCGACCGGGTGACCACATGAACCTTCCCTGTGGTGACGTTATTGACCACGACCCTCGCGACCGGCGTCGGGTTGGCGGGAGTTTCCGGGGGGAGGTTCACGAACGCGACAACCCGACCGTCACCACTGATCGCGGGCATGGTGCTGATGCCCGGCAGTGGCTCACCATCAGGGAGGGCACTGACCACCCGAAAGGAACCGGTTTCCGTATCTCGCATGACGACCACAGTCCGGCGGAAAGTCCCTCCGAACTCGGGCGCGTTCGTGTCGAAAACAACCTGTCTGCCATCGCCGCTCAGCATTCCTCCGCGGACGTATCCACCCCGGTTCACGAAGGGATCGGTCCCGGGCGGCCGGGCGGCTACCCTCGTGCGATTGGGCGTGACCGCTTCACTCCGGTGCAGCACCGTCGGACCTTCGAACGGACCGTCGAAGATCTGATGGTCGTCGCGCACGGCCATCGCGAAGTTCTTGCCGGTGGCATCGACCGCGACGCTGGTCGTCTCGCTGTCAAATGAAATCGTGCCGGTCCCGTCGAGGCGGCTGACCAGCCCGAGACTGTTGGCGTCGAGGTCCTTGACGAAGGCATCCACTGCGGGCCCTCGGTCATCGGGATGAAGGTTGTCGGAGTCCGAGAGGAATGCAACATGTGCACCACCTCGACTGATCGAAGGGCTGAAGGCGCGGCGGTTGCCGGTTTCGCCGTTGGCCAGGACGCTGACCAGGCTGGTCGAGCCGCTGGTCAACGACCGGACATAGACGTCGGAATCGTCGTCGGGATCCGTTGCGGGATCGAAACGTGACTCCGATGCGAAAGCGACGACCGTGCCGTTGCCGCTGATCACCGGTGACCGCGAGGGCTGGGTACCGACCGGACCGTTCCCGTCGGCCCGGCTGACCAGGAATGTCTCCCCGGTCCCGAAATCGCTCACGAAGATGTCATCGACGCCATTGGTGTCACCGACAACCAGGTTGCTGGCAGTGCTTTCGAAGGCGACCCTGTTGCCGAGCGCCGAGATGGAAGGATCCTGGCTGGAGGCGTTGCCCGGATTGCCGTTGACCTGGTTTTTGCTGATCAGGAGGTTCTCCCCGACCGGCAAGCGGAGAAAGACCTGTCGTCGGCTCATGGTCAGGCCGGCAACGAGATTGGTCGCGCGGGAGGCGAAGGCCACCGACCCGTTCTCCGCGACGCTTGGCGACGATGAATCGTCGTTACCCGGTGCTCCGGTCTGAGGGTTGCGACTGATCAACAGCAGCTCGCCGGTTTCCAGATCCCGGCGGTAGACATCGAAGAAATCGTTGTCATCGGCTGGATCCAGGGCGCCATCACAGGTGAAGGCCACGTAACGGCCGTTCGCACTGATGCTCGCGTCCCGGCAACGGTCCCGGGCCGGCGCGCCGGCCGGGCCGTTCTCCCGGCTGAGCAACTGGACCGACCCGGTCTCCATGTCCTTGAGATAGACG
>JAEZIQ010000148.1 GCA_023436605.1 Actinomycetes bacterium | reverse complement strand
GTGTGGGCTCGGCGGCGCGCACCGCGCCGGACTTGACCGAGGACCAGAGTTCTGCCGTACGGGACCTGGTGTCCAGGCTGGATGACCCGAAAGCGGGGGAGGGCGTTCTGCTGGCCGGGGTGACCGGTTCCGGCAAGACCGAGGTGTACCTGGCCGTGGTCGAGGAAGTCCTGGCCCGCGGCCGGACCGCCATCGTCCTGGTCCCGGAGATCGGGCTGACCCCGCAAGCGGTCGGCCGATTTCAGGCAAGGCTCGGCGACCGGGTCGCTGTTCTTCATTCGGCCCTCTCGGCGGGTCAGCGCTTCGACGAATGGCAGCGCCTGAAGAGCGGCGACGCGACCGTCTGCGTCGGTCCCCGTTCGGCCATCTTCGCGCCCCTTTCCGATCTCGGCCTGATCGTGATCGACGAGGAGCACGACTCCTCCTACAAGCAGGAGGGCGATCCCCGCTACGACGCTCGCGAGGTGGCCAGACACCGCGCGCTCGAGACCGGATCGCTGCTGGTACTTGGCACGGCGACCCCGCGACCGGAAAGCTGGGAGCGCCTGGACCGGATCGACCTGCCGTCCCGGGTCGACGGACAGGGCATGCCACCGGTCGAACTGGTCGACATGCGGGAAGCCGACCCTCGCCAGGGCCCGATTCACCGCCGGACCTGGGAGGCACTTTCCGAAGTCCGCGAGAAGGGAGAGAAGGCGATCGTGATGATCAATCGCCGCGGCTTCGCTCCCTGGCTTACCTGCCAGACCTGCGGACATCACTGGGGCTGTCCGAACTGTGACGTTTCGCTGATCATCCACCGCGAGTCGGACCAGCTGATCTGCCATCACTGCAATCACGCGGAACCACTGCCGCGGGCCTGCACCGACTGCGGTGGGACCACGCTTTCACAGACCGGCGCCGGAACCCAGCGGATCGAGCGCCTGCTCGCCGAGCAGCTTGCCCCGATGCCGGTCTTCCGGCTCGATGCCGACACCAGCGGCGGCCCGGGAGGCCACGCCCGAATCCTTTCCGCCTTCGACCAGGAGGACAGCGCGATCCTGGTCGGTACCCAGATGGTCGCCAAGGGCCACGACTTCCCGGAAGTGACCCTCGCCGCCATTCTCGACGCCGACGCCACCCTGCGCTTCCCCGACTTCCGGGCCGAGGAGCGAACCTTTTCGCTGGTCACCCAGCTGGCCGGCCGGAGCGGCCGCAGCCGGGCCGGTGGCCGGGTGATCGTGCAGACCCTGGCCCCGGGCAATCCGGCGATCAGTCACGCCGCCACCCACGACTCACCCGGCTTCCTGGCCGGGGAACTGGACCGACGCCGGGAACTCGGTTACCCGCCGTTCTCCCACCTGATCCGGGTGCAGCTCGCGGCCGAAAGTGAGCCGGATGTCGAGCGGGCCGCCAACGAGGTCGCCGCCCGCCTCGACCAGGCCCTGCCGGCCGGCGCGGAGCTGCTTGGACCGGCCCCGATGTTCAGGGCCAGGAACCGCTACCGCCGTCGCCTCCTCGTCAGGTCAACCACGAGGGCCGAATCGATCGAAGCGGTCCACTCGACCATCGAATCGATGCTCGCCGACCGCTCCCTCCAGAAGATCACCCTCGCAATCGACGTCGACCCCCAGTAACGAGAACCGAAACCGGACTGGTTCCGGTGGGTTGCATGTAGACCAGTCACCTAGGGAAGGGGAATCATGCGGATCGGACGGTACCTCGGAGTAGTGCCGATGGCGATTCTGGCGCTCGGAGCTGGCATGGCATTCGCTGCGAGCGAAAAGAAGGGGCGCGATCCACTTGACGCTGCCGACGTCAGGACTGGAGGCAAGGCTGATCGGCATGCCCAGGAGTTCTGGGGCGGTACTTACGGGGGCTACTGGGTTCGGCCCATCGCAACCAAGGGTCCCTTCACGTTCTATTTCGCCTTCACCAAGGGCCATGACCGGTGGCAGGAAAAGCTCGATGACCTTTTTCCGCTGAATCGCGGCAAATACGTGATCAAAAGGCGCACCTACACCTTTGAGTCCCTGCTCGATTTTCAGCGCCAGGTGAACCGCGACCGGGAAAAGATCAGGAAGGGAAAATTGAAGGCCCCGGGGAAGAACCCCTGGCAGATCGGAAGCTATCCGTCGCCGGAACGCGATTGCCTCGTACTTGAGAAGGGACCGATGGAGAAGTCCTTCCGCAAGTGGGCGAGGAACCGCTACGGCGACAAGGTCTGTCTCGACGAGATGTACTCCGGTTGGTGAGTCCGTAGACTCGGAGGCGATGTCTTCCGAGGATGAAACAGCGACTTTGAGTGACCAGGCGGCCGCCTATGCCGAGGGCATGGAGCGGGCCGAGGAGGCACTCGCGGCGGCTGCCGACGAGGTCGAAGTCGAGCCGGAGGGCGGCGAGGAGCCGGCCCGCCATTTCGACGAAGAGACCCTGAGGCGTCGCGAAGCCGCGCTCGCCCAGATCGTCCAGTTCGGTGATCCGGTGCTGATGAGCCGGGCCTCCGAGGTGACCGTATTCGACCAGGCGCTCTCCGACGAGATCGAGCGGATGTTCGAACTGATGAAGGACGGTCTTGGAGTCGGGCTGGCCGCGACACAGGTCGGAAAACTGCGCCGCCTGCTGGTCTTCCAGACCAACGCCGATGCCGTACCCCAGGAACTTGTCAACCCGGTGATCGAGTGGCTTTCCGACGAAACCGAGGTCGCGGCCGAAGGGTGCCTCAGCATCCCCCGGGTCATCGTCGAAGTCGACCGTCCCCTTTACGCCCGGGTTCGCGGGCAGGACCGGACCGGCGCCGAAGTCCTGATCGAAGCATCCGGCCACGAGGCCCGGGTGCTCCAGCACGAGATCGATCACCTCGACGGGGTACTGATCCTCGACCGGACCGAACGCAAGCAGCGCAAGCGTGCGATG
>JAEZIQ010000111.1 GCA_023436605.1 Actinomycetes bacterium | reverse complement strand
CCTTTAATGGCAAGGGCCCCCCGCGCGGCGGCCCTTTCTCGTGGACCGGTTGGATGTGAGTCGGTGACGCGGTGGTGTTCTCCTGGAACCAAAGCGCGTCACCGAGTGGCCCTGGCTGGGCGTAATCGACTGCCTGGCCGCGACCCGGGGGATGGTCGCCGGTTGGTCGTGGGGTTGCGGGTGACGCGGTGGTGTTCTCCTGGAACACCGCTGCGTCACCGAGGCGCCCGATTGGGTCTACGCGGGGGTTCGGGCAACCAGGCCCCACGGCGTGATCGATCTGCCCGGGCATGAAAAAGGGCGGCTGTAGGGCCGCCCTCTTTCGAACTTGTCGGGATGGCTACTGGGCCGGGGGTGGGGCCTGGCCTTCTCCTTCGGCCGGGGCGGGAGCCGGGTCGAGGGGAGCTGCTTCGGTGGCGGTGAGAGCTTCCGCGGGCGGATCGATTTCCACCGGGGTCTCGTCGCCGACCGGCGGGTACTCGTCACGCATCAGGAACAGGTAGGCACTGGCTCGGGTGTTCCAGCCCATCAGGTAAGCGATCGCATTGTGGATCGCGGCCGGCTGGTAGCCACGGAACACGATGGTAAGCCAGGAAATGGCGGAAACGGCCAGCAGGGCATAGCTCATCGCGTAGGACAGGACCAGAAGCGGAATGGCGAGGATGATCCTGAACAGGGTCTTGAGACGGCTCTGTCGGGCAGCCGGCGGATGGAAATTCACCCGGACCGGGTAGCTGGGATCTTCACCGATCCCGAAGGGAGGCCAGGCATCGGTCTGGAGGTACATGAACCCGTTCACTCGTTCGGAAAACCGGAGCACGCCACCGACGAAGTTGTACATACCCTCCGGGAACCGCCCGAGGATCAGGATCGCGAACCAGGCGACCAGCACGACCACGGACTGGGCAATTACGTAGATGTAGGCGACGATCAGCCAGGGGATGGCGACGATCAGCCGGAAGAATGTCGTGAGCCGATTGCGCTCACGCTGATAGTCCGCCTCGTAAGTTACGGGGTACAAAACTCTCCTTCGGTAGGTGGAACGGACGAAGCAGGTTCACTTTATCCGGGGCCCCGGACTCCGTAAAGACCGCTGTCGACACCCGCCGGGTGGTCGATTGCTCTGGATCAATATCCTCATCAGAGATGACGAATCTCGCCCAGATCCCGGATGACCTAAAGCCCGCCGACGGCCGCTTCGGCTGTGGCCCCTCGAAGGTGCGGCCCGAAGCGCTGCGATCGCTGGCAGAGCGGTCCGATTTGATGGGCACTTCTCACCGGCAGAAGCCGGTCAAGGATCTCGTCGGCCGGGTCCGCTCCGGCCTCGGGGATCTTTTTTCGCTTCCCGACGGATACGAGATCATCCTCGGCAACGGTGGTACGACGGCTTTCTGGGACGCGGCGGCGGCCTGGCTCGTCCGCGACCGGGCACTTCACCTGGTTTACGGCGAGTTTTCCAGCAAGTTCGCGAAAGTCACCGCCGGTGCTCCGTTCCTTGCCGACCCCGAACTGATCGAGGCCGACCCGGGTGGAGCCCCGGCCCCCGAGTCCCGCGACGGAGTCGACGTGATCGGCTGGGCCCACAACGAGACTTCGACCGGGGTCATGGTTCCCGTTGAGCGCCCGGCGGGTTCCGGCGATGCCCTGGTCCTCATCGACGCGACCTCCGGCGCCGGCGGCCTGCCGGTCGACATCACGGAATCCGACGTCTACTACTTCGCTCCGCAGAAGGCATTCGGCTCTGACGGTGGTCTCTGGCTGGCCGCGGTCAGTCCCGTCGCGATCTCCCGGATCGAGGAACTGGACGGAGCGGAGGACCGTTGGCAACCGCCGTTCCTCTCGCTCAAGACGGCACTCGACAACTCCCGCAAGGAGCAGACTTACAACACCCCGGCTCTTGCCACGCTGATCCTGCTCGACGAGCAGCTCCAGTGGATGCTGGCCGGCGGCGGTCTCGACTTCTGCGTCGAGCGCACCCGGGCTTCTTCTTCGCACCTTTACGGTTGGGCCGAAGCCAGCGACTTCGCCACTCCCTTCGTGACTGATCCGGCCCAGCGTTCGCTGGTCGTCGGAACCATCGATTTCGACGATTCCATCGATGCGGCCGCCGTTGCGGCGACGCTTCGCGCGAACGGCATCGTCGACGTCGAGCCGTACCGCAAGCTCGGCCGCAACCAGCTCAGGGTCGCGATGTTCCCGGCCGTCGATCCCGCCGACATCGAGGCGTTGACCGCCTGTATCGACTGGGTGATCGAGAACGCCGAGGTAAAGGCGTGAACAAAGTTTTGATCGAAGCCGGCTCACCGATCCGGCCAACTAGGAGGCAACTTGTCTAAGCGAGCAAAGGTCCTGGTCAAGGAGAAAATCGCCGACAGCGGCGTTGACCAGCTCAAGGAAAACTTCGATGTCGAAATCGGCATCGATATGGATGACGCGGAACTCGCGAACCGGATCGGCGAGTTTGACGCGATCCTGATCCGCTCGGCCACCAAGCTCACTCCCGAGCTGATCGAGAAGGCCGACAACATGAAGGTGATCGGCCGGGCCGGCACCGGGGTCGACAACGTCGACATCCCTGCCGCCACCAAGCGCGGGATCATCGTCGCCAACGCTCCCGAGTCGAACTCGGTTGCCGCCGCCGAACACACCATGGCATTGGCTCTGGCCCTGTTCCGCAACGTGCCGCAGGCCCACTCTGCGCTGGTCGACGGTCGCTGGGACCGGGCCAAATACAAGGGGGCCGAGCTCTACGGCAAGACCCTCGGTGTGATCGGCTTCGGCCGGATCGGGCAGCTGGTCGCCAAGTTCGCGCAGGGCTTCGACATGGAAGTCCTCGCCTTCGACAAGTTCGTCTCCTCGGAGCGCTTTCGCGACCTTGGTGTGGAGGGCGTCGATTCGCCCGACGAGATCTACCGGCGTGCCGACCTGATCACGATTCATCTGCCGAAGACCCCGGAGACCGTCGACTGGATCGACGCCGAGGCAATTGCCAAGTTCAAGCCCGGGATGCGGCTCGTCAACTGTGCCCGTGGCGAACTGGTCAACCTCGACGCGCTGATCGAGGGTCTCGAGTCCGGACAGCTGGCCGGCGCCGCGCTTGACGTCTTCCCCGAGGAGCCGTTCACCGAGCATCCGATCTTCTCCCGCGATGACGTGGTCGTCACTCCGCATCTCGGGGCTTCGACCGCCGAAGCCCAGGACCGGGCCGGTACCGACACCGCCGAGCAGGTGACCGCCGCCCTGACCGGCGGCGTGGTGACCAATGCGGTCAACATCCCGGCCGTCAGCCCGGCCGTGATGGAGGCGCTGGCTCCGTACGTGCCCCTCTGCCAGACCCTCGGCAAGCTGGCCGTCGGTCTGACCCCGGGATCGATCGACCGGGTCGAGGTCGAGTTCCGCGGCGGCATCGCCGACAATGACACCCGGCTGCTTGGCATCGCCGTCCAGGCCGGTCTGCTTTCCGGTCACACCGAGGAAGCGGTCAACCTCGTCAACGCGCCGCAGATGGCGGAGGAACGCGGCATCGAAGTGATCGAGATCAAGGATTCGACCGCCGACGAGTTCACCGATCTGATTCGGGTGACGATCCAGTCCGGGGCCGATGTGGTCACGGTCGGTGGCACCACCGTCGGGCCGAAGAACATTCCTTACCTCGTCTCGATCTGGGACCAGGGTTTCTACCTGCCCTTCGCCGAGCACATGGCCGTCTTCCGTTACGCGGATCAGCCCGGCATGATCGGCAAGGTCGGCTCGCTCTTCGGCGAGCAGGGCGTGAACATCGGCTCGGCCGCGGTCGGCGCCGAAGCCGGCAGCGACAATGCGGTAATGGTCGTGACCTCCGACGCGCCGGTCTCGGCCGACACGATCGACACGATCAAGGCGGTCGACGGCTTCTCGGCCGGTTACGCGATCGAGCTCTGAGCCTTCAGGTCGGGCTTCGGGCCAATGAGGTTGAAGTTCTCGCCAAATAGCGCACCAAACTTCAACCTCATTGGCAGCCCGGCCCGGCCGTCTGCGGGGCCAACCTTGAATGCCGACGGTAGCGTGCGCTACGCTAGGCCCTCGGTATGAATCACCGTTTCAACAGCCCGGCTCTTCTTCTCCTTCTCCCCCTCTGGGGGGATTGATCGCCGGGCGGCGCGTTAGCCGCGAGCTGAAAGCAAGATTCGTCGAGTATTGAGTTAGAAGGAGAAGCAGATGTCCAAACAGGACTCAGACGCAAACCGCGTTTACATTTTTGACACCACGCTGAGAGACGGCGAGCAGTCGCCCGGTATCTCGCTGAACGCGTCCGAGAAGATCGAGATCGCCCAGCAGCTCGCGCGGCTTGGCGTGGATGTGATCGAGGCCGGCTTCCCGATCGCCTCGCCCGGTGACTTCGAAGCGGTCCAGCGGATCGCCCGTGAGGTCGAAGGGCCGACGATCTGCGGATTGGCCCGGGCCCAGGCCCCCGACATCGACGCCGCCTGGAACGCGATCAAGGATGCGGAGCAGCCCCGGATCCACACCTTCATCTCGACTTCCGACATCCACATCCAGCATCAGATGCGGAACACCAGAGATGACGTGAAGAAGGGTGCCCGGGCGGCAGTCGCCCAGGCGAAGTCCTACTGCGAGGATGTCGAGTTCTCGCCGATGGACGCGACCCGGGCCGACGTCGAGTTCACCGCCGAGGTCTGCGCGATCGCGGTCGAAGAAGGCGCAACCGTGGTCAATATTCCCGACACGGTGGGGTACACGACCCCGGCCGAGTACGCGAAGTACTTCGAGGATCTCTACCGGTTCGCACCCTCGCTGAAGGACGTGCGCCTCTCGGTTCATTGCCACGACGACCTGGGGATGGCTGTGGCCAATTCATATGCCGGCGTCCTGGCCGGGGCGAGGCAGGTCGAGTGCGCGATCAACGGCATCGGCGAACGGGCCGGCAACTGTTCGCTCGAGGAAATCGCGATGCTGATCAAGGTTCGCGAGGATGTCCATGGGCTTCACACCGGGATCAACACCCGTGAACTGGCCCGGGCCAGCCGGATGGTTTCCCGCCTGACCGGCTACGTGGTCCAGCCGAACAAGGCCGTGGTCGGCAGGAACGCCTTCGCCCACGAGTCCGGCATCCATCAGGACGGCGTTCTCAAGGAGCGCGAGACTTTCGAGATCATGGACGCGACCGAGATCGGGTTCGACTCGAACCAGATCGTGCTGGGTAAGCATTCTGGCCGTCACGCCCTGAAGGACGCTCTGGAACAGCTCGGGTTCAGCGTCGAAGGAAACGCCCTCAACCAGGCCTTCAAGCGCTTCAAGGATGTGGCCGACAAGAAGAAACAGGTCACCGCGCTCGACCTGGAAGCGATCGTTTCCGACGAGATGCGCGAGCGGCCCCAGTCGCATGAACTGGAGTGGTTCGAGGTTCAGGCGGCCAGTGACCGTGAGCCCCTGGCCAAGGTCCGGGTGAAGCTGCCCTCCGACGAGGAGGTCGAAGGCGAAAGTGAGGGCGATGGACCGGTCGAAGCGATCTTCAGCGCGATTCTCAACGCGACCGGAGCCGAAGCGGAGCTGCGTGAGTACCACGTGGGTGCGGTGACCGGCGGCGAAGATGCCCTGGGCCAGGTGACCGTGGTTCTGCGGGCCGACGGGCGCACAGCTTCGGGGCAGGGTGTTTCAACCGACATCCTCGAAGCCTCCGGGCGCGCCTACGTGCGTGCCCTCGGCAACCTGCTCGACGGCGCCGCAATAGCCGAAGCCGAAGAAGTGACTTCCGAAGCCGTAAAAGACCACGCTCCCTGAACACACTGCAGTCGGCGAGCTTCGCCCCGCCTCCAAGTCAAACCCGCCGGCCCACCAGGGCACCAAGATGGTTGGGCCGGCTCAGTGAGGTAGAGACCGAAGTTGGAGCCCCTCCCAACCATCCATTGCTCAAATGGGAGGGGCGGGTTGAACTGGGAGGCGGGGCGAAGCTCGCCGACTGCAGTTAAGCCTTGCCTAATGGGTGACTGGGGTCACACATGAGACGATTTTGTCTCAGTATCTTGCTGAGGCAGGGATTTCCTGCCACATGAACCGCAACATAAGTGAGACGTGATACCCATGATGGGCAAAGCTATTTTCAGCCTGCTCAGCGCTTCCGCTCCGGCCGACCACAACAAGCCGAAGCAGCCCCGGGACGACCGGTAAGCGCAAAGGGATCCAGGATCCCGAACACTTCGAAAGCCCCGCCAGCGAAGGCGGGGCTTTCTTGTTGCATCAGCCGTGTGTGGCCAGTTCCGTCTCGATTGCTTCGCGGACCGAATCCAGGGCCGCTCCCCGGGCCCTTTGTTTGGTCGCGGCGTGAGCTTCGGCAGGGAGCGAGGCGAGCCGCGCGGCCTCGGCGGTGACTGCGTCTTCGAAGTCCAGGGGGTCGGCGACAAGATCCAGGAAGCCTGCCTGCGCGGCTTCACGGGGAACGTACATTGCGGCGGTGACCACAGATCGCTGGAACTCTGCCGGGGTGAGCCGGGCTCGCGCCAGTTCGACCACGAAGAGGGGAACGGTGAGACCGATCGCCACCTCGTTCAGGCCAATCTGGAACGGTCCGTTGACCCCGACCCGTGAGTCGGCCGAAAGCAGGATGAAGGCACCGGCTGCGACCGCGTGGCCGGTGCAGGCAGCGAGTACGGGGCGGGGGTACGAGAGCAACCGTTCGGCCAGGCGGGCGCCGGCCTCGACCATCTCTCCGATCCGAGCTGGTTGCTCCTGGAAGACCTTGAGGTCGAAACCTGCCGAGAACCGTCCTTCGCGGCCTCGCAGGACGATCATCGAGTCGTCAGCTGCGGCCTGGTCGACGGCATCGTGGAGGGCCGAGAGCATGTCGAGCGAGAAGGCGTTGGCCTTACCGTCGTCCATGGTGATGGTGGTGATTCCCGAGTCCGATTCGGATCTGACGAGTTCGCTCATTGCGTCGTTCTATCAGTCACTTGACAGGACAACTGTCCGTGATAACGTACAAGCATTGTGAGTCAGGCCACCGCAACCAAGTCGCGCGCAGAGCGCTCGGGCACTCCGGCAGCCGGGG
>JAEZIQ010000061.1 GCA_023436605.1 Actinomycetes bacterium | reverse complement strand
CAGGAAGCCCGCGACGCAATCAGTCGCGAACTCGCCGCTTAGCGGGCGGCGCCGGGGGCCACCAGCCGTAGCCTCTGGACCACGTCCGTTCGCTCGGTCGTCATTCCAGGATGCTCTCGCTGAACGGCCGCTCGGCTGCGTCGTCGGCGGGGAAACGGCAGCTCACGTACCCGCGTACTATCGCGGCCATTTCCCGGCTTACTCCTTGCCAGCCGCACCTAGGGCCTCCGAGACGAACCACCCGCTGAAGTTTTCGGGTGACGCGTTCGCTTGCCGCTGCGCGGCTTCTCCGGGGTGGCGCCGGGTTTTGTGGTCGCACGGGTGACGGGTCGCCGGTTCGATCTATAGGCTCATTCGTCGTGTCCGATCCCAGTATTGAACGTTTCAGGAAGGTTGTTGCTGCCGCTTACGGGTCCCTCGAGGCCAGACGGCAGGAAGTAAACGATCTGAATGTTTTCCCGGTCGCCGACGGTGACACGGGAGACAACATGGCGATGACCATGAAGGCCGTGATGGAGGAGCTCGATCAGCTCGACAACGGCCAGTCGCTCGACGAGATCGGCCGGACCGAACTCGTCTCGGCACTCGCCCGGGCCGCCCTGATGGGTGCCCGCGGCAACAGTGGCGTGATCCTCAGCCAGATCGTCCGGGGTGCCGCCGAGGAACTCGCCTCCCGTCCCGGGGAACTGGTTGATCCTGTCCTCGTCGCTTCCGCCTTCGCCAAAGCCGCTGACGCTGCTTACGCCTCGGTCCGCAACCCGGCCGAAGGCACCATGCTCACCGTCTTTCGCGAGATCGCCCACTCGGTATCCCGGCAACTCGCTCACATCGAACCGGAACGCCAGCGCCTCTCCCAGGACGCGACTCCGGCCGAACAGGATCAGGTGCTCGCCGACGTGCTCGAGCAGGCGATCGCCGACGGCCAGAAGGCGGTCGAAAGGACCCCGGAGCAGCTCGAGGTGCTGGCCGAGTCGGGCGTCGTCGACGCCGGCGGCTACGGTCTGGTCCTGATCCTGGCCGGCGTGCTCGCTGCCCTGCGGGGTGAGGACGCAGAACTGCCCGAGATCCAGCATCACTCGGCTGCCCAGATCACCCATCCCCATCACGAAGACAGCCGCTTCCAGTACTGCACGAATTTCATCGTCTCCGGCTCCGGGCTGAGTGCCCGCGGGTTCATCCCGCAGCTGGAGGAGCTGGGTGATTCGGTGCTGGTGGTCGGTGACGAATCGACCCTTAAGGTCCACGTGCATACCGATGATCCCGAAGCCGCGATGGAAGTCTTCAGCGAGACTGGCGAGGTCACCAATCTTGATGTCGCCGACATGCGCAAGCAGATCGCCGAACGGGAAGCGCGGATCAGTGCCGATCATCAGACCGGAGTGATTGCGGTCGGCAGTGGCGAGGGGCTCGAGGGACTGTTCACCGAGATGGGGGCGACGGTCGTTCCCGGCGGCGTGACCATGAACCCTTCGACCGCCGAGCTCCTGGCCGGTATCCGGGCAGTCCCGGTCGAATCGGTGCTGGTACTTCCCAATTCCTCAAACGTGATCATGGCGGCTGAACGGGCCTGCGAACTTTCCGAGAAGAAAGCTGTGGTGCTGCCGACCCGGACCCAGCAGGAAGGTCTGCTGGCCCTGATCGAGTTCAATGGCGAAGCCGATCTCGACACCAACCGCAGGCGCCTTCAGGAAGCGGTCGACGGGGTGACCGTCGGCGGCATCGCGCCGGCGGCCCGTGACGATGCCCAGGGCCGTTTCCGGCTGGGGGATGCAGTCGGTTTCATGAACGGTGAAATCGTGGCCTGGGGCGGAGCCGGGTCGACGCTCGCCTCGACCATCGAACGTCTGGCCGCAGGTGCCGAACTCGTCACCGTCATCGCCGGCGAGGGAGCGCCGATCCCGCTGGACGAAATCGAGGGTCACAGCCCGGATGGAGTCGAGCTTGAACTTCACGAGGGTGGGCAGCCGAGCTGGTGGTGGCTGCTGGCCGGTCAGTGACAGGTTTCGCGACGCTGTCACTTCCGCCACCGCACTTCGGTGGCGGAACCGAAGATCGCCCTCGCTTCGAGGATCTGCTGGCCGCGCCGGTTCGCTGGCCCGATCCCTTCCTGGCCGGCAAAGACCTGACCACACTTTCCGGGGTCGGCGAGAAGTTCCGGGCCCAGGCGGCCAGCGCGGGTGTGCAGACCATCGGGGATCTGCTCTGGCGGGTTCCCCGGGCTTACGGTCAAAGGCCGGGCACCAGTCTGCTCGGGGATCTCGAACCGGGCGAGGCGACCGGGGTGGAGGTGACCGTCATCCGATCGCGCAGGGTCAGGACGAGGCGGCGGAAGTTCAGTGTGGTCGAGGCCCGGGTTGCCGATGACTCGGGATCCCGGAAAGCGGTTTGGTTCAACCAGCCCTGGATGGCCGACAAACTCACTCCCGAGAGCCACTGGTACCTGGAAGGCCGTCTGGAAAAGAGTGGCTTTGTCGTATCTGCCTCGGAGCCGGCCCAGGGTCCGTCCGTGGACCCCGGCTCCGGCGAGACGATCGCCTGGCAGTCACCGAAGGCGAAACCTCCGGGTCTGGCCGGGGAATCACCCCGGGCTGCTCATTCTTCCGGCGGCGAGATCGGCCCCGGCCGCTGGCGCCGCTGGTCTTTCGAGGCCTGCCGCCTGGCCAGGGATCTGCCCGAGCCCCTGCCGTCCCGCCTGCTTTCCCGCGGGAACCCGAAAGCCGGGATTCCGGGATTGGCTTCTTCCTTCCGGGAGGCCCACTTCCCCTCGGGTGAAGAGCGTGCCGCCGCTGCACTGAGACGTCTGGCCTATCAGGAGCTGCTTGAAAACCAGGCGCTGATCCGGGATCGCCGGCTCATGCACCGTCAGGGAGCCGGTCGGGCGTTGCCGCTCGATCAGGGCGGGGAACTCGCTTCGAAGTGGCTGGAAGAACTCCCGTTCCGCCCGACCGGTGACCAGGCTCGGGCGATTTCAGTGATCGGTAGTGAGATCTCGGGGACCGAGCCGATGGGAAGGCTCTTGATGGGCGAAGTCGGCTCGGGCAAGACCGTAGTCGCGATTCACGCGATGCTGGAGGCAGTCGGCAGCGGAGCGCAGGCGGCGCTGATGGCCCCGACCGAGGTGCTGGCCGGCCAGCACTTCGCCACCCTGAGCTCGCTGCTGGACGGGACCGGGGTCGAGGTGGCCCTCTTGACCGGTTCGACCCCGGCGGCCGCACGCAAATCGCTCCTGGCCGGCCTGACTGCCGGTGACATCGGAATCGTGGTCGGAACCCACGCGCTGCTCGAGGAACCGGTCAGCTTCAAGCGACTGGGGTTCGCCGTGGTCGATGAAGAACACCGTTTTGGTGTCAGGCAACGGGCCGGGCTCGACGCCAAGGCCCCTGCCGGTCACGCCGCCCACCTGCTCCACATGTCGGCGACTCCGATTCCCCGGACTCTCGCCCTGACCGCCTACGGTGATCTGGACGTGACCACGCTCAGGGAACTTCCGGCGGGACGGATGCCGATCGCGACCGAAGTCGTTTCCGAAGCCGGCCGGGGAGAGGCTTTCGCGCGGCTCCGGGCCGAACTCGATTCCGGCCGTCAGGCTTTCGTGGTCTGTCCATTGGTCGAAGAGTCGCCGGTGGTCGAAGGCCGGGCTGCCGCCGCCGAGGCCGAGCGGCTGGCCTCGGCCGAACTGGCCGGTTACGAGGTCGGGCTGCTCCACGGCCAGATGAAGCCGGCTCAGAAGGAGATCGCGATGGCCGCATTCGCCGACGGCAGGATCGATGTGCTGGTCGCCACTACGGTTATCGAGGTGGGGATCGATGTGCCGAACGCCACCGTGATGGTGATCGAAGGGGCGGACCGCTTCGGTCTCTCGCAGCTCCACCAGTTGCGGGGCCGGATCGGTCGCGGGGATCACGGCGGCACCTGCTTCCTCTTCAGCGAGAGTTCCGGTCCCCGCGCAGCGAAACGGCTCGGGGCGCTCGCCTCGACCGCCGACGGTTTCAGGCTGGCGGAACTGGACCTCGAGATGAGGGGAGAGGGAGAGATCGCGGGCACCAGGCAGCACGGCCTGCCCAGGTTCCGGGTCGCCTCGCTGCCCCGCGACATCGAGCTTCTCGAAGCGGCCCGTCAGGATCTGGCCTCGATGGACGAACTCGAACTTCAGATACTCGGTGCCTCGATCGCGAGCGCCGACACCGATGACTTGGCGGAGGAAGCGGCATGAGAGTAATCGCGGGAAAGCTCGGCGGACGCCAGTTGCTGGCCCCCAAGGGCTGGAAGGTCAGGCCAACCTCCGAACGGGTACGGGAAGCGATCTTCTCGGCCCTGGGAGACATCGAGGGCCTGCGGGTGCTCGACCTCTACTGCGGGACCGGAGCGTTGGGGATCGAATCGATCTCCCGCGGCGCCGTTTCCGCCGTTCTGGTCGATCGTGACACGAGGCCTGCCCTCGGCAACATCCACAACCTGGGTTTGACCGGCGAAGCCGAACTGATCCGCGGCGAAGCGCCCGACTGGATCACCTCGGCTCCGGACGGTGGCTTTGATCTGGTCTTCCTCGATCCGCCGTACCGTGAGGCCAGGCAGGTGGCGGAGCGGCTTGATGGCGAACTCGGACGGGTGCTGGCTCCGGGGGGCCGGGTCGTCGCCGAGTCCGACAATCGCGGGCCACTGGAATTTCCCTCTCTCGAAACCGTCCGGGAGCGACGTTACGGCCGCACGGTAGTTACATTCCATCGGGTCCCGTCCCCGCCTGAACCAGAGATTTCAACGGAATGACCGAAAAAGCCGAAAGAATTGCCGTTTGTCCGGGAAGTTACGACCCGGTGACCAACGGGCACCTCGACATCATCACCCGCGCCTCCCGCATCTTCGACAAGGTCGTGGTCGGGGTGGTGAACCAGCCGATTCGAAAGAAGAAGACACTTTTCACCGCCGAAGAGCGGATTGCCTTCATCGAGGATGCGACCACCCACCTCGGAAACGTCGAGGTCCAGGCCTTCTACACGCTGCTGGTCGAATTTGCCCGCGAGAACGGCGCCCAGGCGATCGTCAAGGGTCTGAGGGCGATCTCCGACTTCGAGTACGAGAACGAGATGGCGCAGCTCAACTCGAAGCTCGACGCGGAGATCGAGAGCATCTACGTCTTTGCCCGGCCCGAATACAGCTTCCTTTCCTCCACGGGAGTCAAGGAAATGGCGACCTTCAACGGCGATGTCAGTGATCTCGTGCCTGCTCCGGTGGCAGCCGCTCTGGCGGATAGACTAGGGCGGAGTTAGTCACTTGCTGGCACAAAAAGGAATGGAAGATTCCATGCAGAATCTTCACCACATGGCCACATTTCCCCCGCAAATCAACGGAGAGGCATAGGGTTCCCTCCTAATGGATGTCCTCGTTCTAATAGACAAGCTCGACGACCTCGTCCACAACGCCCGCCCGGTCCCGCTCACGGACCAGGTTCGCGTGGACCGGGAGGAGATCTACGACCTCCTCGACCAGATGCGTGCCACGATCCCTGAAGAGATCAAGCAGGCCCGCTGGATCGTCAAGGAACGCCAGGAAATGCTGGAAGAAGCCAAGCGCGAATCCGAGCGTGTGGTCCGCGAGGCCCGCGAGCAGCAGGCCCGGCTGGTTTCAGACGAAGAGGTGACCAAACAGGCCGAGCGTGCCGCCGACGAGATCGTCGAAGACGCCCGCGCCAGGGAACGGGAGATACGTCTCGGCGCCGAGGACTATGCCGACGAGATCCTCAACACCCTCGAGGTCAACCTCCAGAAGTTCACCGCCGCCGTCCAGCGAGGCCGGGACCGCCTGGCAGGCCGCGACGAACCCCTCGACGAAATAGAGGAATAAGTAGTCGGCGAGCTTCGCTCCGCCTCCAGGTGGAACCCGCCGGCCCATTGGGTCCGGGAATGGTTGGGCCGGCTTTGGTTGTGGCGCTACCAGCGTTTGACTGGGAGGGCTGGCGAAGGCCGGCCCGACTGCAGTTAAGCCCTGTAGTCGGCGACGATGACTACGAGGTCGTCTTCTTGCCAGACGATCTTGCCGTCGCACCAGTTGGCGAGCTCTTCAGCCGTGTCGGGGTAGGCGGTTCCGGGGACCTGGGTTCGGCCGAGATTTTCGCCGAGGGAGACGAAGTCACCGATCACCAGGGCCTTCGATTGCTCGCGGACCCGGCGGAACAGGTTCTGCTTCTGGTCGTCGGTGAGCCGATGGACCGAGAGGACCGAAAGGATCAGGTCCCAGGGACCGTCCGGGAGGGGATCCTCCATGCGGGCCAGCGAAACCTCTTCAGCCACCTCGCGGGCCTTGAAAAGCATGTCCGGGTCCGAATCGAGCCCGGTGACCCGGGCGGACGGGAAGCGATCGAGGAGGCGAGAGGCCGTCTCACCGGTTCCGATTCCAAGCTCCAGCACGTTCGCGGGCTCGAAGGGGATTGCCGCCACCGCAGCGTCCTGGAGAGCGTCATAGAGCGGCACCTGGCCGCGGACCGAATCGAGGTAGCTGTTGTTGTCGGAACGTTCCACCGGCCCATCGTAGTCGTCTGCCATGCTGGAACAAGATGCTGATCGAAAAGGTTGACCTCGATGCCCTCGGCCTGAGCTACGGAGACGCGACCAGGCTCACGGGTGAAGTGACCCCGGCGCGGGTGATGCTGGGCGGGCAGGAATACGAGCCCGTACCTGCCGACCCTGCTTTCACCCTCGACATTTCCCGGACAAGTGCCGGTTATGCGCTGCGCCTCGCCTTCGAAGTGGGCCTTAGCGGGCCCTGTTTCCGCTGTCTCGAGGATGCCACCGCCCGGGTCAGGGTCGAGGCGCGTGAGGTCGACCAGCCGGTCGAGCCGATCCCGGTCCAGGGGTCGAGCCGCTTCGACGAGGACGAAGACGAGGACGAATCGAGTGCCGCGGAGTTGACCAGTCCCTACGTCGAGGAAGGGACCCTCGACGTCGCTGCCTGGACTCACGACGCCCTGATCCTGTCCCTGCCGGAGCAGATCCTCTGCCGGGAGGATTGCCTCGGACTCTGCGCCTACTGCGGCGAATCGCTTAACGGAGCGGATCCCGCCGACCATGATCACGGCCAGAACATCGATCCCCGCTGGGCGAAGCTGCGCGAACTCGAATAGGAAAGGTCGCGTCGGGCGATCTTCCTCTAGACTGCTGCTTCTTATGGCCGTACCGAAGAAACGAACCTCAAGCACCCGCCGGGACAAGCGTCGCGCCACCCACAAGGCCGCCAAGGCCCGCGTCAACCACTGCCCGCAGTGCCATCACCCGCGTCTGCCGCATCGGGTCTGCCCGAACTGTGGCCAGTACAAGGGCCGCGAGGTCATCGCTCCGAAGGAGCAGCCCTTCGGCACCGTCACACCTGACGCCTAGGTCGGAACCTTGGACCTAAGCGGGACTACGGTCGCGCTCGATGGGTTGGGGGTCGAGAATGGCTTTGACGTGCTGTCGGAAGGCATCCGACTGGCCGCAGCCGACGGGATCGGCCTGAGGGTTTTCGGCCCGGGCTCCGAGATCGACGTCTCGGGAGTTTCCGGTGTCGAGGTGATCGACACCACCGATCAGATCACCAACGACGACGATCCGGTCCCGTCGGTCCGATCGCGCAGTGACGCTTCGATCGTCCGGGCGGTCGCCGATGTCGCGGACGGCAACTCTGAGGCGGTGGTCAGTCTCGGCTCGACCGGGGCCACGATGGCGGCGGCAACATTTGGTCTGAAGCGCTCCCGTGGGGTGAAGCGTCCGGCGCTGGCGGCCCAGGTTCCGCTTCCCGGCCGCACCGTGCTTTTCCTCGACGTCGGGGCCAATCTGGACGTGAGGGCCCAGCATCTGGTCCAGTTCGCCTGGCTCGGCGCCGCCTTCTCGAAGTCGGTGATGGGGGTAGAGCTGCCCGAGGTGGGACTGCTCTCGGTCGGGGAGGAAGCAGGCAAGGGCAAGGAAGAAGTGGTTGAAGCCAACGCGGCACTCGCCGGCACAGAGGAGTTCAGGTTCATCGGCAACGTGGAGGGTCGCGACCTGCCCGCCGGAGTCGCCGACGTGATCGTGACCGACGGCTTCACCGGGAACATCGTGCTGAAGGCCCTCGAAGGCACGGTCAAGACGGTGGTCAAAGCGATCTCGGACGCAGCCCGCAAGAACCCGCTCTCGGCGGCCGGCGGACTGATGCTGAAACCGGCCCTGGGCGGACTCAGAAAAGACCTTCATCCCGACACGACCGGTGGAGCGATCCTGCTCGGACTGCGGAAGACGGCCGTGGTCGGCCACGGATCCTCCGGGCCGGAAGGCGTCGCCAACGCGATTCGCGTCGCGGCACGAGCGGCCCGGGTGGATGCACCGGGTCTGACCGAAGAGATGCTGCACCGGGTGGGCGCCAACCGCGGCGCAATCGGTTCCGAACCGGGCGTCTGATAGGAAAGTGGAATGAATCGCGACGAAGTCATGGACCTGGTGCGGAACCACCTGGTCGCCGAACTGGAACTGAACCCGGACCAGATCACGGAGAAGGCCCGCTTCAAGGAGGATTTCGACGCGGACTCGCTCGATCTCTACGAACTGGTGATGGAGCTTGAGGATCAGTACGGGATCTCGGTTTCCGAACAGGAAGCCGCCGATATCAAGACCGTGGGGGACGCGGTTGACTTTGTCGTGGCTAAAGCGGTCGCGTGAGCGAGCCGCAGGGCTGGACGGCACCGGAAAGAGTTCCGGCGGGTCCGGGGACGCGGATCTCGCCACGCTGATCAGCGAGCTGCCGGAAGAACTGAAGGTTCCGGCCCTCACCCATTCCTCCTGGACATCTGACCGGACCGGCTCCTACGAGCGGCTGGCGCTGCTCGGGGACAGTGTGCTCGGCCTGTCGGTGGCCGATGAGCTCTACCGCAGCCTTCCCGAACTGAACGCGGGAGCCCTGACCAAGATCCTCAACCAGGCGGTCAGCGGCTCGGCCTGCGCGGAAGTGGGGAAGGAACTGGGGATCCCGGAAATGCTCCTGGAGGCCGACCCCGGCCGGCCCGACGGCAAGCAGACTCCGGCCCGGTTGCTGCTCGAGGGGGAAAGGCCGCTGCCGGAGATCACCGAGGCCCTGATTGGTGCCTGCTACCTCCATTTCGGTTTCGAGCGCACGTCTGCGGCGGTGGTCGGGGCTTTCCGTCGACGCATCGTCAGCGTCCAGGAGAATCACACCGACTTCAAGTCGGCGCTGCAGGAAGAAGCGGCCCGGCACGGAGAGACCGTTTCCTACGAGGTCGTGAGTTCGGCCGGCCCGGCCCATCAGAGGGTTTACGAGGTTGCGGTCATCTACCGCGGCGAAGAGATCGGAAGAGGCCAGGGCAGGAGCAAGAAAGCGGCCGGGCAGGCCGCTGCGGAAGTCGCTCTGAAACACCTTGAAGCCTGATTTCCCCTGCACTTTGCGGGAAACCGTTTTTTCCAGTCGGGGTGCGGGGTTGCAGGTCACCGGGGCGGGCAATCGTCCGTCCGGCGGAACCGGCAATCTGTAAGGCGTATGTACCTCCGCTCGGTGACCATGAAGGGCTTCAAGTCCTTCCCCGAAAAGACTGAACTGGCGTTCTCGCCCGGCGTCAGCGTGATCGTCGGCCCGAACGGGTCCGGCAAGTCCAACATCACCGACGCCGTCCTCTGGGCTTTGGGCGAGCAGAGCCCGGGCGCGATCCGAGGAAACTCGATGCAGGATGTGATCTCGGTCGGTGGCAAGAACATCGGTGCCCGCTCCGAGGCCGAGGTCGAAGTGGTGATCGACAACTCCGAGGGTCACTTCGGTGACGAGTTCTCCGAGATTTCGATCACCCGCAAGCTCGACCGCAACGGTGACGGCGGCTACTGGATGAACGGAGCCCGTTGCCGCCTCTCCGACATCGTCGAACTCCTTTCCGACGCGAACCTCGGCAAGGAGATGCACTCGGTGATCAGTCAGGGGCGGGTCGACTCGATCGTCCACTCGAAGCCACGCGAGCGGCGCATGCTGATCGAGGAAGCCGCCGGTCTCGGCAAGTACCGCAAGCGCCGCCGTCGCGCCGAGCTGAAGCTGATGGCGACCCGGGACAATCTCGACCGCGCCCTCGACGTCGAACGCGAGGCCCGCAAGGCCCTGCGTCCTCTCAAGCAGCAGGCGAACTCGGCCGAGATCGGCGCCCGGATCGAGAAACAGGAACTGGAACTGAAAAGCCGCCTGGTCGCCGAGGAGCTCAGGTTCGGCGAAGCCCGGCTCGAACAGGCGAAGGGGCAAGCCGACCAGGCACGCAAGGTCCGCGACGGGCTGGAGAAAGAACTCTCAACGGTCTCGGAACGGCGCCGCACCGCCGAGGAACGGTTCGCCGAGCGGGACCGGGAACGGACCGCGATCTGGGGCATCCTCAACGGCCTCCGTTCCGGTTCGGAACAGGTTTCGATCCAGGCCTCCCGGATTTCCGAGCAGGGCCGCCGGCTCGGCGTGCGACTGGAGGAACTGAGGCTGGAGCTTGCCCCACTGACCCTCGACCTGGGCAGCAGCGGTAGCGCTTCGGAACGGGCCAAACACCTGGTCCAGGAACTCTCGGAGGTCGATGCCGGACTCGCCACCGCCGCGGAAGGTCTGCGGCAGGCCAAGGCCGAAGGGCCGGAGTCGAAGCGACTCGAGGCCCTTGCCGACGTTCACGCCGGGGCCGAGCGGGCGACCACCCACGCCCGTCGGGCCGAGAGCCTGCTCGGGGAACGCCACCGCGAGCGGCTCGGCGAAAAGATGGCCGAGGTCGAGAACCTCGCCGCGCTGATCACGACGGTCGAGACCGCCGCCACCGACACCGCCCAGGCGATCCGGGATCGTGTGATGAAGGCGGAGCGCACCGTGATCGGCGACCAGGGGGACGCCGACGAGATCTCAGCCGAACTCAAGGCCTGTTCGGACCTCGAAGTGCAGATCCAGGCCAAACTGCGGGCGGTGGCCGAGCAGGTCACCAGCGCCGAAGTCGAAGCGGCCCATCTCGGTGACCGGCGGGCCGAGGCGGCCTCCGAACTCGCCCGGATCTCGGAGAAACTCGAGATCGAGGTTCCCGAGCCCGAGGAAGAGCTGGAGCAGGAAGAGCGCGAGCAGATCGAGAAGCGCCTTCATAACCTGCGGACCCGTCGCGAGCGCCTCGGCCCGGTCAACCCGCTGGCCAAGAAGGAGTACGAGGAGGCCCTCGAACACGTCGAGCAGCTGGTCGCGCAGCGCGAAGACACCGAGCGGGCGATGCGTGAACTCGAAGGCGTGATCCGCGACATCGACTCCGAGATCAAACGATCCTTCGACGAAACCTTCGAAGCCACCGCGAAGAACTTCGAGGAAATGATCACCCAGCTCTTCCCGGGTGGCTCCGGCCGGCTCCGTTCGGTCGATCTTCGTCCGGTTCCGAAGCCCGCCGCCGAAGGCGAGGAACCGGACGGCGACGAAGAGGAAACCGACGAAGAGGTCAGCCCGGGTGAAGCGGACTTCGGGGTTGAGCTAGAAGTCACCCCGCAGGGCAAGCGGATGCGGCAGATGAGCCTGCTCTCCGGTGGCGAGAAGGCGATGACGGCGCTGGCCTTCGTGTTTGCCGTCTTCCTGGCCCGTCCTTGCCCTTTCTACATCCTCGACGAGGTCGAAGCGGCGCTCGACGATGCGAACATCAACCGGTTCCTCGAACTGGTCAAACGCTTTTCCGATCGCACCCAGTTCGTGATCGTCACCCACCAGAAGCTGACCATGGACGCGGCCGACGTGCTCTACGGAGTCAGCATGGGCGGCGACGGCGTGACCAAGGTGATCTCGCGCCGCCTGCCGAAGGGCGTGACGGCCCTTGAAGGTACTTCGCTGGAAGCGGCCTGATCCCCGTGGCTATCTACCGGTAGGTTTCGGCTCCGATGGCGACGACCTGGAATGACATTCTTGATCTTGGGGACCGCGTGGTGCCCGACACCGCTCCGCCGCCGGCTGCCGAAGAGGAAGCCCCGAAGAAGATGGGTGCCTTCCGGCGTCTGAGGGAAAGCCTCTCGAAGAGCCGACGCGCCCTGACCGAGGAGATCGGTTCCAGCCTGTTCGATCGGATCGACGATGAAACCTGGGAACGGCTCGAGGAGGCTCTGATCCTGGCCGACGCCGGGGCGACCACCACCGCACAGGTCGTCGAGAAGCTCGAGTTCGAGGTTGATTCGGGCGCCGTTCCTCCAGACGGCGCGGCAATCAAAGAGCGCCTGATCGGCCTGCTGACCGAAATTGCCTCGACCAACCGGGCCCCGATCAACCTGAGCCAGGATCCGGCAGTGGTCCTGATGACTGGCGTGAACGGCACCGGCAAGACCACTTCGATCGGCAAGATCGCCTGGCATCTCAAGAACGAGTTCGGTCTTTCGGTGCTGCTCGGTGCCGCCGACACCTACCGGGCTGCGGCCGCCGAACAGCTCGCGACCTGGGCCGACCGGGCCGGGGCCGACCTGGTCCGCTCGAACGAGGGAGCCGACCCGGGCTCGGTCGCATACGACGCGATCAGCGCCGCCAGGGCCCGCGGCTCGGACGTGGTGATCATCGACACCGCTGGCCGCCTCCACACCCAGTCGAACCTGATGGACGAACTGGGCAAGGTCCGCCGCGTGATCGACAAGCAGATCCCCGGCGCACCGCACGAGACGCTGATCTCGATCGACGCCACAACCGGCCAGAACGGACTGCGTCAGGCCAAGGCCTTCGCCGAGGCGACCGACGTTTCCGGGGTGGTCCTGACCAAGCTCGACGGCACCGCCAAGGGCGGGATCACGCTCGCCATCGCCACCGAGCTCGGCATCCCGGTCAAGCTGATCGGTGTGGGCGAGGCCCTCGAGGACCTCCGCCCGTTCGACCCGGAAGACTTCTCGAGGGCCCTGCTCGGAGACGAGTAGAGCGGACGGCGCCAGGAACGACCAGCCGCACGCTGGCCTTCGTCGACGGCCGGAAACGGCAGGTCACGTACCGACGTACTATCGCGGCCATTTCCGGCCTTTGCTCCTCGTCAGCGAACGGCTGGAGGTCCCTGGCATCCGCCCGCCGAGAGTCGGTTCTGGCTGCACTCGTAGCCCTATAAGGGCCATAACTGCAGCCAGAATCTTCTCGACTCTGTGGTCGGACACCGCCCGCGTTGCCTGTCGGTAGGGTTGGTGGTCGATGTTTGACCAGCTTTCAGACCGACTTCAATCGACTCTTTCCGACGTTCGCAAGCGCGGCAAACTGACCGAGGATGACGTCGACAAGGCGATGCGGGAGATCCGCCTCGCCCTGCTCGAAGCGGACGTCAACTTCAAGGTCGTAAAGGCCTTCACCGCCAAGGTCAAGGAACGCTGCCTCGGCGCCGACGTACTCGGCTCGCTCAATCCCGGCCAGCAGGTCGTGAAGATCGTCAACGAGGAGCTGACCGATCTGATGGGCGGAGCCGGCCGCGACCTCGTCTTCTCGAACAAGGGAACCACGGTAATCCTGATGGCCGGCCTGCAGGGCTCCGGCAAGACGACCGCCACCGCCAAGCTCGCCCAGCTCCTCAAGAAGGAAGGCAAATCGGTCGCGCTGGCCGCCTGTGACGTCTACCGTCCCGCCGCGATCAAGCAGCTGGAAACCGTCGGCAAGCGGGCCGGCGCCGTGGTCTACCAGCAGGGGGCCGACGCCGACCCGGTCAAGATTGCCGCCTGGGCGCTCGACAAGGCGAAGGATGAGGGACGGGACGTCCTGATCGTCGATACCGCCGGCCGCCTTCACATCGACAGCGAACTGATGGATGAGCTGGCCCGCATCCGCAAGACCGTCAAACCTCACAACGTGCTGCTGGTCGTCGACGCGATGACCGGTCAGGACGCGGTCGGGGTTGCCGAATCCTTCTCGGAGGCGGCCGAGTTCGACGGGGTGATCATCTCCAAGCTCGACGGCGACGCCCGCGGCGGTGCCGCGCTCTCGGTCAAGGCGGTGACCGGTAAGCCGATTCTCTTCGCGTCGACCGGCGAGAAGCTGGGGGACTTCGAGCATTTCCACCCGGACCGCATGGCCAGCCGCATCCTCGGCATGGGGGACGTGCTCAGCCTGATCGAGAAGGCGGAAGAACAGGTCTCCGAAGAAGAGGCAGAGGAACTCCAGCGCAAGATGGAGGAGGGGCAGTTCACCCTCGAGGACTTCCTCAAGCAGATGCGCCAGATCCGCAAGATGGGTCCGATCGGAAACCTGCTGGGAATGATGCCCGGCATGGGTGCGATGAAGAAGATGAAGGACGTCGAAGTCGACGATTCCGAACTCGACCGGGTCGAGGCGATCATCCTTTCGATGACTCCGCACGAACGGGCGATGCCGCAGATCATCAAGGGATCGCGCCGGCGCCGGATCGCCGAAGGCTCGGGAACAAAGATTCAGCAGGTCAACAACCTGGTCAAGCAGTTCGACCAGATGAAGAAGCTGATGAAGCACATGGCCAGCGGCCAGATGCCCGATCAGGCCCAGATGGCCAAGATGATGGGCCAGGCCCAGCGGCCGAAAATCCGTCGCCGCTAGAGCATCCGCAGGCGTAAAGCCGCCTCTGCCGCCAAGTTGACCCCGACAAGGCAACCCGGCCGGTAAACGTGTACGATTCCGCGTCCAATGGCAGTCCGCATCAGACTTAGAAGAGTTGGTTCGAAGAAGAACCCGATCTGGCGAATCGTCGTCGCCGACAAGCGTGCCCCGCGTGACGGTCGCACCATCGAGACGATTGGTCAGTACAACGCCCAGACCGATCCGTCGACCATCGTGATCGACGAGGAACGGGCCAACTACTGGCTCGAAAAGGGCGCCCAGCCCTCGGAGCGGGTCGCAGGCCTGCTGCGCATCAAGGGCATCAAGGCCACCGGCAGCTGAGGCTGCTTTCCCGCCGATGCAGGAGATGCTTCTCTACATCACGCGGGCGCTGGTCGAGGATCCCGACGCGGTCGAGGTCGAAGAGCTCGAAGAAGACGGCGATCTGGTCTTCGAGATCACGGTCGGCGAGGATGACCTCGGGCGGGTGATCGGCCGGGGCGGACGGGTCGCAAATGCGATCCGCACCATCGCCAAGGCCGCCGCGGTTCGCGAAGAGCGCCGCGTGCTGGTCGACATCCTCGACTGATTTGACCGGGCCGGAGCCTGGCCGGATGAAACTCGACATCTTCACCCTCTTTCCCGAGGCCTTCGACTGGTTCGGTCAGCAGCGGCCGGTCCGTAAGGCGATCGAGCACGGCGCAGAACTCAACCTTCGCGACTACCGCACTTGGACTCCACTCAAGGGCGGTCGGGTCGATGACGCTCCATACGGGGGTGGGGCCGGCATGGTGCTGCGGGTCGACGTGGTGGACGCCGCCCTGCAGGGTGTTTACGGAGACGGCGAACGTCCCCGGACCGTGGTGCTGAGCCCGGCCGGCCGGGTGCTTGATGACTCGCTGGTGACCGAACTTGCGGCCGAACCGGGTCTGGCGCTGCTTTGCGGCCGCTACGAAGGCTTCGATCACCGGGTTCACGATCATCTGGCCGACGACGAGATTTCGATTGGCCGCTACGTGCTGGCCGGGGGAGAGCTGCCCGCCATGGTGGTCGCCGACGCGATCATGCGCCGGCAGCCCGGGGCGCTCGGTGACGAAGACAGTGCGGTCGAGGAATCCTGGTCGGAAGCATTGGATGGACTGCCCGAGTATCCGCATTACACGCGGCCTCCGGAGTACCGCGGGTGGGGAATTCCGGAGATCCTGATCTCGGGTGATCACGCCCGGGTGAGGGAGTGGCGCCTCGAGCAAAGTCGTCGCCGGGGCGAGGAAACCGACCGTTCCGGGGACCCGGAATGACGCTGGTCGCGTTCCTCCGGTAGGATTGCGCGTCCGCGGGCCTTCAACCGGGCCCGTCTTTTTGAGCAATGAGCACCGTTATCCAGGACATCGAAAGCAGCCAGCTGAGGAAAGGACTTCCGTCCTTTGCCCCGGGAGACCGCGTACGCGTTCACTTCCTCGTTATCGAGGGAAATCGCAAGCGCCCGCAGGTATTCGAAGGCGTGGTGATCAAGCGCCAGGGCTCTGGTGTCCGCGAAACCTTCACCGTGCGCAAGCAGTCCTTCGGGGTAGGTGTCGAGCGTACTTTCCCGCTCCACTCGCCGAAGATCGAGAAGCTCGAGGTCGCTTCCCGCGGCCGAGTGCGTCGCGCCAAGCTCTACTACCTCCGCGGCCGGGTCGGCAAGGCTGCCCGCGTTGCCGAGCGTCGTTGGGGCATCGACGAGGACATGGTCGGTACCTCCGCAGCGGTCGACGCATCGGGTGATTCGCTCGAAGAACTTGAACCCACGGATGTGGAAGCCACCGAGGCCGAAGCCGTAGAGGGCGCCGAGGCCACCGGGGCCGAAGCCACCGAGGCTCCGGAAGCCGAAGCTGACGCTCCGGCTGAGGAAGCGCCCGCCGAGGAGCCGGCTGCGGAGGAACCCGCCGCCGAAGCCGATCAGGCGCCGGAGGCCGAAGCTGCCGAAGAGGCACCCGAGGCGGATGCAACCGAAGAGCCCGCCGATGACGGCGAGCAGGGCGAGAAGGAAGAAGCCTGAGCCCGAAGATCCCCAAGCCGAAAACGGCCGGGGGTAGCTTCGTCGAACTGGTCGTGATCGTGGCGCTGGCCCTCGGGCTGGCGCTGCTGATTCAGGCCTTCCTGATCAAGCCGTACCAGATCCCTTCCGGGTCGATGGAACCGACCCTGGACATCAATCAGCGGATCCTCGTCAACCGCTTCGTCTACCACTTCACCGATCCCAAGCCGGGTGACGTGGTCGTCTTCCATCCGCCGGCCGGAGTTGACCGTGGCGGTTCGGACGAATGCGGTGTCGTTCGCAAAGAGCAGCAGCCTTGCGCCGAGCCTTCGTCCGACAAGTCGAGCGAGACATTCATCAAGCGCATCGTGGCGGGGCCCGGTGACACCGTTTCGGTGGAGAAGGGGCTGCCGGTAGTAAACGGTGAAGTGGTTGAGCCGGACGGTTACGAGATCGTCCCCTGCGGTCCCGCCGGGCTGGGGTGCAACATGCCTGATGAGATCACCGTGCCGGATGGACACTTCTTCATGATGGGCGACAACCGCGGTCACAGCGCCGACAGTCGCTTCTGGGGCCCGTTGCCCGAGGAGTGGCTGATCGGCAAGGCATTCGCCACCTACTGGCCGCCTAACCGGATCGGTGGCCTCTAAACCGGGCCCGCTCTTCCGGCATGACCTCGACCTCGGCGCCAATCAGGTCGCCGGGGCCGATGAAGCCGGACGGGGTTGTCTGGCCGGGCCGATCGTCGCCGCGGCGGTCCTGCTGGACCGGGAATGCCTTGAGAGCGAGGGCGGAGGACGCCTGGAGGGCATCCGCGACTCGAAGAAGCTGACGGCGAAGGCGCGGGAGCGCCTCTACCCGGAAGTGCTGTCCTGCGCGGTCAAGGTGGTCGTGGTGATGCGTTCTTCGACTTACATCGACAGCAACGGACTCCACGTGAGCAACATCGAATGCCTGAGCAAGGCGATCGAAGGACTTGGACCGGGCCCGGAAGCGGTAACCCTGGTCGACGGTTTCGCCTTGAAGGGATGCCAGACCCCGCATCGGCGACTGGTCAAGGGGGATAGCACCAGCGCGGCGGTTGCGGCGGCTTCCGTGATCGCCAAGGTGACCCGCGACCGCTGCATGGCCCGGGCCGGAAAGCGGTATGAGGGTTACGGATTCGAGGGGCACAAGGGCTACGCATCGCCGGCCCACCGGGACGCGATCAGGCTGCTGGGCCCTTCGCCGATTCACCGCCTCTCGTTCGATTCCGACGCCTACGCCGCCTGAGCCGGGCCGCGCCGATGGCGGGTCAAAAGGCGTTCTCCAGGTGGTCGTAGGCAACGACATCGCCGTCACGACCGAAAGTGATTCCGACCACGTCGAATCTGACGTCGCGGAAGTTTATCCGGCGACCGTGCCCGGCGATCCACACTGACGCCAGTCGCCTGAGTCGCCGCTGCTTGTTCGGTCCGACCGCGAGGACCGGTGCGGTCGGACCGTTCCGGGACCCGGCGTGGTGGGCCTTCCCCTCGACGATCACCAGTACCGGGCCAGCCAGGGCGATCAGGTCGATCTCGCCGGCCCTGATTCGCCAGTTACGGGCGAGGATCCGCCAACCCCGCTCCTCCAGGCGGGCGGTACACAGGTCTTCGGCGCTCTGGCCGGTTCTCCGTCGCGGGTCCATCCTTCGAAGCTACGAGGGGAGAGGCCCGTTTCAAGCCTCGGCGCGGCCGGAATTTACGGTTTCGTTCCAGTTTCTTGAGCAAGGGAAATGAAATGTGATCTGGAGGTGCGCATTCGTTGCACCCGTCGAGCCACATTTGAGCGACCTGGACCTAGCGTGGTTCGCATGCTTGCCGAGACCAGCTCGTTCACCCTAGACGGGATTGCCGCCCGCATGATCCGGGTTGAGGTTGACGTCCATCGGGGCCTGCCCAACTTCCAGATTGTCGGTCTGCCTGACGCAGCGGTCCGCGAAGCAAGGGAGAGAGTCCGCGCCGCGGTGGTCAACTGCGGCTTCGAGTTTCCCCTCCAGCGGATCACGGCCAGTCTTGCTCCGGCGGAGCTGAGGAAAGCGGGTCCGGCGATGGACCTGGCCCTGGCGACGGCGCTTCTCGGTGCGGCTGGAGAGCTGAAGATCGAAGCGCTCGCGGACTGGTCGATGATCGGCGAGCTGGCCCTGGACGGATCGGTTCGGCCGGTCCGCGGCGCTCTGGCGATGACCGAGGAAGCACGCGAGAACGGAAGGCGCGGGGTTCTAGTGCCTGCGGCAAACGGTCCGGAAGCCGCCCTGGCGGGAGGGATTACCGTCCTTACGATTGAAAACTTTGCCGAGCTGGCCTGCCTGCGCGAGGGCAGGATCCCGGGTCGGGCGGCGGTTCCGGCTTCGCTCAACGGTGACCGGGAGTTGCCGGATCTGGCCGATCTGCGCGGCCAGGACCATCTGCGCACCGCGGTCGAGATCGCCGCCGCCGGCGGCCACGGACTGCTGATGATCGGTCCGCCCGGAGCCGGCAAATCACTCGCCGCCAGGCGCCTGCCCTCGGTCTTGCCGCCTCTGGCAGGTGAGGAGATCCTCGAAGTGGCACGGATCGCCAGCGCCTGCGGGATCGGCGATGGGCGGGTCAGTTCCGTGCGACCGTTCCGGTCGCCACACCACACGGTCTCGGCCGCCGGCCTGGTCGGAGGTGGCAGTCCGCCCAGACCGGGGGAGATCACCCTTGCGCACCGCGGAGTGCTCTTCCTGGATGAACTCTGTGAGTTCAGTCGCCCCTCGCTTGAAGCGTTGCGGGAACCCCTCGAGAACGGGTCGGTGACCATTTCGCGCGCCAAGGGAAGGCAGACGCTGCCCAGCCGTTTCACTCTCGTCGCGGCGGCGAACCCCTGTCCCTGCGGAAGGGGCGAGGACGATCCCCGCTGTCGCTGTTCGGAAGCGTCGGCCCGGCGCTACCGGGCGGCGCTGAGCGGAGCCCTGGTCGACCGAATCGACCTGGTGGTGGCGGTGAGCCAGCCTTCCGCCGAAGCCCTGGCCGGGCCGGCCGGAGAGAGCTCGGCGGAAGTGCGAAAGCGGGTGATCCTGGCCCGGGAAGCGATGAACGAACGGCTCGGAGAGAATCGGACCAACGCCGAGGCCCAGCCCGAAGAGGTGGCGGAGTTCAAGGTGACCGCGGCGGCGGCCGGACTGCTGGCCGAGGCCCATCGCTCCTGGCAGCTGAGCGGCCGGGCCCACGGGCGGATCCTGCGGGTGGCCCGAACGGTGGCGGATCTGGCCGGGTCGACCGCGATCGGCGAGGAACACATGGCGACGGCAATCCAGTTCCGCAGGAGGACGGTCCAATGAGCAGAAGCAAAGTGAATCCCGGAGCGGGGGTCGATTCGAACTCGGCCTGCCCGGAGTGCCTGAGGCGGAGCTGGCTGCTCGAACGGCTCGGTGCCTGGATCCAGAACGTGGTCGACGACCGTGACGGCCACCGGACTCCCGAGTTGCTCAGGCTGGCTAGCGAGGAGCTGGTCGAGTCGGTCGCCCCCAAACAGGCGGACGCGATGCTCTCGTGGAACGAGTCACTCACCGAGGAGGAGATGCGAAACGTCCTGGTCAACGCCGGGTGCTGGGCCTGCTGCCGGCACGACCACAACTTTCCCGAAGGGTTGGCTGACGGTGCCGACTCACCGGTGGCTCTGATCGGGAAAGGCGAGGGAGTGCGTCTTTCGGAGATTCGGCTGGGGAACTCGGTTACCGTGGTCGGGGCCCGCAAGGCGACCGGTTACGGGCTCGAGGTCGCGGCATCGATCGGTCGCGAAGTGGCGGCGGCCGATCTCAATGTGATCAGCGGCATGGCCCTGGGAATCGACGGGGCCGTCCATCGCGGAGCGTTGGAGCGGGGCCCGACCGTGGCGGTCCTGGGCTGTGGGGCCGACCGCCCCTACCCGGCCAGCCATACGCGGCTCTACCGGCAGATTCTCAACCGTGGGCTGGTCATCTCGGAAGTGCCGCCCGGTGCCGACGCCTGGCGCTGGAGCTTTCCGGCCCGCAACCGGATCATGGCGGCGCTCTCGGGGATGACCGTGGTGGTGGAAGCGGCCTGGCGTTCTGGATCTCTGATCACGGCCGAAATGGCCTATGACGCGGGGCGGGACGTGGGAGCTGTGCCTGGTCCGGTCACGGCCGGAGCTGCCGCTGGCACCAACGAGCTGATCTCGAGCGGGGCGGCATTGATCCGTGGTGGCCAGGACGTGCTCGACCGGATGCTCGGCGCCGGTGCCGGGCAGACCCTGTTCGGTCCGGCGATCGATCGATCCGAGGCGGAAGTCCTCGAAGCGGTCGAAGCGGGCTGTCGGACCGTTGATGAGGTCGCGCGGCGGCTCGAGCGAAGGGCCGCCGAGGTCGCGACGTCGCTGGCCCGGCTGGAGGTACGGGGGTATCTCCGGGGCTCGGCGGTTGGCACGTGGACGCGCACTTCGCTCGCGGCCTATGCTTCGGCCGGTGACCAGTGACCGGCCAGTTCCCGCAGTTCTCTCGATCGCCGGATCCGACTCCGGGGGCGGGGCCGGCATCCAGGCCGATCTGAAGGCTTTCGCTGCCTGCGGGGTTCACGGCATGACCGCGATCACCGCGATCACCGCCCAGAACACGGTCGGGGTCGATCTGATCGAACCGGTCAGTCCGGAGATGATCGTCGCCCAGGTCAAGGCCGTTACCGAAGACATCGGGGTCGACGCGGTCAAGATCGGAATGCTTGGCGACCGCCCGACCATCGAAGCGGTTTCTCGGGCTCTCGACCTGCTCGAAGGGGTGCCCGTCGTGCTCGACCCGGTGATGGTCTCCGAGAGTGGCGCCGACCTGCTCGCTCCCGACGCCCGTGACGCGCTGGTCGGCCAGATCCTGCCGCGGGCGACGGTGGCCACCCCGAACATTCCCGAAGCCCGGGTGATCACCGGGAACGCCGGAAGTGGCGAGCAGAACCGGGACGACTGGCCCGGTCAGGCGGAACTGGCCCGGGCAATCGTCGAACTCGGGGCCTCGGCCGCCGTGGTGACCGGAGGTCACAGCCAGCAGCTGATCGACCTCTACTTCGACGGCGAACGCCAGCAGGAGATCACCGGCGCGGTTCACCCGGGCCGCTCCGCCCACGGGTCCGGCTGCACACATTCTTCGGCGCTTGCCGCCTTTCTCGCACTCGGCTTCGACCCGCCCGAAGCCGCTGCGAAGGCACGCGAAGTGGCCTCGCGAGCGGTTGCCGAGAGCCTCGAGCAGATCGGCGCCGGTCCCGGCCCGGTCAACGCGCTTGGTCTCAAACCCTCTCGTTGAGCCCGTAAGCCTCCTTTTTCACCGCATAAGCCTCCCTTTTCACCGCATAAGCCTCCCTTTTCACCTCATAGTGGCGGGAAAAGGGAACGAGGCCTCGCCGTCCGAACGGAAGCCTCCCTTTTCACCTCATAGTGGCGGGAAAAGGGAACGTGCCCTCGCCTCAAGCAGGGTGCCTGGCAGATGATCAGGCGGCCAGATTCCGTTTGAGAGCGCGAGGAAGCGGTCATAGGATGGGGACATGACCGGGAATGGCGCTTCACCGAATTTGCCCCGTCCTCGTTCGGCCGCCGTGTTCGACGGTCCTGACCGGGCCGCCGCCCGGGCCTACATGAAAGGCATCGGCTATTCGGATGCGGACCTGAATAAGCCGACCATCGGCATCGCCAACACCTGGACCGAAGCGATGCCCTGCAATTACGGCCTGCGGGACCTCGCCGCCTACGTGAAGGAAGGCGTCAAGGCCGCCGGGGGTACACCGATGGAGTTCAACACGGTCGCGGTGTCCGACGGCATCACCATGGGCACCCAGGGCATGAAGTCATCCCTGGTCAGCCGCGAGATGGTCGCCGACTCGATCGAGCTGATGGCCCGCGGGTACCAGTTCGACGCGATCATCGCCCTCGCCGCCTGCGACAAGACGATCCCGGGCGCGGTCATGGGCGTGGCCCGGATCGACATCCCCTCGATCGTGCTCTACGGCGGCTCGGTCAAGCCCGGCAAGTACAAGGGCAAGGACGTGAGCATCCTCGAGGTGTTCGAAGCGGTCGGTGCCCACATCGCCGGCAAGATCAGCGACGAGGAGCTCACCGAGATCGAGGATGTAGCGAGTCCCGGTTTCGGCGCCTGCGGCGGTCAGTTCACCGCCAACACGATGGCCTGCGCTTTCGAAGCCCTGGGAATCTCGCCGGCCTTCTCGGCAATGGTGCCGGCCGAGGACGAGCAGAAGCCCGTCGTCGCCGAAAAGATCGGCGAACTGATCCTCCAGGTGCTGGCCGAGGACCTTCGCCCGAGCCGGATCATCACCCGCCGCTCACTGGAGAACGCGATCGCGGCGGTCTGCGCCTCGGGTGGCTCGACCAACGGTGTCCTCCACCTGCTGGCGATCGCCAGGGAAGCCGGGGTCGAGCTCGACATCGACACCTTCGAGGAAGTCTCGCGTCGGACCCCCCTTCTGGCCGACCTCAAACCCGGTGGCCGTTACGTCGCGACCGACCTTTACCGGGCGGGTGGGGTGCCGCTCATCCTGCGGAACCTGAAACGGGGCGGCCTGCTCCACGAAAACGAGATCACCGTCACCGGACGAACGATCGGCGAAGAGGTCGAAAACGCGGAAGAGGAACCGGGACAGGACGTGGTGCTGCCGGTGGACGCTCCGCTCAAAGCGCAGGGTGGCCTGGCGATCCTGCGGGGCAACATCTGCCCGGACGGCGCGGTGGTCAAGGTGGCCGGCACCGAACGACGGCTCCACGTCGGGCCCGCCCGGGTCTTCGAACGTGAGGAGGACTGCTTTGCGGCGGTCAAACGCAAGGAGATCGAGAAGGGCGACGTGATCGTGATCAGAAACGAGGGACCGGCCGGCGGGCCGGGGATGCGGGAAATGCTCCAGGTCACGGCCGCCCTGGTCGGGGAAGGCATGGGTGAACATGTCGCCCTGCTGACCGACGGGCGGTTCTCCGGCGCTACCCGCGGCCTGATGATCGGCCACGTCGCCCCGGAAGCGGTCAAGGGCGGGCCAATCGGCGCGATCCACGACGGCGACGAGATCACGGTCGACATCGACAATCGCCGCCTTGACGTGAACCTGACTCCGGAACAGATCGACGAGCGCCTGCGTAGCTATTCCCCGCCGGAGCCCCTCTATGATCGTGGCGTCATGGCCAAGTACGCCGCGACGGTCAGCTCGGCATCAAGAGGTGCGGTCACCTGAGGGGGTGCCGCGCGAGGAGAGAAGTCAGATGAGATTGAAGGGCAGGACAGTCAGGTTCTTCGCCGCGCTTGCGGCGGTTTGCGCATTCACGGCCATCGCGTCCGCAACGGCCGGCTCGGCGGCACCGGAGTTCACCTGGCTCTGCAAGCCAGGCCGGACGAATGATCCCTGTCAGGGGAGCCTGCTGACCGAGAAGGTCAACGCCAGCGGTCAGAGCAGCAAGTCGACGCCGAAGGCTCTCAACCGGCTGAAGAACAAGATCGACTGCTTCTATGTCTACCCGACGGTCAGCAGCCAGGAAGGTCCCAACGCGACCCTGGCCGAGGATCCGGAGATCGCCGGCCCCGGCGGGATCGCGGCCCAGCAGGCGTCACGGTTCACGCCCGGCTGTCGCATGTTCGCTCCGGTTTATCCGCAGTACACGATCTCGGCCATCCTCGGGGGCGGGCTCACCGAGGAAGTCGTGGCGAAAGCCTACGGCGGGGTCAAGGCTGCCTGGAACGAGTACCTGAAGAAGTTCAACAAGGGCCGGGGCATCGTCCTGATCGGACACTCGCAGGGCACCGGCCACCTCAAGCAGCTGATCGCCGAGACTTTCGACCGGAACCCGAACCTCCGGAAGCGACTGGTCTCCGCGGTCCTGATCGGTGGCAACGTGATCGTGCCCAAGGGCAAGAAGGTCGGCGGCAACTTCAAGAAGGTCCCCGCTTGTTCCAGGGCGACCCAGGTCGGCTGCGTGATCGCCTACTCGGGTTTCCTCAAGGACCCGCCTCCGGAGGGTGCCCTCTTCGGCCGGATCGGCGGGGCGCTCTCGGAAATTCAGTTCTCGGCGGAGAAGTACGAGATTCTCTGCGTAAACCCGGCCCGCCTCGACGGCTCGAAGGGCAGGCTGAAGCCGCTCTACAACACCGTCACTTTTCCGGGCCTCTACGGGGCACTGCTCCCGAACCTGACCGCCTACGAATCGCCCTGGGTAAGTTTCCCCGGTCTCTACAGCGCCTCGTGCCGAAAGCAAGGGGGCTCGAGCTGGCTGTCGGTCCAGGGTATTTCCGGTGAATCCGACACCCGGCCGCGGATCGGTGAACCGCTCGGCAGGAGCTGGGGCACCCACCTGACCGAGGTCAACGATGCGGCTGGCAACCTTGTCAGCGTGGTGACTGCTCAGGAGAAGACCTACCTGAAGAAACTTGCGAAGGCAAAGAAGGCCAAGCAGAAGCAGAAGAAAAAGAAGCAGGGCGGACGATGAAGCAGGACCGAAGCGGGCCGCCCGCTTCCGTGTTCCGGATAGTGGATGATGCTGAAGTCAATTTCCCTGGGAGGAGTCTGAACGTGTCGAGAGTTGTCGGTCGTGCCTGGCTTGCCGTGGCTTTTTTGGCCGCGTCATTTGCCTTCATCGCCGTGGTGATGCCGTCGCTGGCGAAGGCGGAAGAAACCGTCTGGATCTGCAAACCGGGACAGGTCGATGACCTTTGCGCCGGTTCGATCAGCACCAAGGCAGGGAACCCTCCCGCGACGATCGGATTCACCCGACCGGACAACCCCCCGGTGGACTGCTTCTACATCTATCCGACCGTGAGCGCGCAGGACACCCCGAACGCGAACCTTGACAAGGACCCCGAGGTGAAGCGTGTCGTGGTGCAGCAGGCGCGGATGTTCTCCCGGGTATGTGATGTGTACGCACCGATGTACAGGCAGGACACATCACCCGGCGTCTATACCGAGCGGACAGAAGTCGCATACCAGAGCGCGCTGTCGGGCTGGAAGGACTATCTCGAGAACTACAACAACGGTCGCGGAGTGATTCTGCTCGGTCACTCTCAGGGTTCGGCCACCGTCGCTCGCCTGATCGACGAGGAGATCGACCCGAACCCTGCCCTGCGCAAGCGCATGGTCGGTGCGATTCTCCCCGGCGCCAACATTTATGTGCCCAAGAACAAGCTGGTCGGCGGCATGTACGAGAACGTCCCGGTCTGCTCGGAACCCGGGGAGTACGGCTGCCTGGTCGCCTACTCGATGTTCAACGGCAACCCCGGTGACAATCCGCCCTTTAGCGATCTCGGATCCGGCTACTGGGCCTACGACATGGCCCGTCCATCTAGTGACGAGTACGAAGTCGTCTGTGCGAACCCCGCCCAGCTGAGTGGCGCCAGCCTGCTGACGCCGCTCGTCAACATGGACTTTCTGCTCGCACCTCCGCCCAATGATGCTGACAGCGCGGGCTGGAATGCTTACCCGGATCAGATCAGCGTTTCATGCGATCGGGATGGTACGAAGCACTGGCTGAATGCCCAGTACACCGAGAACACCGACCCTCTCCTCAAGATCATGGTGGCTCAGGTGGCGAGCGGCAATAACTGGCACGTACCAGAGGTCAACTTTGCCGAAGAGAATCTCGTTCAGATTGCCCAGCTCCAGACCGACAGCTACATCGCCGAACAGAACCGGATCGCGAAGCTGAAGAAGAAGATCAAGGATCTCGGTGCCAAGGCGAAGAAAGCCCAGAAGCGCGCCGCGGCTGAGCAGAAGAAATCGAAGCAGCTGAAGGCCAAGTCCCGCAAGGCGAAGGGCAAGACGAAACAGGCCCTGCTCCGCAAGGCGAAGGCGGCCAGCCGCAAGGCGGCCAGCGAACGCAAGCGAGCCAAGTCACTAAACCAGCAGATCGCGAAGCTGAAGAAGCAGCTTCCCTGACCGGGGACGGTCAGAGCGAGATCACCCGGTTGTCTCGAACCGGGTGATCTCGCTGTTGAAGCGGGCCGGTCTTTCGAGCTGGACCATGTGGCCGCAGTCGTCGACCAGGGAGAGCTCCGAATCCTTGATTCGGCGGGCGTAGGAGTAGGCGGCGCCGACCGGAACCAGCCGGTCCTGTTGGCCCCAGACGATCTGGGTCGGGATCTCGATCCGGCTGAGTGCCTCACGGTTGTCGTAGCCCGCGAGCGCGTAGGCGGCCGGGAAGAGTGACGGCGAGCGCAGCGCCGCGTAAGTGCCGAGCTCCCAGAGGATCTCGTTGCCGATCAGGCTGGGGTGGGCGATCACCCCGGCAAAAGAGGCGGTGCGGAGACGTTTGCGGACCAGGTTGCTTTCGGCCCGGCTGGCGGCGATCGGGATCATCGCCTTGACGATCACCGCGGTGACCGACTTCCTCGTCCCCGAGATCCGGGCGAAACTGATCCCGGCCGCGGAAACCAGACTGACGCGAGAGAAGCGGTCCGGCTGGGAGATGACCGCTTCGGTCGAGATGAAGCCACCCATCGAGTGTCCGACCAGAAACGTTTCGGGACCGAGCCCGACCGCGTCGGCGAACTTCAACACCAGATCCCCATAGGCAGGCATCGTGATCGGCGACTCCGGCATCGGGCTAAGCCCGAAACCGGGCAGGTCAAGAGCGACCACCCGGTGGCTGTCAGCGAGGAAGGGGATGTTCTCCAGCCAGTTGCGCCAACTGCCGCCAAGTCCATGAACCAGCAGGATCGGCGGACCATCACCCTGGTCGACGTAACTCACCGGAGTTTCGCCCAGATCCGAGTTCACGGTGACTTCGCGAATCCGCTCCGACCAGTTGATCTTCAACCAGCGACCGTCGGAAACCCCGTAGTCGTCATGGACCGGAGCGGGCGGGGGAGTCTCGGTCAGAAGACCGTCATTCTCGGGCGTGAACTCGGCCACGAAACGACTCTATACCTCCGCGAACTTCGCTCCGCCTGAAACAATGCGGGCGATGGCGGACGACCTCAAAGGTGCGCGCCGGGTGCTGGTCACGGGGCTCTCGACCTACTGGGGTGGGCGACTCGCCGCTGCCCTGGAGACCAATCCCGGCATCGAAGCGATCATCGGGGTCGACCCGGACGAGCCGAACCGCGAACTGACCCGGACCGAGTACGTGAAGGTTGGGGTAGAGCACGGCCTGATCGAGAAGATCGTGCGGGCGGCGAGGATCGACACGGTGGTTGATACCCGGCTGATGGTTGACTCGGTCCGGGGCCCCGACGGCCGCCGTCCGGACGCGATCCACGAGAACAACGTAATCGGAACGCTCAACATTCTGGCCGCCTGCGCGGCGGGCGGTTCACCGGTCCGCAAGCTGATCTTCAAAAGCTCGGCCCACTGGTACGGCTGCGCCCAGGACGATCCTGCCTACTTCACCGAGGACATGTCCCGCCGTTACGAGCCGGAAACCAGGATCGAGCGTGATGTCGTCGAAGCCGAGGCCGCCGTCGCCGATTTCCGGGACAAACGTCCCGGGGTGACCGTTTCGGTCCTTCGCTTCGCCAACGTCCTGGGGGCCGAGGTCGACACTTCCCACGTTCAGTTCTTCGCTTTGCCGGCAGTCCCGATGATTGCCGGATTCGACCCGCGCTACCAGTTCGTCGATGAGGTAGATGTCGTTCACGCACTCGAGCATGTGGTGGTCCGCGACGTGCCCGGGATCTACAACGTGACGGGCGACGGAGTGCTGACTCTCTCCGAAGTGATTTCGCTCCTCGGCAAGCGACCGCTGCCGGTGATCCCGCCCTGGGGGACCTCGCTGGCCATGGCAGGTTTCCGCCGCCTTGGCCTCACCCTGCCCTCCGAGATGGTCAAACAGCTCCGTTTCGGGCGGGGAATCGACAACCGGGCGTTCAAGGCGACCGGCTTCCATTTTCGCTACACCTCGCGCGAGACCGTGCTCCACCTCCGCGACCGGCTGCGGCTCGATCCGGTCGCCGGCCGGGATGAAAAGAAGTACAGCTATGAGCCTGCGGTCGAGGACTTCCTGCGCCACAGCCCGCATGTGGACCGATCGCTAAGCGATCTTGGCCGTGAGGATGCGGCCCTTTTCGACCCGTCGCCGCCGGTACAGGACTGAGTCCTACGGGCTGAAAGTCCTGCAAAAGCCGTTTCCTTCCAGAGAAAGGGTTTTGCCAGGTAGTCGTGGTATCTACAATCGTTGAAGGAATTTCCACGTATTTGAGAGAGCAGGCTTTCCAGTGGGGCGCAAAGCTCAGGTAGCGATCATCGCGGTAGTCGTACTTCTGCTCGGAGGAGCAGTGGCAGCCTACGCGTACGACGGTGCCCAGAAAGACAGGATCGCCGAGGGCGTCACAGTCGCCGGAGTCGACCTCAGCGGTATGAATCGCGAAGAGGCTGCCCAGGCGCTCGCCAACCAGGTCCTGGCTCCACAGCGCAAACCGGTGACCGTGAAGTTCGAGAAGGAAACCTTCAAGCTGCCGGCCAAGGAGCTGAAGATCCGGGCGAACGTCGAAGAGGCGATCGATAGGGCCTTCGAGGAAAGCCGCTCCGGTTCCCTGCCGGCCCGGGTGATCCGCGAAATGACCGGGGGAGAAGTCAACGCCGCCATCCCGATTCACGTCGCCTACTCGAAAAAGGCTGTGAACGATTTCGTCAAGCAGGTTGCGGACGGAGTCCTGAAGGAGCCGGTCGACGCATCGGTTTCGGCCGGGCCCTCTTCACTCGAGGTCGTCAAGGCCGAGAACGGACACAAGCTTCGTGACAACCTGCTCACCGAGCAGCTCAACAAACTGCTCGACAGCGGCCGTGGCTCCCGGACCCTGGTCGCCAAGGTCAATGTGACCAAACCGGCCGTCACGACCAAGGAAGTCGCCAGCAAGTACCCGACCTACCTGACGGTCGACCGCGGGACCTTCCAGCTCAAGCTCTGGAAGAACCTCGAACTGGCCAAGACCTACACGGTGGCTCTCGGCGCTGCCGGTTACGACACACCTACGGGCCTCTACACGATCCAGAGCAAGCAGGTCGACCCTGTCTGGACCGTGCCGAACTCGGACTGGGCGGGAGACATGGCCGGCCAGGTCGTCCCCGGCGGCTCGCCCGAGAACCCTCTGAAGGCGCGCTGGCTCGGCGTCAACGGTTCGGTGGGAATTCACGGCACCTCTGAATCCGGTTCGATCGGCAGCGCCGCATCCCACGGCTGCATCCGGATGAACGTTGACGACGTCATCGATCTCTATGACCGGGTCGAAGTCGGCACCCCGATCTACATCGGTTGATCCTGCGTCTGGTCATCTCGCCACGGTGACCTGCCCGGACTGGACCGAGGCGCTGGAGCTCTACCGGCGGGATCTGGTTGCGGCCGGCACCGCCCCGCGGACGATGGTCGCCTACGAGCGCGATCTCGACCAGCTCCACGACTGGGCGAAGGGCTCCGGGCTGAGGCCCGACCAGCTCGGCCACAAGGACCTCCGCCGCTACGCAGCCTCGCTTTCGGCCGCCGGCCGCGCCCCGGCGACCGTGGCCCGCAAGCTGGCCGCCGTCCGCGGTTTCTACGGCTTTCTGCTCCGGACCGGGCGGGTTGGTCAGAATCCGGCCGATCTCGTATCTGCCCCGAGGCGAAAGGCCAAGCTGCCGCAGGTCCTGACCGCCGAGCAGATGTCCTCGATGCTGGACGCGGTGCCATCCGGCAGTCCCCTCGAGATCCGTGACCGGGCGATGTTCGAACTCGCCTATTCGTGCGGTCTGCGAAGCGAAGAGGTGCTGACGCTGACCGTGGACTCGATCGATTTCGATGACGAAGTGATCCGGGTGCTGGGCAAGGGCACCAAACACCGCCTGGTGCCGGTCGGGGAGCCGGCCCGCAAGGCGGTCGAGCTCTATCTCGCGAAGTCCCGGCCGAGCCTGGTGGTCGATCCGGAAGAGCGCACGCTCTTTCTTTCCCGCAACGGCCGTCCGCTTTCGGCCTCGGACCTGACCCGGCGGCTGGCGATCCGGATGCGTGAAGCGGCCGCGGCGGGAGGAGTCTCGCCCCATGCTCTGCGGCATTCGTTCGCGACCCACCTGCTCGAAGGCGGGGCGGACCTGCGCACCATCCAGGAGCTGCTCGGTCACGCCTCGATCTCGACCACACAGGCCTACACGCACCTCGACGCGGCCCGGCTTCGTGACGCATACGCCGGCAGTCACCCCCGTGCCTGAGGGTTGCCCGCCAGGCCGTAGCGGCCTGCTTCAGGCGGGTAGATTGCCCAGCATGAAAATGATCGTCAACGTCGACGGCGGCGCCAGGGGCAACCCGGGCCCGGCCGCGATCGGAGTAGTGGTTCGTGATGGTGAAGGCAACGTCCTTCAGGATCTGGGTGAGACGATCGGTGAGGCGACAAACAACGTCGCCGAGTACAAGGCCCTGATCCGCGGCATCGAGCTGGCCCGGGAGCTGGGAGCCGACGAGCTTCAGATCCACGGCGACTCCGAGCTGGTCGTCAAGCAGATGCTCGGCCAGTACAAAGTGAAACATCCCGACATGAAGCCGCTCCACGCCCGGGCAAAACAAGCTCTGGAAGGCATCTCCTGGGAGATCACCCACGTGCGCCGCGAACAGAACGCGGAAGCCGACGCCCTGGTCAACCAGGCCCTCGACGCCGCGACCTGACCAACGATCCCGCGATCCGCTGGACCAGCCCGTCGGTTCGCGGGTGAATGGAGCGCTGGCGGACCGGATCGGCCGACGGTTGGTGCTTTCGGTCTCCCTGGTCGCTTCAGCCGAAAACTTCGTGTCAGAAATGGTTGGCTGACACCGACACTCGCCCTACAATCGAGATGGGCAGGAAGTCCAAGAGAGAGGGGAGTGTCTGGGGATGCGAGTAGCGACGATGGTTATCGCGTTGGTTCTCATGCTTGTGGTGTTTGTGCAGTCCTGTGCTGTATCAGTCGGCGGATCTATCGGGGAAGACGAAGACATGGCTGGCGGCGGCGGTCTGGGGATCCTCTTGGCTATTTCTTGGGCCGTTGGGGCGGGTCTCGTCCTCGGCAAACCCAAGGCGGCTATTTGGGCCTTCGGTATCGGTGGGATGTTCGGTCTCATCGGGGCGACCGCGGGCGCATTTCCCGACCTTTGGATCTGGACGGTCGTCTCGGTGATCTTCGGGCTGATGAGTTGGCGGGGAATCAAAGAGCCAAAGACGCCGAAGCTTCGGCACGATACCGAGCAGACATTGTCGCTGCCGCCGAGGAGATCGCTCGTCGCGACAGGGAGTCCGAACCTCCCAAGACTGCACCCTGACCGGGGAGGCAGCAAAAGGACCCCTGTCTCATTCCGACTGAGCGCGGAAAGGCGCCTACCAGAATCGAACTGGTGTAAACGGCTTTGCAGGCCGCTGCGTAGCCACTCCGCCAAGGCGCCGAATGGGACGGCCCCGAAGGGGCGTCCCGGAAGCGGCTGAAGGGATTCGAACCCTCGACCTTCTGCATGGCAAGCAGACGCTCTAGCCAACTGAGCTACAGCCGCGAAGTCGGCGGAGTATATCCCGCGCCCGTCTTCATCTGCGGTGACGTTTGCCCGGGATGATCCGGATCGTGCGAACCGGGGAATCGGCCCGGCCGAAACCCTCGATAGGAAGCGCCTTTGCGCGCAGGCGGGTGGACTGCCTGACCTTGCCGATCCGGACCGAGGCCTGACACTTCGGGCCGCTCGTCATTTTTGAACCGGCCGGCTTCCAGACCCGCTTGCGGCCCTGCCGGACCTGTCGCTCGAAGCGAACCGTCTGCCAGGTCACGGCCGGGCAGGGGCTCATGGTTGCGGTCAATCTCACGGTCGCTCCCCGGCGGCCGGGGACGACCCGGTACCGATCCGGCTTCAGGCCGAGCCGCCGGGTGGTGATCGTGTCCTTGCGGGGCGGACCAAAAGACCGGTTGAGATTGTCCGGCTGGAGGCGCGTTTCGCCGGGCCCGGGCTTTGAAAAGTCGCAGACACCATTCGGGAAGACCGAGTTGAGTCGTTCCACCTGCTGAGGAGTGGGCGAGCCATAGTCAGTCGGGTCAATCGGCTTCAGCGAGCATTTCGCGGTGATCGAATCCAGCGGTTTGCCGGCCCGGTTGACCGGCAGCGAGTAGGGCGCATAAGTGGTCTCGCAGGGATTCGGGTCGCCGATCCGGGCTACCCCGTCGGTGCGGTTGCCCCCGATCCAGCAGGCGTCGGTCGCCCCGGCGGGCTTGTGCGCGAGGACTTTCTGCGCCTGTGACTTCGAGGACCGGTCAGCGGCAATGTCGTCCAGCCAAGTTGAGAGCAGCTCGGTTGCCGCGTCGTTCATGGCGTTGACGCTGGTTCCGCCTTTGGCCCTGAACATCACCTGGTTGTCGTGGTCGCCGTTGAACCGGTCGAGTCGGGCTCGGAGCCGGTAGGTGTTGAGGTACTGGTGGACGTTGCCGCTGGCGTCGTCGTCCTGATAGGTGCGACGGTCGATCACCGGAACGTTGGCCCAGTTGCCGGCGCCGGTGTTGAACCTGCCGGTCCGGTAGGCGATCTCGATCGCCTCCTGGTTCCCCGACGAACGGGCGGTCTGAAAACGGCCGTTGTCATCGAAGCCGCCGATGAACTCGTTCAGGTCGAGGAAACGTTTCAGGTTGATGTTGCCCTGCTGAAGAGCCTGGAGTCCGTACTGAACGCCGGTGTTGTCGTAGGTGCGGCGCGCGAAACCCGTCGCCGGGTCCTTGCCATAGACGTTGACCATGTTGTCCCAGATGGTGCATCTCACTCCGCCCGGGTTGGTCAAGGGATCGAAGATGACCGAGACGGGAACTATCGATTCGATGCAGCCTTCGCTCGCGTTGACCACGTCCGCCCCGGCGGAAAGCGGGTTGCAGCCTCCGTTCGTGTTGGAGAACATGCCGGTGAGTGCCTTCCGGTGGGCGTTGGTCAGCGCCTGGCCCTCTGGATGGTTGTCGAAATAGTTCTGGAGCAGACGGCAGTCGGCGTAGTCGGGGGAGGAGTTGTCGGGGAAGCTCGCGGCGGGCGTGATCCCGTCGAGGAGTCCCGGGTAGTTCTGGGCGATCATCTGGATCTGGACCGAGCCGCCCGAGCCGCCCTCTCCTGCCGTCCAGACGTCCGGCCGTCTGAGGGACTCGATTGCGTGCTCCTTGACCATCGATGTGGTCTCGGCCGACAGGACGTCGTTGCAGCTCGTGTTGAAGACGTTGAGGCTGGAACCGAGAACCACGAACCCGCGCCGCAGAAGGTCGTGGTCGAGTCCCCCGGATGCGTTCTGGCCCTGCTGGTGCCCGGCCGAGCAGCCTCCTCCGTAGATGTAGAAGAAGCGGCCGTTCCAGCCGTTCCCCATCTGACCTCCGGCGGCGAGAGTCGCGAAGTTGTAGACCGCTCGGTTGATCACGCCCTGTTCGAGGCGAACCACGTAATCGACCGTCTGGCCCGTGCGGGTCGTGGTCTGGACCAGGTCGGCAGGGCGGTCGGTCGGGTTGACGAGTGGTTTGAACGTGTTGTCGCTCGCCCGGTAGACCCAGCGCACCCGGGTCGGGGCCAGGCAGTCGGAGCCCTGGGCCGGACCGAGGTCAAATTTGTCGGTGGTGCAGTAGTACGGGTTCTGGTGCGGTCCTGAAAAGACCGGTCCCTGGAGCGAACTGTTGTAGACCGACAGCCGGGTGGCGGACCGGCCGGGTGCCCAGGCCGAAATCCAGTTCTGGCCCTCACGCAGGCCGGTGACGAGCCCGACGCGGCGTCGGGCGTCCCCGGGGTCGACCTTGAGCGATCCCGTGACGACCTTTCCGTTGGCCCGGACGACCATGCGGTCCCGGACCTTGAGGTCGGGCGCCCGGACTCCGATCAGCGCGTCACCGCCGGTGACTCGATCGGCCTGGCTCGAAAGAAGCTCGATCTTGAGTGGGGAAGCCGCCTCAGCCCCTGGCGGAACGAGAAGCAGCGCCGCGAACGTTGCGGTCGCCAGGAAGGCGGGCCAGAATTGCTTTGCAAAAGGCAGGGAAATCAACTAACTCCTCGTCGGAGATCAACTGCGTTACGGGTTCATTCTTAGAGAACACCGGACGAAGGGAAGTCGCGGTGCAGCCGAGGTCATCCATCGGCGGGCGGGTATGAGCGGAAGAATCCGTTACCGCAGGTATCTTTCCCCGATGGTTGCGAGACGGCGATTCGAAGTGATTTTGTTGGCGGCGTTCCTGGCCGGAGCGATCCTGCTCTGGAACACGGGTGGGGCAGAGGCCCGCACTTTCGGGACCAGTTCATCCTTCGGTTTCTATTCGGGGACACCCGGAAGCGATTACCCCAGCTCATTCCACGGACAGATCAGTTCTCCCTCGAGCCAATGTCGTAAAGCCCGACAGGTGAAGGTCTTCCGCAAGCAGCGGCGCCGCGATGTGCTGGTCGGCAAGGCGCGAGCCTCGTCGACTGGCCAGTGGACGATCGAGGTCAATCGGCGGGTGCCGCTGGCGAAATATTTCGCCTCGGTGCCCCGCAAGAAGTTCGGCCCGCGAGGCCGCAACGTATGCCGCGGTTACAAATCCTCGGCTTTGACATTCGGCCAGAGCTGATCCTTCCGGCGAGGTGCGGCATCTCGATGCCGACGGTTGCCCTGCTGCGCTAGTCTCTCCGTCCGCGGGCGCATAGCTCAGTTGGTAGAGCGCCACCTCGACACGGTGGAGGTCACTGGTTCGAGCCCAGTTGTGCCCACTCAAACTTGAAACCCGGCCTGGAGCCGGGTTTCGGTGTTAAGGAGTCAGTTCCGGGGGGTTTACTTCCTGCGCTTGTGCTTCTTCTTCGGCTTGAGCGGCGTGACCTTCAGGCTGGCTGAGGTTCTGACGGTGGGGCCAGCGCTGGAGATCGTGAAATTGACCAGTCCGCTCTTCTTGCCCTTGTACCTGCCCGGGTAAAGCTTGCGGGTGGCGACCTTGATCGTCGCCGTGGCCTTGCCGGGATTGCCCTGCGGAACGAAGACCGAGGCACACTTCGGCTTGATCGCCAGCTTGCCCGGAACGGTGGCGCAGACCTTGGTCAGGGCGGACTCCGTGTCACCCCAGTTGGTGAGCGCCACCTTGAAGGTGGCCTTCTTGCCGGACTTGACGGCTGCGTTCTTCGGCTTCACCGCTTCCAGGAACGGCTTGGCGTTCACTTCATTCAGTTCCCGCACGGCGGCGGTCAGGTCGCCGTCACCGAACTGGTCGACGGCGACGATGTTCGGCAGCTTGCCGCGCCGGGCCTCGCAGGCCCTAGCCCTGGCGACCAGGACATCGGGCTGGTTGAGGACCTGTGCCACGGCCGAATCGGGAGTGAAGGTGTTGCCGTCGTCCCCGCCGTTGATCGGACCGTTCACCCAGTGGTTCATCAGGAACAGAGCTCCGGTGGTGCCGCCGCGGTTCGGTCGACAGGTTGAGTGCAACATGGCCGGGTCGGTCAGCTGTTCCATACTCTGCCTGGTGGTGAGAGTTTTGTCCTTTTCCTTAGCCTCATCCTCTTCGGTCCTGCGGAAGTTGTAGGGAGTTTCCTGCAGGGCGCCGGCATACCCATTGTGGAACCAGGGCACGGTGCCGGTGTTGCCCTCGGAGAGCATCACCACCCGCTGGTTCGAGGAGATCATCTCGGTGAGGGTGGGGTACTGATCGGTTGGCCCGGTGTAGACGTAATCGATCAGGCCGCTGGCGGTGACGGCGGTGGCGAAGTCCTCGGGATGAATTCCGTTCTGGACCACGAAGGCGAGCACCTCGCGGGGATGGTCGGCCAGGAAACCGGCAACCTTGCCTAGCTCCTCGGCCAGGGGACTGGCGCCCCAGATGCACAAGTCGTGGCAGAGATAGGTCGCGGCGCCCATATCGTGCGGGTTGCCGTCGGTGCCCGAGTTCCAGTTAACGATCTGGCCGGGACTGGCACCGGGCTTGCCGTAGTGCGTGTCGATCAGGAAGGCGCGGATCCCGTATCCGAGCTGGGTCGGGATCGAGTAGTGCTGGTTGGGCAGGACCCAGCCGTACTCCTCGTTCGACATCGAGTTGTGGGTGCCGGGAAGCACCACCTGGTCGAAGGTACGGCTGCAGAGCTCGACCGAGCCGTTGCAGGGTCGCTCGCGCTCGGCTCCGTGGGCCGTGCCGGCGGACGCGATGGACAGGACACTGATCGCGGCGGCTGCGAGCCACGGCGCAAACTTTCTCCCAATCATTGAACTCATCATTCCAGTAACCGCAAGGCCGGAGCCGAGTTGCGCGGATACGATCCGCCCGTGGACCTGAACGCAGGGGAGAAGATGCTGGGGCGGTTGCTGGGGCTGGTCTTTCGGGGACTGCTCTCGCTTCCGGATGGACTGATGCGGCGCCTTTTCGGCGAACCGCCCCCGGAGGCACGGGGTCTGATGCCAGACGCCTGGGCCCTCGGCCGGGTGACGGCGATATCGGAGGGTCAGAACCCGGAATTCGTGCTGGAGGAGTCGCGCCGGGAACTGGAGATCATGGCGGGCGCAGCGAGCCTCCCCGCGACCGGCGTCCGCAGCGAAAGCTGGACCCTGGAAGGCGAGGGCAGGAACCTCGAGGCGCGTCTCTTCACTCCGCCCGGCTGCCACCAGCCCACCCCGATGCTGATCCACTTCCACGGTGGAGGTTTCGTCCAGGGCTCGGTCGATACCCACTCCGGAGCCTGCTCGTGGCTGGCCCGGAGCGCTGGCGTCCGGGTTCTCTCGGTCGGCTACCGGCTCGCTCCCGAGCACCCTTTCCCGGCCCAGGCCGAGGATGCCCTGCTGGCCTGGCGCTCGGTCATGCGGGATCCGGCCCGGTTCGGAGCTGACCCGGAAAGGGTGGGGGTGATCGGAGACAGCGCCGGAGCCCAGATGGCGACCGTGCTCTGCCTCGACCTCAAGGCCGCCGGCGAACCTCAGCCCGCCGCGCAGTTTCTGATCTACCCGGTCACCGACTGCACCGGCTCGCTGCCCTCCCGCGAGAAGTTCGCGACGGGGTATTACCTGACCAAGAACCGGATCGACTGGTTCGAAAGCTGCTTCGTTTCCCGCGAGGATGCCGACGACCCGCGGGCCTCACCACTCTTCGCCGAGGATCTCTCGGGCCTGGCACCGACCCTGGTTTCACTCTCGATCGCCGACCCGCTCCGGGACGAAGGGCTGGCCTACGCCGAACGGCTGATCGAGGCCGGGGTGCCGGTCACGATCGATCACATGCCGATGCTCCATTCCTGGTTCAACGTCACCGCCAGCCGTTCGTCCCGCAAGGGTCACGAAGTTCTTGCCGGCCGCGTAAACGAACTGCTCGGCTGATCCGTTTACGATGGCCCGATGCCCGTGGATTCACCAGAGATAACAGTCACCCTGCCCGACGGTACCCCGCTCCAGCTGGAGACCGGTGCCACCGGTGCCGACGCCGCGCTGGCGATCGGCGAGGGTCTGGCCCGGGCCGCGCTTGCCCTGAAGGTCGGCGACGAACTCCGGGACCTCAGCGCGCCAGTCGCCGACGGCGAGGAGATCTCGATCATCACCAGCCGTGACCCCGAAGGTCTCGAGCTGATACGTCACGACGCCGCCCACGTGATGGCAACCGCCGTGCAGGAGCTTTACCCGGGTACCCGGGTGACGATCGGACCGGCGATCGAGAACGGCTTCTACTACGACTTCGAGTTCCCCGAGGACGTCAAGATCACCGACGCCGACCTCCCGAAGATCGAAGAGGCGATGCGCCGTCACATCAAGGCGGACGAAACCTTCGAACGCCGCGACGTACCGGTTGACGAAGCGATCGAGATTTTCAGGGCCCAGGACGAGAAGTTCAAGGTCGAACTGATCGAGGATCTGATCAAGAACGAAGGCGCAGAAACCGTCTCTCTTTACCGCAACGGACCCTTCGAGGACCTCTGTCGCGGACCGCACGGCCCGGGCACCAAGCGGATCAAGGTGATCAAGCTGAACTCGGTCGCCGGTTCCTACTGGCGCGGTGACGAGAACCGCGAGCAGCTCACCCGGATTTACGGCACCGCCTTCTTCTCGAAGGACGACCTCGCCGAATACCTTGAGCGCATCGAACAGGCCAAGGCCCGTGACCACCGCCGGCTCGGACCGGAACTCGATCTGTTCATGCTTCGCGACGAAGCCCCCGGCATGCCGTTCTGGCTGCCCAACGGCACGGTGCTGCTGCGTCTGATCGAAGCGGAAGTGCGCCAGCAGCTGAACCGTCGCGGCTACAAGGAGATCGCCACGCCGCAGGTGATGGACGAGGAACTCTGGCACCGCTCCGGCCACTGGGACAACTACAAGGACGACATGTACTTCATGGAGGTCGACGAGCGGCGTTTCGCGCTCCGGCCCATGAACTGTCCCGGATGCTGCCTCGTCTACGGCTCCCAGCGGCACTCTTACCGTGATCTGCCGCTCCGACTCGCCGAGTTCGGCCGGGTCACCCGCAACGAGCGGGAGGGAGTGCTTCACGGGTTGCTCCGGGTTCGCGCTTTCACCCAGGACGACGCCCACGTCTACTGCACGATCGATCAGGTCGAGTCCGAGGTCGGTGAGATCTGCGAGGCGATCGACGAGCTCTATGCCCGGTTCGGGTTTGATGACGTACAGGTCGAACTTTCGACCAGACCGGAGAAGTCGCTAGGCAGCGACGAGCTATGGGAGAAGGCCGAAGGCATGCTGAAGAGTGCGCTCGACTCCCAGGGTCGCGATTACAAGATCAATCCCGGCGACGGCGCCTTCTATGGCCCGAAGATCGACTTCCACGTGACCGACGCGCTGGGTCGCTCCTGGCAGCTCGGAACCTGCCAGCTCGACTTCCAGATGCCGGAACGGTTCGGACTGACCTACACGGACTCCGAAGACGAACAGGAACGGCCGGTGATGATCCACCGTGCCCTGCTCGGTTCGATGGAACGGTTCGCCGGAATCCTGATCGAGCACTACGCGGGCCGGTTCCCGGCCTGGCTGGCTCCGGTCCAGGCACGGATCGTCCCGGTCTCCGACAAGCACCTCGAATACGCCCGCCAGATCGCTGAAGACCTCCGCGCCAGAGGCGCCCGGGTCTCGGTCGAGGAACGCTCCGAATCGGTCGGCAAGAAGATCCGCGCGGCCGAACTGGGCCGCTTCCCGTACATGCTCGTAGTCGGTGACCGTGAGCTGGAAGCGGGCGAAATTGCGGTCCGTTCGCACGCCGACGGGGAGCTTGGATCTATGAGTGTTGAAAAGTTCTGTATGCTCCTTGACAGTTGATTCGACGCACGAAAAAGAACTCGCGCCCCGTGGCGCCCGCGTGCTCGCCTACCCGCCTCTTGTCCGCTTGAACTGCCCGTTGGTTTGTAGCTAGTGCCGATTCCGCGCAGGTTTGACCGGCGTCCCCCTGAACGGGACAACACTCGTATCAACGAGCGTATCCGCGTGCCCAAGGTCCGTCTGATCGGTGCCGACGGTGAGCAGGTGGGAATCGTTGATACCGACAAGGCCCGCCAGATGGCCCGTGAGGCGGAGCTCGACCTGGTCGAAGTCGCTGCCAGCGCCAAGCCGCCGGTCTGCCGTCTGCTCGATTACTCGAAGTACAAGTACGAGCAGGACCAGAAGCAGAAGGCCGCCCGCAAACACCAGACCCAGGTCAACATTCGTGAAATCAAGTTGCGGCCGAAGATCGCCGACAACGACTACAACACGAAGAAGGGCCACGTCGAGCGTTTCCTCAAGGCCGGCGACTAGGTCAAGGTGACGATCATGTTCCGTGGCAGGGAACAGGCCCACCCGGAGCGTGGCCGCGACCTGCTCTACAGACTTTTCGAGGATCTCGGCGAGGAACTCGCGGTGATCGAGACCCGTCCGCTCCAGGAAGGCCGCAACATGAGCATGCTGCTCGGCCCTTCCAAGGAAGCGAGCCGCGAGGCGGAAGCCGGCAAGGCCGCGAAGAAGAACAAGAAGTCCAAGCATCGCGACGAGGCTCCGGCCAACGACCATCCCAACGCGATCCCGGACCACCCGAACGCGGTCGCACCCGACGCGATCCCGGACCACCCCAACGCGGTTGCCCCCGACGCCGAAGCGCCGGAACCGACCGAACCGACCGGTTCGGAAGACTCAGCTTCGGCCGACGACTCGGCCGAATCCTCGAACTGACCATCGAGATCCCGATTGTCAGTGATAATCACTGACTTTTCGGACTTCGGCTCCTAGGCAGCGAGCAGTTCAGCGATGCGGTCGGCTGCGTGGCCGTCCCAGAGCGGGGGTGGTTCCGGGGGCGGAGCCGAGGGATCCCGGCTGGCGATGATCGTCGGAATCTCTTCGATCCGGGCGGGGTCGAGGCCGAGCAGGACGTTGGTGCCGAGTTCGATCGTGACCGGTCGTTCGGTGTTGTCGCGGAGGGTGAAGCAGGGGACTCCCAGATAGCTGGTTTCTTCCTGGATCCCGCCGGAGTCGGTGAGGACGGCGCCGGCGTCGGCTTCCAGCGAAAGAAACTCGAGGTAACCGGCCGGGTCGACCAGGTGGAGGTTCTCGGCCAGTTCGGCGTTGCCGGCGAGCTGGGCTCGGGTACGGGGGTGAACGGGGAAGAGGACGGGCATCATGGTCGAAACCTGGTTGAGGGCGGCGACCGCCTCGAAGAGCAGGGGCCCGTCCACCAGGGCGGGCCGGTGGAGCGTTACCAGCAGGTAGGAGCCCGGATTCAGGCCAAACTGCCGGCAGAACTCAAGAGGACGGAACCTTTCCTGGAGTGCGACCAGGCTGTCGATCATCGTGTTGCCGACGAAATGGGCCCGCTCGGCCGGGATGCCTTCCAGTTCCAGGTTGCGGAGAGCTTCCTCGGAGTGGACCCAGAGGATGTCGCTGATCTGGTCGGTGATGATCCGGTTGATCTCCTCGGGCATGGTCCGGTCGTAGCTGCGGAGGCCGGATTCGAGGTGGGCGACCGGGATCTCCAGCTTGACCGCGGTCAGGGCGGCGGCGACGGTCGAGTTGACGTCACCGGGAACGACCACCAGGTCGGGCCGGTTCTCGACCAGCAGCGGCTCGAGACGTTCCATCACCCGGGCGGTCTGCTGGGCATGGGTGCCGGAGCCGACCTCGAGCATGAAATCCGGGGCCGGGACGCCGAGCTGCTCGAAGAAGATCTCGCTCATCAGCCGGTCGTAGTGCTGGCCGGTGTGGACGATCGTCTGGCCGGCATCGGGCATCCGCCTCGAAATGGCGGCGATCAGCGGCGCCATCTTGACGAAGTTGGGCCGGGTTCCGAGCACGTGAACGATCCGCATCGTCGGCCAGCGTACCGG
>JAEZIQ010000034.1 GCA_023436605.1 Actinomycetes bacterium | reverse complement strand
GGTCTCGTGGGCTCGGATATTTGTATAAGAGACAGGGCCGGACCGGCGGACTTGCCCGACTCGTTCATGTAGGTGAGCGGGGTCATCAGGACGACCCTGGGGCCACCCGGACTGATCCGTCCCTCGGTGATCCTGGCGTTGAACTTGTCCTTCGCCCGCGGTAGCTCCCATCGCTCGGCAAGCTTCGCCGCGACCATGAAACCGGCGTTGTGGCGACTGCGCTCGTATTCCCGACCCGGATTGCCGAGACCGACAATCAGGATCGGGGCATCGGACCCGTCGTCGGGGCCGGAGCGGCGCAGGAAGGACAGAACCTACTCCTCGTCGGAGGAGTCTTCGCCCGAGTCGCCGCCGTCGGCAGCGGGCTCTTCGGCTTCGCCGACCACTTCCGGCTCGGCTTCGACGTCGGTTGCCGGCTCTTCCTCGACGCGCGGCGGCGAGAGGGTGACCAGGGTGACCTCGGCGAAGTCCTCGGCGATCACGGTGATGCCCTCCGGCACTTCGAGCGCCTCGAGGGTGATCGTGTCGTTGATCTCCATCCCGGAGACATCGAGCGTGAGCGAGTCCGGGATGTCGGTCGGCAGCGCCTCGATCGTGATTTCGCGGGTGACGTGATCGAGCACGCCGCCCTGCTTGACGCCGGGGCTGACGTCGTCACCGGTCAGTTCGATCGGAACGTCCGACTGGATCGCCTGGTTGAGGTCGACCTGCTGGAGGTCGAGATGCTGGAGGTCGCCGCGCACCGGGTGGTGCTGCTGCTCCTTGACCACGACCGGAACCGTGTCGGATCCTTCGATGTGGAGATCGAACAGCGCATGCCCTTCCGCCAGGATGACCCGGGCGTCGCGGCTTTCGACCTGGAATGAGGTCGCTTCCTTGCCGTCCGCGTAAACGACCCCGGGAACCTTGCCTTCGCGGCGGAGGCGACGGGAGGTTCGGGTGCCGAATTCGGTACGGGTAGTGGCGTTAAGAGTTGCGCGTTCAGAAGACATTGGACAGAACAGGATAGGGAAACCCGTACGCTTGAGGCGTGGCGGATGATTCGAAGATTCCCAAGGGACGCCTCCGCCGTTCCGCCAAACTGGGCTCGGCGATCGGATCGCAGGGCGCAAAATACGCCGGAACCAAGGCCTCGAGCGTGTTCCGAAGCGGAGAATCCAGCCAGGAAAAGCTGGAGGAACGGCATGCTGAAACGGCAGCGAAGATGGTGGCAACGCTGGGCCAGATGAAGGGCGCAGCGATGAAGATCGGCCAGTTCGCCTCTTTCATCGACATCGACTTCATCCCCGAGGAGTACCGCGAGGTCTACCAGGAGCAGCTCGCTCGGCTCAGAAACGACGCGCCGGCAATGCCCTGGGAAGACGTGGTCACCGTGCTCGAGGAGGAATACGACGGGGAGCCGGTCGAGAGCCTTTTCGATTCGATCGAGCACGAGGCCTTCGCGGCCGCCTCGATCGGGCAGGTTCACCGTGGTCGACTGATCGACGGGCGGGAGGTCGCGGTGAAGATCCAGTACCCGGGCATTGCCGAAGCACTCGAAGCCGACCTCAAGAACGCCGGCATGCTGGTCCGGATGGCGCGGGCCCTGGCCCCGGGCCTCGATGCCCGCGAGGTGACCCGCGAGCTTCGCGAGCGGGTCCTGGAGGAACTCGACTACGAGTACGAAGCCCAGAACCAGCGTTCCTTCGCCCGCGCCTATCGCGGACACCCCTTCATCTACGTGCCCGATGTGATCACCAGGCTCTCGCGGCGCCGGGTGCTGGTGACAGAATTTGTCAAGGGAGTCAACTTCGACGAGATCCTCGCCATGGATCACGAAACCCGCAGCCGTTTCGGGGAGATCATCTTCCGCGGCAGCTTCGGTTCGATCTACCACCTGCAGCACTTCAACGCCGATCCTCATCCAGGCAACTACCTGCTGATGGACGACGGCCGGGTCGCGTTTCTCGACTTCGGCATGACCAAGAAGCTGGACCGCGAACAGATCGAACTGGACCAGCGGGCGGTCGACGCGGCGGTCCGCAACGACCCGGACGGGCTGCGCGACGCGCTGCATGACCTGGGCTTCGTGAAGAAGCCGTCGAAGCTCGACGCCGAACGCCTGATGAACCACGTCAAGTCGATCGGCGGCTGGTACATGGAGGACCGGGAGATCGAGATCGACGGCGACCGGGTGATGAAGGTGATCGAGTCGACCCATGATCCGCGTTCCGAATACTTCGATCTGATGCGGCGCGAATCGATTCCAGCCGACGAACTGATGGGTCGCCGGATGGAGTTCGGGGTGCTCGCGGTGCTCGGCCGCCTGCGGGCCAAACGTAACTGGCACCGGATCATGCGCGAATGGGTCTACGCCGATTCACCATCGACTGAACTCGGCAGGGAAGAATGGGCCTACTTCGAAGAAAGAGGCGTCTTCCAGGTCCCCGGAATTGCAGATTCTCCGAAGAGCAACAGGTAGGTTTCCCACATGAAGCGCATCAAGGCTGGCTGGCAGTTGACAAAGAAGAGCTGGCGGGTTCTCTCCGACTCGCCAGGACTGATTCGGTTCCCGCTGATCGGGGGCCTGGTCGCGCTGCTTGTCGCGATCATCGTGATCGGTCCCGGTCTCTACCTGATCGAGGAACAGTCGACGGTTCTCGGCGCGATCCTCGTCGCGGTCGGCACCTACCTGGCGGCCTTCGTCACCTACTACTTCGCGGTGGGCCTCGCCCACAACGCCGACCGGCAGATGCACGGTGAATCACCGAGCTTCGGCGACGGCATGGCGCTTGCCTCGAGCCGCATGAGCGCTGTCGCCGGCTGGGCTTTCGTCGCTACCGTCGTGATGACGATCATCCGCGCGATTCAAGAGCGCTTCGGAGTCGCGGGGGCGATCATCGGCGGTCTCGCCGGCGCCGCGTGGGGCATCCTCACCTTCCTAGCTGTCCCGGTCATCGCCCTCGAGGGCACCGGACCGATCGCCACGATCAAGCGTTGCGCCAGCCTGGTCAAGAGCCGCTGGGGCGAGCAGATCACCGGCACCATCGCGATCGGGGGCATCGTCTTCCTGATCGGTTTCCTGCCGGCCGTCCTCCTGATCGTGGCCGGGGTCGCGATCTGGG
>JAEZIQ010000119.1 GCA_023436605.1 Actinomycetes bacterium | reverse complement strand
TTGATGGTGATGCGGGTTTTTGCGTCGATTCGAATCGAAACCCGCGGCACCGCCCATCATCCGATGGTGAAGCAGCTTTCCCACTGATTCGGTCGCAAACCTGCTTCACCGTTGGTTGGACCGGGATGTCTCGTGTAGCCCCACGGCGTGATCGACTTGCCCGGCCCGCGCCCTGGCCGCTAGAGACCGTCCCCACGGCGTAATTGAGAAGCCACGAAGCTCGCCGGTTACTTGCGGACTACTTTGATGCGGTAGCGGGAGTCGTTTCCGGCCTGGGTTCCGCTGGGGGTGATGGCGAGCCAGACGTTCTGGGCCCGCTTCTTCAGGTTGCGGACCAGGATGCCCTCGGTCTTCGGGTAGGGCCGGTTCGAGCGGACGATCAGGTTACGGCCGGGCTTGACGATCGTCGTTGCCTTCGGTTTCAGGGCCGACACGACCACATCGCCCTCGAGCTGGTTCACGTTGACCACGATCTTGCGCCGCGCGGGAATCAGGATCCGGTAGACGTCGGCGGGATCCTTGGCCCGGGAAAGGGTGGCATCGAGGACGCGGTGTTTGCCGGAGCCGGCCCGCCAGAGGAAGGGTGACTTCGCTTTGATCAGCGACCCGTTGATCCAGCGAATGTCGTCGTTTGGCTCGTAGGGGTCGATGGGCGGGTTGGGCTCGGTCAGGCTCTTCTCGATGCTGAGCAGTCCCTCGCCGTACTCCGGGTCGCGGCCGGGCTCACCGAGGTCGGTGGCGGACCTGGTCATCAGGCTGGCGATCTGGAGGTTGCCGAGCTCGGGCCGGACCTGCCGCAGCCACGCGGCGGTGGCAGAAACCATCGGGGCGGCAAAACTGGTGCCGCTGACGGGCTTCAGGGTTCGCTCCACGCCGCTCGCCGCTGCTTCGACATAGGGGGCGAGAACGCTGGCTCCCGGGGCGGTCAGATCGACTCCCGCGTTGGAGGTCGAGAAGGGGGCGATGACGGAAAAGCTCGGGGTGGAATCCGTGTGCTGAATGGCCCCGACCGAGAGCACATGCGGATCGACGGCGGGACGCATCGGGGCGTTGCCGCGGTCGCCGGAGTTGCCGGCCGAGGCTACCGGGACCACGCCGTTGCGGATGGCGTACTGGGTGGCTACGAAATGGGTGAAACAGGAGCCGGCGGGGAAGGTGTAGCTCATGTTGATCACCGCTGCGCCCTTGCGAACCGCCCGGTTCACGGCGGCTGAAGCGGTGGAGCAGGTAAGGCCTGAGGAGAAGAGCCGCATCCGGGCGCCAGGCCAAACCCCGCGGATGCCCATCATCTCGCCGGGGGAGCCGGCGATCCCGGCGATCGCGGTGCCATGCCAGTCTGCGGCCGGGCCGAGAGACCGGGAACCGGTCAGGTTGGCGCTGACGAGGTCGGGGTGGAGGGGATCGATGGATTCCTCGATCAGCCCGATCAGAGGGCTCTTCGGGGTCACGTTGGGGGGAGTCACATCGTTCGGGCTGACGATCCGGTTGAGCCACCACTGGTCGTCGCTGCGGAGGTCGAGCGGGTAGCCGCTGCGGGTCACGGCCACATCCGGTTCGGCGTAGACCAGCCGGCCGGCCACATCGAGGCGGTCGGCCAGGCGTCTGGCCTTGCTCCGGGGGACCCGGAAGCTGCCGGTGCGATCGCCGATCCCGGTGGCACCGAGCGATTCGGCGATGCGATCGGTGGCCCCACCGGGAACCCCGCCGACGATCCAGCGGGTGCTCTTGGCGCCGGGACCGGTCGCGCTGGCACCGGCTTCGGCGGGGAGGATCATCGGGGGTTCGAGGGGGCTCGCGGAGGCGGGAGCGGCAAGCAGCAGTCCGAACATTGCCACCGCGAAGGCGGCGAGCAGAAAGAGGGACATGGGCGATCCGCTGATGCGCGGCGTCAGCCGCATCGGCTGAAGCTCCCCACTCTGGTCATTCGGTTTGTGCATGCCTGTCTATAACCCGCAGATCCGTTCTCGGTATCGGATCGATACCGAAATATTCCAGAACTGATCGGTCAATCCCTGCCGGCCCGGGTATCTCTAGGCTCCCTGCATGGCGTATCCCGAAGCGGTCCTGTTTGACAATGACGGCCTACTGCTCGATACCGAAGCTGTCTGGAGCAGGGCCGAACAGAAACTCTTCCAGATCCGGGGGATGGAGTTCACCATCGACCACAAACGCAGTCTGGTCGGCTCCTCGGCTGAGATCGCTGGCCGCAAGCTGGCCCGATTCCTGAACGAACCCGGAAACGATGTCGAGCTGATGGACGAGCTCAACGACCTGGTGCTGGCCGAGCTGGAAGGTGGCGTCGACGCGATGGTCGGGGCCCGGGAGCTGATCGAACTGCTGCGACTTGCCGGGGTTCCGATCGCGCTTGTCTCGAACTCTCCGCGGCAGTTCATCGAACGTTCGCATGAGGTGGCCGGGACCGGCTTGCCGTTCGACGCGGTGGTCAGTGGCCACGAAGTACCGGAAGCCAAACCGGCCCCTGACGCCTATCTGGAGGCCTGCCGTCAGCTCGAGGTGGAGCCGGGCAAGCGGGTTATCGCCCTCGAGGATTCGCCATCCGGAGTGACCGCCGCGGTCGCTGCCGGGCTGTTCGTGATCGGGATCCCTTCGGTGCCCGGGATCGACCTTTCCCACGCGGACCTGGTCACCGGCACGCTGGAAGACGAAGCCGTGCTTCACGTACTCGGGATCGAATCCCGGTAGACCACCCGGGGGCTACAGGGCGAGGATCCGGCGGCGGCGGATCACCCGCTCGGCCACCGTGAGGGCTTCCTCAACCTGTTCGAGGTCACCCGGTTCGACGCCACCCTCCTCGGCCCGGCCCGAAACTTCGGTCAGGCCCGGCAGCAGGTTCTCCAGGAGGTCCAGGTCCTTCTCGTGGTCTTCGTCCTCGACCGCAAACTCGAGTTCGCTGATCGTGGCCGAGGTCGCGGCCGCGATCATCAACCGGGCGGCAGCTTCGTTTCCGGTCGAGAGATCCAGCCTGATCCTCGGGACAAGCACTTCGCAGGCGGCCGTCTGCTCACGGCCACCGAGTACCGCGGCAGTACGAGCGAGAGGGCCGTTGCGGGCCAGGCGCTCGCGGCGCCGCTCGCCCGTGCCGCCACGCGCGTCAACCTCCAGTGCCTGCAGGAAGCGACCGGAAGCGACCTGTTCTCCTTCGCCGTAACCGACCCTGGCGGCGACGATGGAACCGATCCCCGTCGGGGTGCCGAAGGGCAGCCCCGATGAGCCGGCGTCGGCCGCTCGCACCCGGTCAAGGGTCCTGGTCGCGTCTTCAAGCAGGTCTCCGGTGAACTCGGAATCATCGAGCCGGTCCAGCCAGGGCTCGGCGGCGGATTCCGAGTCGAACGGCTGGTCGGCAAGGACCACGGTGACCACCGAAACGGTGACCTGGACCGGGGTGTCGCTTACGTTCGCCTTGCGGGGACGACGGCGACGGCGACGGGGCGGGGGCAGGGCGCCCTCGGTTTCGACCACGAGCACTCTCTCGGCCGGGCCGGAGCGGACCAGGTAACGGCCATCGTCGAGCGGCAGGCTGCCGGCCAACTCGAACTGGACGAAACCGAAAAGCGGGCTGATGGCCGCTAGTTGCCTTCGTCCGCGTCCTTCGACTTCACCGGAAGCGAGTCGTCGGACGGGGTGGTGGGAACTTCGGGATTGGTGATCTGGCCGAGGCGCTCGGTCAGCTTCTCCCACTGCTCGGCGCCGAGCGTCGAGGCGATCGAGCCGCCCGGCGCGTCGGAACCTGCCATCGGACGGAAGCCGACGTGGAGGTGGTCGCCGTGATCGCCCATCGCGAAACCGGCCGGCTGGGGGTAGTCGAGCAGCGAGATGACTTCGTCGGGCGCCATCGTGCCCTGAAGGGTGAGGACGAGACGGGCGACCTGGTCGGTCAGCGAGCCCGGGCCCTGGGTCCCGGGGGTGACAACTTCGCCGTTGATGGCGGCGATGTCAATGGCCGAACCGCGGGTGTGATTCGAGACGTTGCCGGAAGTGGTGATTGAGACTTCGCGGCCGCAGAGCATCGAGGTGATCAGCAGCGAGTAGCCGTGGGCGGTGATGAATTCGAGCGTGGCCAGGGCGCGTCGGTCGATCGAGCCGCTGGCGATGTAGTCACGGTCGCACTGCTTGGTGAACTCGATCATCGGATCGTTGAGGACGCGCTTCTGGAGGGCCGACTTGGAAAGAAGCAGGATGCCGCCGGCGCCGAGACGGTTGGAGAAGCGGTCCTTGCCACGGGCGCTGTAGATGTTGGTCTCGGCGAGCAGCTTCCAGCCGTCGAGGAAGGGCTTGGGGTCGATCTGCGGGGTGTCTTCGCCACCGGGCTTGATCGAGAAGTTGACTGAGGCGACCGAGGTTTCGGCGAGCCGGCCGAGCACCGTGCCGGCGACCACATGAGAACCCTTTTCGAGTTCGTGCAGGTCAGTGGTCTCCGGGTCGAACCGGTAGATGCCCGACTTGCTGCCGTCGTAGATCAGGTAATCGCCCGGTTTGCCCTCGATCCCGGTACCGGTCGCCTGGCCGGCGACGTTCTTGAGCGACTGCCCGTCAGTGCTGGCGCGCTTCTGGTTGCTCGGACGGAGCGGGCTGGCGTAGACGCGGCCCCGCATGTTCTCCGTGTTGTTGCTGGTCTGGTCGGAAACCTTGTTGATCTCTTCCTGGGCGTCCCGGCGTTCGTCGGCCGCCTCGATGGTCGGATCCTCGGGTTGGTCACCGGTGGCGGCGTCCGTCGCGGCTGCTGCGGCAGCGTTGGGGTCAACCAGCACCTCGCTGATGTTCTCCTTCTCCTCTTGGGTGACCGGCTTCGAACCCTGATCCTGAACCTGAGGGTTAGAGTCGGTGGCTGCCTGATCCGGAGAACGGGGGCTGTCGGCTGCCTTGGCCTCGCCCATCTCGGCGGCGGCGTCGGGGTTCGCCTTGCCGCCATCGTCGGCAGCCGTGTGACCGACTTCCGACTCTTCGGCGACGAAGGAGGAGGTCTGCTTCGGCTGGGGGACCGGGTAGACGGTCGAGACCGATCCGAGGCCGGCGTAGGAGTAGCGGTTGCCGTAGGCGTCCTCGAGGACGACCGTGCCGGTCTCATGATCGATCTGGCGGATCATTCCATCGTTGACGGCGATGACCGGTGAGCCTCCCGCAGCGGAGATCGAGATCGTGCGGCGGTCGGAGGAGGACTCGATGTCCTGAGAGGCGGTGCCGTTCTTCTTCGCCGCCTCGGTCGAAACCTGCCCTTCGTAATTGGCGTCGGCCGCGGCAACCGGGAATCGGGCGCCTTCAGTCAGACCGGTCAGCGCGCTGATCATCTCCTGCGGGATCTGGGAGTAAATCTTCGCGTACTTGAGAATCTTCTGGACGTACCAGTCGGCGTGGTTGTAGGCGAAGATTGCGTCGTACGGGCTCTCGGCGTAACCGAAGTAGTCGAGGTAGTTGGCGGCCGAGCAGATCGCGTCGACCGGGTTGTACGGGTCGCGGATCTTGTCGCCGTTCGCATCAACGCCCCACTCGGCCCAGGAAGCCGGCATGAAGGCCATCCAGCCGTTGGCTCCGGCTGACGAAGTTGCGACGTTGGTGCCGAAGCTGGTCTCGTTGCGGTTGATCGATGCGAGCACGTACCAGGGGATCCCGTACTGGCTGCCACAGGCCTGGTAGATGGGGAGGAGGAAGGGCGGGATCTCGAACTGGTCGATGACGAAGTTGGGGACCGAGAGAACATCCGATTCCATCGGGTTGGTGCCGTCGAGACTCGCCCCGGGGCCGACCCCGCCGTTCAGGTTGGGATCCTCGTCGACAAAGTCAGGTGAGTTGTCGTCGGGTGTGATCTGCCCGCCGTTCTTGCCCGGACCGGTGGTGCCGGTACCGCCGCTCTGGCCGGGAGTCGCGCCCCCGGTTCCGGGGACCGTAACCACTCCGCCCGTGTTGCCGGTCGGGCCGGTGTTCTGGTCTCCCGCGTTGTTGGTCGGGCCGGCGGTCGCCGGGTCGGTCGCGGCCGGTGCCGCCTTGCCTTCAACCACGGTGTAGCAGTCGGCGGCCCCGGGGGCGCAGGGAACCGGAGGGTTGGGCGCCGCTGAGCTCTGAGCCGCAAACCAAGTCAGGGAGCCAAAAAAGAGCGCGAAAAGGAGGACCGCGAGAATGGCGGTCGGAGTGGCGCGGCGTGTGGTCATTGAACCCTGGTACACCTTTGGTTTCCCAACTAAAACAGACGCGGCCGACGCCCTCCCGTGGCGCGGCAGGGGAACCGTATCGCAACGGCTTTCGCCGGCACCTCCCCACTTCCTGCCGTTCTTCTGTCGCCGACCCCCGCAGTGCCCTTTAAGATCGTGCCATGTCAGCTGAAAATGACGGCAACGATGGGATCAGGGACAAGGTGCAGTCGAAGGGCGAAAAGGCGGCCGCCGACATTGCCCAGGCACTGATCGGCAGCCCGGCTTTCGGGCAGGCCGTGTCCGCGGCAGTTTCGGCCCGTGACCGCGCGGCCGAAGCGCAAAGGGTGGCGATGGGCGCCATGGGCGTTTCCTCCCAGGACGACGCCGAGCGGCTTGAACGGCGGGTCCGGGTGCTCTCTGACCGGCTCGAAGAGACCGAAGACCGGCTCGATGCGGCCCTCGACCAGATCCGGGAACTACGAGCCGAGCTCAAGGGGCTGAAGGAGCCCAAAGCGGGCAAGAAGAAGGCTTGATCTAACCCTCAAGTACAGGGTTAGAGTCGGTCGAGGCGACTTAGCGCAGCCTTGCCGGCCGACCGAAACAGCTCCCAAAGACCTTCGTCGTCGAGACGACGCCCGGAACGGTCCTCGGCCACGATCAGGAGGGCCGCGGCCGGGATCCCGATCTTCCGGCAAAGGGCGAAAGTGGCCGCGGTCTGAAGGTCACGTGCCACCGCCGGCCCGGGGTCGGGGCGATCCGGGCCAACTGGTTCGAGTCGTTCGACCAGGTCGTGACTTGACACCGTGGCCTCGCGCCCGAGTCCCTCGAAGGCGGCGAGCAGGCGCTGGTCCGGCTGGGTAAACGCTTCGCCTCCCGTGAGGACCCGGGCCGCTCCGTCGGTGATAACCGCCCGGTCGACGAGGAGCACCGAACCGGCCTCGAGATCGGGGTCGACCGCGAGGCAGGTACCGAGCCTGATGATCCGGCCGACGCCCTGCGAAGCCAGATCTCCGAGCACAGAGACGGCGCTCGGCCCGCCGACCCCGGTCGATTGGACGGTCAGCGGCAGTCCGCCGGCCGTGATTCCGGTGTAACCCCAGAGGCCCCGGGCCTGATGGCTCATTCTCGGCTGGTCGGTCAGCTCCTGGGCGAGGGTGAAGGCGCGTCTCGGGTCACCGACCACGATCGCGTCTCCGGCCGCCGTTTCGATCGGGTTCATCTTTACTGGCATCTAGTTCACCGGGTGGCTTGACTCCAAAGTAAACTAGCCAGATGGCGGATAGCGGATCGGAAAAGTCAGCGGGTCGCGGAATGCCCGACGGTCTCAAGGAGGCCATCGAGAGTGCTTTTGCTGCCACCGAGCGCACCCGGGCTCAGGCCCAGGGGTTGACCGAGAAGACCCGTAGCCAGGCCCAGGATCTTTCCGAGAAGACCAGGAGCCGGGCCCAGGGCCTGCTCGACGAGGTCGCGCGGCGCGGGACGGACGCCCGGGGCACCCTGGAAGCCTTGCGTCTGGTCAGCCGCGAAGAGTTGCGGGACCTGGAGGCGAAAATTGACGATATTTCCACTCGTCTAGCCGAACTGGAAGCAAACTCTAAGCCTCAAGTCAAGGATTAGAGTTCGGGCGGTTTGGCCTGCTCCAAAGCCAGATCTGTGATCGTGGGGGATCTTTGAGCGACAAGCGCGTCCTAATCGCAGGAATCTCCACCGGGTGGGGGTCAAAGCTCGCCCGGGCCCTTCAGGGGCGGCCCGGGGTGGGCGAGATCATCGGCCTTGACTCGAAGCCCCCACGGATGGATCTCGGCGATGTCGAGTTCATCGAGGCCGACATCCGGAATCCGGACATCTCGAAGATTCTGCCCGGACTCAAGCCCGATGTGCTCGTCCACTGCGGCATCGTCTGGTACCCGGAATCGGGCAAGCCGTCCCGGGCCCTTCACGACATCAACGTGATCGGGACCCTCCAGTTGCTGGCTGCCTGCGAGAAGACTCCGGGCCTCGAGGCCCTGATCGTCCGCGGTTCGGCTGCGATCTACGGTTCGGCCCCCGGGGCTCCGGCCTTCTTCACCGAAGACATGGCCCGTCAGTTTCCCCTGGTGACCAGGTTCCAGCGGGACATCGGGGAACTCGAGGGTTACTTCGACAACTTCGCCCGCCGCCGGCCGGAGGTCGCCTGCTGCATGCTGCGCTTCCAGATCGAAGTCGGTCCGGAGCTCGAAACACCCCTGACCCGCTATCTCAGGCTGCCCGTAGTGCCCACCAGAATGGGCTTCGACCCCCGGCTGCAGCTGCTTCACGTCGACGACGCAACGGGTGCGCTCGCCGCGGCGACGCTCAACCCGGTCAGGGGGGCGGTCAACGTGGCCCCGGACGGTGCGATCTCGCTCAGCCGGCTACTGCGGCTCTGCGGCAAGACGGCGGTCGGGATTCCACCCCTCCTCGCGGGGGTGATCAATCGGCGGGTCGGCGACTTCCTCGGCAGCGCTGATCTCTACCGCGACGGCGAGCTCCTGTTCCGGTACGGCCGCGGCTGCGACAACCGCCGCCTGCGGGAGGAAGTCGGGTACGAACTCGCTTTCGACTCCGAAGGAACGGCCCGTGATTTTGCCCGGGGAACCCAGAGGATCCAGGCGCTCTTTCCCGCCCCACACCCCGGTTCTCCGGTCCGGAGGGTGTCCCGGTGAACCTGCCCGGCGCTCCGAATCCGGAGGCGATGCTCGAGTGGGCTGCGACCGTCCAGGCGACCTCGGACAAGATCCTCCGCCGCCTGGCCGGCGAGTATCACGAGGACGAGTGGGGGTTCGACGAGGAGTTCACCGAGGCCGTCTTTCCGATCTTCGAGTTCCTCTACTCGACCTGGTGGCGGGTCCAGGTCGAGGGCGTCGCCAACGTGCCCGGTCACGGTCGGGCGCTCCTGGTGGCCAATCACTCCGGCGTGATCTTCCCCTTCGACGGCGCGATGATCGCAACCGCGATCCAGAAGGAGCACCCACTGCCGCGCTGGCTCCGGGCGAGCGTTCTCAACTGGGCCTTCGACCTGCCCTTCATCAGCTACATCCTGAGGAGGCTCGGCGGCGTTTCTGCGAACCCGGCCAACCTCGGCCGGCTGCTCGAGAGTGACCAGCCGGTGATGGTCTTTCCCGAAGGCCAGAAGGGCTTCGGCAAGTCCTTCGCCGATCGTTACCGGCTGCAGCGCTTCGGCCGGGGCGGCTTCGTCGAAGTTGCGCTGGAGACCGGCACCCCGATCGTCCCGGTGGCGGTGGTCGGGGCCGAGGAGATCTATCCCAAACTGGGCGAGTCAAAGCCACTGGCCCGGGCGCTCGGTTCTCCGTACGTGCCGATCACGCCGACTTTCCCCTGGCTGGGACCGCTTGGGCTCCTGCCGCTGCCTTCCCGCTGGCGGATCGAATTCCTCGAACCGATAGACCTCTCCGGTTATGGCCCGGGCTCCAGTGAGGACCGGTCACTTGTCTTCGATCTTGCGGAGCAGGTCAGGGAACAGATTCAGGAAGCGCTCTACCGGGGACTGGTCGCCCGGGGTCCCGCCTTTCTCTAGTCGCGCCCACTATCTCCGACCTGGCTTGTGGGAAATGAGTTAGGGTACCCAAAGCATTTGGTCCCTGCGGCGCACCCACCAGCCGTGCCAGCCCCCCAAAGAAGAGGTATTTCGTGACCAGGAAGTTCCCGAGGCCCGTCCTCTCGCTGATCGCCATCCCGGCCGTCGCGGCAGCTTTCCTTTCCGGCTGTGGCAGCGACGATTCCGGCTCTGATTCGGACCAGCCGGACGCCGGTCTGACTGCGGTCAAGTCGTACCTGACCGAGCACTCCGCCGATCTGGTCACCCAGACCGACGCGCTGAAGACGGCCGGCAATGCTTACTTCGACCTTGCCGAGGCCAACGACTTCAACTACGCGAAGATGCTGAAGAAGGACGGTGACGCGGTCGACGCGGCCCTGACCGACGCCAAGAACGCCTTCATCAAGGCGAACCCGGCGTACGAGGAGATGGAAGGCATCGTGGCCGGTATTCCGCGCACCGCCCAATACGACACCGACATCGACGCTGGTTCCGATGCATCCGATCCGGAGAGTGCCGTCTCCTTCAACCTCACTCTGCCCAACGGTGAGGTGATGAAGCAGCCCGGCAACCTCTTCTTCCTGATCGAGACCTCGCTCTACGGCACCAACGATGAACTGACGGCCAAAGGCGTGAAGCCCGATGTGAACGGCGACGGCAAGATCAGTTTCGGCGAGGGCCTGCCCGACGCCAACGTCTTCAAGGCATCGGTCGACGAGATCAACAAACAGGCGAGGGATCTGGACAAGGACGCCCAGGAGATCGTGATCACCCCGTCTGACGCATTCACCGCGATCACGGTGATGACCCCGACCATGAGCGAGTACTTCGAACAGTGGAAGCTCTCCTCGTTCGTCGCCGGCGAGGGCAAGGCAGAGGAAGAGGGCTTCGTGGCCACGTCCCGGCTTTCCGACATCGCCGACATCCTGACCGGCATCGACTTCACCTACGACGAGGTCGAGCCCCTGATCGCCGAGAAGAATGCCGACCAGGCCGAACAGACAGCCGCAGAGTTGAGTGAGCTGCTCGCAACCTCAGAGGAACTGCGCGATCGGGAGGCGGCCGGTGAGAAGTTCACCGCCCGGCAGGCCGACCAGCTCGGAGCGGAGATGCAGGCTCGCGCCGAGAGGATTGCCGGCCAGGTGACGCAAGCCGCCAAGGACCTGGACATCGAAATCCAGGAGGGCTAGACCCATGGTCTTTCCAAGTTGACGCCGGCTTCGACCAAATCAGGTTCTGCCAGAAGTCGCGTCACCGCGGCCGTCGTGACGATCGTCGCGACGGCCGCGTTCTTGCTGACGGTCGCTCCCGCCAACGCTGCCGACCCGCCCTGGCGCTCCGCCGACCAGATCACAACCAGCCTCTTCGACGCCCAGACCGACCTGATCCTGAAGGACCCTTCGGGGCGCTCGATGAGCGAGGCGAGGCAGGCACTCACCGGCCCACTTCGGTCGGGACTGGCCGCCAGCGCGCCGGACGATCTGAGAGTCATCGAGGCCCAGCTCGACCGGGCCACACAAGCAATTGCCGCCGGTGACTCGGTCGCCTTGGCTGCGGCGCGCGGCACGATCACCGCTGCTCTCCGCCGCGGCGCTTTCCACCGTGCGATCGAACTGACCGCCGCTGATCGGCCCGCGGCCGCGCGGGAGTGGCTTCAGATACGTGATTTCCGCCAGAGCACCCGCTTCACCCGGGTCGGCACGGGTGCCACCGATGCTCTGATCGCCCTGGCCGACGAAGAATCGACTCCCGAAGAGGCTGTCCTTCAGGTCCGAAAGGATCTGCTCGACACCTACCAGTCCCGACTCGGGACCAACAAGGCCGAGGCCGAGCGGGCAGCCGTGCGCAGGTTCCCCGAGCGCCTCGCCGAAACCGCCGCGACGGTCAACGGCTACTGGCAGATCCTCGAAGGCGAATACCGCAAGCAGCGCGGCGAGCCGGAGACCAGCCGATCGAACCAGGACTTCAAGGAGCTGGCTGCCGCCGCCGCCAGGCGAGACATCCCCGACTTCCGGACCGCAGCCCGGGCGACGGCAGATGATCTCGACGGTTTCGTTGCCGCCCCCTTCACCGAAGAGGAGCTGGCCCGCCGGGCCGCACAGCTGACCCGGTTCCTCGACCTGATTCCGGTCGAGTACCGCGACGGGACCGACAGCGGACGGGTCACGATCCCCTTCGAGCTTCAGGAAGCGACCGCGTTCCACGACGGGGTCATGCAGGCTTTCACCGACCTGGAAGCCGCTCTGCTCCAGATCGACCCGGAGGCCGTCGAAGCTATCAACTCCGACCTCGACCAGCTCGGCGTCTTTGTCAACGACGCCAACGAACGTCGCGAAGTCGTTCCCGAAGCCGAGGTCGAGGAACTGCACGAGAAGGTCTCCGAGGAACTCGAGCGGATATTCCCCGAGGACTGGAAACAGTCAAGCGACGAGGCCGATTTCGACCTGGTCCAGATCAGTCTCGACCAGCTCGTAGCCGCGGTCGGCGCCGGGCAGAAAGCTCAGGCCGAACAGGCCCGCCTCTCGGCCTACGCGTTTTTCGAGTTCGGCCCCGAACTCAAACTCAATGCCTTCGATCCCCAGCTCGTGGCCGAGATCGAGGGTCTTTTCTGGTATGGCGCCCGCGACGTGCCCGGACTGGCCAGCTTGATCCAGAGCGGCGCGCCTTCGTCTGAAGTCCGTGAATCCACCCTGGTCCTCGAAGAGGCGCTGGCCGAAGCCAGGGACAAGACGGGCGAAGGTGTTTCCGACGCGACCGCGATCACCAACGCATCGCTGATCGTGTTCCGTGAAGGGCTCGAAGCGATCCTGATCATCGCCGCGATCACCGCCTCGATGATCGGTGCCAGGGCCGCGCTTCGCAAACCGATCTACCGCGGAGCCCTGCTCGCCCTGCCGGCCAGCGTGATCGGATTTATCGTCGCCGTTGCCGTCCTCGGCTCGCTGGCTGCCTATGGGGAGAAACTGGAAGCGATAGTCGGACTGGTGGCGATCGCGGTCCTTGTCGTGGTCCTCAACTGGTTCTTCCACCGGGTCTACTGGACCGAGTGGATCGCCAGCCATCGCAAGCGGGGCAAGGCACTCACCGGAGATGTCGTAGCCGGGGCCGCGGCAGGAACCGCCACCATCGCCGGTCTCTACGTTCTCGGGTTCACTTCGGTTTTCCGGGAAGGGATGGAAACCGTGCTCTTCCTGCAGGCGCTGCAGCTGTCATCCGGGGTGGGTGTCGTGGCGGCCGGGGTGGCCCTCGGGCTGGCCGGTACCGCAATCGTCGGATTCATCACCTTTAAAGCAGAGCGCAAGCTGCCCTACAAGAAGATGCTGATCGTGACCGGAGTCCTGATCGCGCTGGTGCTTTTCACCATGGTCGGCAACACGGTGCGAACCCTGCAAGGGGTCGGCTGGTTCCCGATTCACCCGATCGACGTCGACATTCCCCTCTGGATGGGCACCTGGCTCGGCATTCATCCGTCGGTCGAAACCTTGCTTGCCCAGGTCCTTGCCTTGGTCTTCGTGGTCGGCTCCTACTGGGCTGCCGGTTGGTACTCGAAGCGGCAGATGCGGCTTCAGAGAAAGAGATACGAGGCTGAAAACGCCTCTGCAGAGCCGGTTTAGGCTCCTTTGACCCTCGGACAAGGGGGTCCGGGTCATTCTCTCCGAGCGGCCAAATTCCTGGCGCCCTCCTGTTTCTAGATTTGCCCGGTCAGCTAAACGCTACTCGCGAACCGGTGGGTCTCGCCCGGCGGAAAACAGGAGGAATTACTCGATATGAGTGTCAAGAAACTCGGCATAGCTTCGCTTTTGGCGATGTTTGCCGCCTTGCTCGTGCCAGGGCTGGCCTCGGCCGCCCCGATCACGCAGGAAGTGTTCGATGCCAAGGCGGTCGAAATCGACATGGCCTTCATCGCCCTGGCCTGTGTGCTCGTGCTGTTCATGCAGGCGGGCTTCATGTTCCTGGAGATCGGTTTCTCCCGGATGAAGAACGCGGGCGCCGGAGTGATGAAGATTTTCGTCAACTTCGCGGTCGTGACCATTGCCTGGTGGGTCGCGGGTGCCGCGATCGCCGGCTTCGGTAACGACATCATCGGTACCAGCGGGTTCTTCTACCACTTTGGGCAGATGGTCAATGACGGTGAAGGCGGCAAGGTAGCCGTTGCCTCGTCTGACGCCATGCTGATGCTTTACGGCCTTGCGTTCTGCGCGGTCTCTCTTGCCATTGTCTGGGGTACCACGCTGGAGCGCATCAAGTTCGGCGTTTACATCGCCTACGCAGTCGTGTTCGGCGCGGTCATCTACCCGATCGTCGCTCACTCCGTCTGGGGCGGCGGCCTGCTCTCCGACGTCGGCGGCAAGCCGGTCATGGACTTCGCCGGTTCCTCGGTGGTCCACCTCACCGGTGCGGTCGGCGGTCTCGCCGCGCTGCTTCTGCTCGGAGCCCGCAAGGGCAAGTACGGGCCCGACGGTGCCCCCCGGGCGATCCCCGGTCACTCGATGCCGCTGGTCGGTCTCGGCGTGATCATCCTGTGGATCGGCTGGTTCGGCTTCAACGGTGGCTCGACCTTCGCCACTGCTGACAGCTTCTTCGGTGAAGTGATGCTGAACACCCAGATTGCGGCTGCGGCCGGTGTCATCGGTGCCACCATCGTCACCTACCTGAAGACCAAGTCGCTCGACGTCGGCATGGCCGGCAACGGCGCGATCGCCGGCCTCGTTGGTATCACGGCAGGCTGCGGCTTCGTCGAAACCTGGGCCAGCCCGATCATCGGCTTCATCGCCGGCATCGTCGTGGTCTACGGAGTCCTGACCATCGAGAAGTACCTCGACGACCCGATCGGTGCCCTCTCGGCTCACGGTCTGGCCGGCATCTGGGGCACTATCGCAGTCGGCCTGTTCGCCTCACCGCGACTGATCGCCGACGGCGCCGGTGCCGGACTCTGGTACGGCATCTTCGGCGATGCGACCTTCAGCTCGACCCTCGGTCAGCTCGGGGTCCAGGCACTCGCCGTCGTTGCCACTTTCGTGTTCGTGCTCGTGGTCTCACTGGCAACGTTCGCGATCATCAAGGCCACCATCGGAATCCGGGTTTCGGAAGCGGAAGAAGACGCCGGTCTCGACATCGCCACTCACGGCATGTACGGGTACCCGGAAGCCTTCATCCCGCAGCCCGAACTGCCGGTCGGCGAGTACACGCCGTCGATGGCCGGTACACCGGTCGCGCCGGTCGAGAGCCCCGGCCAGGCCTGATAAGGAGGAGATGCTCAGATGAAGAAAATCGAAGCATTCATTCGTCACGAAGCGTTCGAGCCGATCCGGACCGAACTGCTCGAGAAGGGGATCCCTTCGATGTCGATCCTGGAGGCCAAGGGCTCCGGGCGGCAGAAGGGGATTGTCGAGACCTACCGGGGATCGACAGTCACGGTCAACGTTCGACCGAAGCTCAAGATCGAGATCGTCGTGGCGGATTCCGAAAAAGACCTCGTAGTCGAAACGATCCTGCGTCATGCGCGATCCGGTGAGATCGGAGACGGCAAGATCTTCGTTATCCCGGTCGACGAATCGATCAGGATCCGGACCGGCGAGCGAGGAGACGAAGTAACCCAGCTCCATCTCGACGATTAGCGATGGGCTGACACGGGACGGGCGGCGGGGCGTCGGGCGCGCCGCCCCACGCCCGTGGCGGGGGCATT
>JAEZIQ010000109.1 GCA_023436605.1 Actinomycetes bacterium | reverse complement strand
GGCTCTGATAGAACCGAGCGGTGCCTGAGCTTCCTGAAGTCGAGACGATTCGCCGTCAGCTCGAGCCCGACCTGAACGGCCGGGTGATCGAAGTGGTCGAGGTGCTCGACGACTACTTCACGAAGCCCGAGCTGCCCGGCAACTTCGAGCGGGCGGTGAACGGTCGGGAGATCGTCGACGTGGGCAGGCGCGGGAAGTATCTGCTGCTCGAGCTGGATGACGGCAACACCGTGGTGATCCACCTGCGGATGACCGGTTCCCTGGTCCTGCTTGCCCCTGACGGAAGCGAGAATCCCGGCGACGCCCGGATCTACGCTGCCGACAAGACCGAGAAGCACCTCAAGGCCCGCTTCGTCCTCGATGACGGGGGCGAGCTCCGCTTCGCCGATCCGCGGCGGTTCGGTCGCGGCTTCGTCGCTGGCGCCGAAGACCTCGAGACCTACTTCGCCTCCCGGCTCGGGGTCGAACCGCTCTCCGACGACTTCACGGTCGAGGCGATGGCGGCGATGACCGCCGGACGGACCGGCCCACTCAAATCGTTCCTGCTCGATCAGAAAGGAGTGGTCGGGGTCGGCAACATCTACGCCGATGAGGCGCTCTTCCGGGCCCGGCTTCACCCGCTCACGCCCGGCGGGTCGATGAAGCCGGAACATCACGTCGCGCTCCGGGACGGGGTGGTCGAGGCACTCGAACGCGGCCTCGACCTCGGGGGAGCGTCAATCGACGACTACCGCGACGCCCGGGGTGAACAGGGAGCGATGCAGAACGAGTTCCTGGTCCACCGTCGCGAAGGCGAGGAATGCGTGACCTGCGGGGGCGAGATCCAGCGGATTGTGGTCGGCGGTCGTTCGACCTATTTCTGTCCCACCTGCCAGGTCCGGCTCCGGCGCAAACCGAAACGCCGCAAGTAGCCGCGGCGGGCGCCGACGAGCATCGGGGCGAGCCCGGTCCCGCCAACCCTTAGGTTTGTGTCAGGCGTCGTCCGATCCGGGCGACACCATTTACGGAGCCAGATGTCCAGAAATTTCAAGACAGAAGCCGTGGTGTTGAGATCGATTCGGTTCGGTGAGGCCGACCGGATCCTTCATCTCTACACCCGCGAGTACGGCCGCCTCGGGGCGATTGCCAAAGGAGTCCGCAAACCGCGCTCCCGCTTCGGAGGCCGACTCGAACCGTTCTTCCGGCTGACCCTGGTCCTGTACCGGAGCCGCGGGGACCTGCACACGGTCACCTCGGCCGAGACGATCAACGGCTTTCCCGGGCTTCGGGCGAGCGGCCAGGGGATCGCCGCCGCAGCCGACGCCTGCGGGGGAGTCCTGCGTCTCCTCGACGGGGTGGAGGAACCGAACGAACCGGCCTACAACCTGCTCTGCCGCTACCTCGAACTGGTCGATGCCGACCCCGAGGGTCCGGTCGCCTCGGCGGCGGGCATGGTCGCCTTCCGGCTGAAACTGGCCCTGGCAGCCGGTTTCTCTCCCGAGCTTTCGGGCTGCTCACGGTGTGGGGCGAGCGATCACATGACCGCTTTCTCCGGGGCCGCTGGCGGGGTCGTCTGCCCGACCTGCGAGGCCGGCTCCTTTCCTTTTTCGGAGGAAGCCCATCTCTTCATGGTCAATTCGCTCGGACGGCCGCTGGCCGACGTTCCGACCGGCAGTCCGGCCGCGATCCGGCAGGCGGGCAGGGCCGTCAACGAAACCCTCGAGCATCACGCCCACGTTCGTCTTCCGCGGCCCGAGGAAAGGCTGGTCGCATGAGTACCCCCGAGGCGACGAGCCATCCGGGAAGGGCCGGGGACGGCCCCGACAGCGATTTCGAGAAGCTGACCAGCGTGCGTGAGGAACAGTTCCTTAGCCAGAGGGCGATCCGCTCCTACCCAGCCGACCGCGCCGTGCCGGAACCCGACAGCCAGTGGCGGACTCCCTTCCAACGGGACCGGGACCGGATCGTCCACAGCAAGTCTTTTCGGCGACTGATGCACAAGACCCAGGTTTTCATCGCCCCGGAAGGCGATCACTACCGGACCCGGCTCACCCACACGTTGGAAACGACCGGTATCGCCCGAACGGTGGCTCGGGCCCTCCGGCTGAACGAGGATCTGACCGAGGCGATCGGCCTCGCTCATGACCTCGGCCATCCGCCCTTCGGCCACATCGGTGAGCAGGCCCTCGACGAGGCGAGCCGGGCGCACGGGGGTCCCGGCTTCAAGCACAACCAGCACTCACTGAGGGTTGTCGACGTGCTGGAGCGAGAGGGGCGCGGCCTCAACCTGAACCAGCCGGTTCGGGAGGGAATTCTCAAGCACACGGGCCCGGTCAAGAGCGAATCGCTCGAAGGGCAGATCGTACGGTTGGTCGACCGGGTGGCCTACATCAACCACGACATCGACGACGCGCTCCGGGCGGGAATCCTCGCCGCCGGAGATCTGCCCGGCGAGGAGATCGCCCTGCTCGGACCGACCGGTGCCAGCCGGATCGACTCCCTGGTCAAGGACATCGTCGAGCAGTCCCAGGACGCGGATGAGATCCGCCAGTCGGAACACATGGGGATGGCGATGCTGCGCCTGCGCAAATTCATGTTCGACAACGTGTATCTCGGCGAGGAGGCCCGGCGTGACCACGACCGGGTCCACGGCGTGATCCGGGCGCTTTTCGAGCACTACCTCGAGCGGATCGACGAGGTTCCGGAACTCGATCCGGCGGCCGACGAGGTCCAGCGGGTGACCGACCTCCTCGCCGGAATGACCGACCGTTACTGCATCGCCCACTACACGGCGATCTACGTTCCAGAGGGTTCAAGGTTCTGAGCCTTAGACTCGCTTGGGATGTCGAAGTTCACTGACGAGACGAAGGAGCAGGTTCGCGCGGCGGCGGACATGGTGGAGATCGTCTCCGCCCAGACCGACCTCAAGCGGGCCGGTGGCGGCCGCTACATGGGTCTCTGCCCGTTCCACGAGGAGCGTTCACCCTCATTCTCGGTCAACGCGACCGAGAAGCTCTACCACTGCTTCGGCTGCGGGGTGGGCGGTGACCTCTTCGAGTTCGTAATGAGCACCCAGAACGTCGACTTCCCGACCGCACTTGAGAGCCTCGCCGAGCGATACGGGGTGGAGCTGAAGCGGGAGGAAGAAGATCCCCGGGCCGCGCAGAGGCGCAAGGAGCGCGAACGCCTGACCGAACTGATGGACCGCGCCGGCGCTTTCTACGCAAACTTTTTCCAGACCGCCGACGAGGCGAAGAAGGCTCGCGACTACCTGGCCGGCCGGGGACTCGGCGAAGAGATCCTCAAGGATTTCGGAGTGGGCTATGCCCCCAGCGCTTGGGACACGCTCCTCGTTCGCAGCCAGCGGGCCGGTTTCAAGGTAAACGAGCTGGAACGGGCCGGTCTCGCCCAGAAAGGCCGAAACGGCGGCTACTACGACCGCTTTCGCGAGCGGATCACCTTCCCGATCCGAGACGGCCGGGGTCGCGCGGTCGGTTTCGGGGCCCGGGCGATGCGCGACCAGCAGGGCGCCAAATACATCAACACGGCCGAGAACGAGCTCTTCCACAAGAGCGAGATCCTCTACGGGATCGACCGGGCCAGAGCCTCGATGGCAAAGGCCGACCGGGCGATCCTGGTCGAGGGATACACCGACGTGATCGCGCTCCATCAGGCCGGACTGACCGAATCGGTCGGCATCATGGGAACGGCCCTCACCGAGCAGCAGGTCGCCCAGCTCTCGGCGGTCGTAAATACGGTCGTGCTCGCCCTCGACGCCGATGCGGCCGGCCAGAAAGCGATGTTGCGGGCCCAGGAAGTGGCCGCCGGCCGGCGCCTGGAAATCCGGGTGGCGGCGATGCCGGAGGGAATCGATCCGGCCGAGATGGTGACCCCGGAGGGCGGCGCCAACCGTTTCCGCGAACTGGTGGAAGGGGCCGTCGATCTGGCCGAGTTCCAGATCGACCTGATTCTGGCCGGGGTCGACACGGCCTCACCGCGGGACCGCGACCGTGGTCTTACCGAAGCCGCCCCCGTGCTGGCCAGTATCCCCCCGGGAGCTATCCGCCAGGAACTAATCAGGCGGGTCACGGAACGACTTCAGATCGATTCGAGCGTGGTTATCGGGCGAGTCGAGACTGGTGAAGTCCAGCCGCAGCCACAGGCTCAGCGCAGCTCTCCGCAGCAGCCCGAAGCCGAGGCCCCGCCGCAGCCGCGACCGGCCGTCCTCTCGCGGCGGGAACGAACCGAGCGCTGGCTGCTTGCGATGTGCGTGGCCCGGCCCGATGAGGGCAAACCGTGGCTCGAGAAACTCGACAGCCGACACCTGAGCTCGCCGCTAATGGAGCGCACCGTGGATTGGCTCAAGGGTCATCTCGAAGACCCGGCGACCGGGCTCGATCCCGAGGACCGCGAGCTGCAGAAGATGATCGCCGCGCTGGTCGCCCGGGCGGATCCGGACCTGGTCGGGACCGGTTCGATCGGCCGCAATTACATGGAACTCGAAGTTGCAGCGCTGGAGGACGAGATCTCCGAGGCCGCCCGGGCAGGCGATGCCGGCCGGCGGGCGGAACTTAGTCGTCGCCGCTCCGAACTGGTCGAACAGCTGCGGAAGGCCGGGGCGGGGGAGCCGGCCACCTGACCGGCCGTCTGGACCGGGCCATCTTTCGGTAGGCTGATCGTCCGCGATCGGGGGTAGCTCAATCGGTAGAGCATCTGACTGTTAATCAGAGGGTTGGCGGTTCGAGTCCGCCCCCCCGAGTCACCTGAGTCCGCCCGGAACCCGGCGCGGACTCAGTCGCTTTCGGGACCCTTCCCGGCAGCGACCAGCCCTTCGACCAGCTCCGCGCCCCGGGTCGGTCCGTCATGCGTCTTGTCCCAGGCGGCGATCTGGCCGGCTCTGACCCGGTAGAGCGGCTCGCCGAGGACCTCGGCCACCGCCCAGCGCAGGGAACGGGGGCCGGTCAGGCTCCAGCGAATCGATCGGCCGACCTCGGCCCAGGTGATCCGGGCAGCGGTCTCGTTCATGTCACCGGCCGCCGGGCAGGTGAGCACCGGCACGCCCTCGGCCAGCGCGCGGGCGACCGTGCCGTGACCGCCGTGACAGATCACCAGGGCGGAAAGTGGCATCAGCTGCGAGTAGCTCAGCCAGTCGACCAGCACGGCGTTCCGCGGGACTTCGATCGGGTGGCTGGGCACGACCCGGTTCGTGGTGGCGACGACCCGGACCGGCTGGTCGCCGAGCGCCGCTAGCGCCGAGCGGACCAGGTGGTTGTCGGGGTCCTGGGAGGTGCTCGGCGCGACCAGGATCAGCGGATCCTCGCCGGGGGGAAGTTCGACGTCATCGAAGGGCATCTCGAAAGGCATCGGGCCGGTTACATGAACCGAGTCCGGCCATTCCCGGGAGTACTCGAGCTGGGGGTAGGTCGCGACCATCGCCAGGTCCGGACTGGTGCCGCCGTGGAAGCGCTCGGTCGGGGGCAGGCCGACCAGCTTCCTCTGCGCGTTGAGGTCATCCCTGCCTCCCTCGAGCCCCCGGCGGAGCGCCCGCTCGGTGAATCGCCAGAACCGGCGGCCGACCGGGGTGCGGGGCGGCAGGGCACCGATCGCGAAGAACGGCATGCCGCTGTCCTGCACCGGATAGATGTGCGGGATCAGAGTGCCCCAGGCGCAGCCGTAGGCCTCGGCGGCGAGCGCCGGGGCCACGGTGAGAATGTCGTTGACGACCACGTCCGGCTCGAACTCCTCGAGCAGCGGCATCAGGGCGACGGCGGCCTGACCGGCGCCCGGGGATCCCGAGCGCGGGGGAGGGAACACCTGGTACTGGTCGGCGCTGACGAATCGCAGTCCGACCCCTTCGACCGCTTCCTGCCACTGGGGCCAGGTTTCGACCACGACTTCATGGCCGCGGCCCTTCAGGGCGCGGGCGAGGCTGACCGCGGGGAAAACGTGGCCGGGATCGCCGAACGCGGCGACCAGACAGCGCAAGCCGGCTTACATCCCCTGGGTGTCGGGGCCGGCGACCGGGCGGCTCATGATCAGTTCGGGAACCGCGCAGGCCGGTGACACCTTGAGCAGGAAGCTGACCGCTTCAGCCATGTCCTCGGGCTGCATCATCTCCTCGGCCGGGACAGCCTGCTGGGCGAACTCGGTCATGTCGGTCGCGACGAAACCGGGGCAAAGGGCGGTCACGGAAACGCCGGTACCGACCAGTTCCTTCTGGGTCGACTTCGAGAAGCCGACGACGGCGGCCTTGGTCGCGCCATAGACCGAGAGCCACGGCGGCGATTCGACCGCGGCGAGCGAGGCGAGGTTGACGATCAGGGCCTTGCCGTGTTCCTCGCCGGCCTTCTTCAGCATGTCCACCGACTCGCGGGTCGCGACCACAAGGGCGCGCAGGTTGACCGCGATCTGAAGGTCGAAATGCTTGGTTTGGATCTCGTTCAGAGGCTGGCCGATCCCGACGCCGGCGTTGTTGACCAGGCAGTCGAGGCGGCCCCACTGGCGCTTGTGCTCGGCGACCAGTTCGACCACAGCCTCTTCGCTGGTCACGTCGGCCACGACGGCTTCGACTTTGAGGTCGTCATTAGCGAGCTGTTCCGCCGCGTTCAGCAGTTTGTCCTCGCGACGACCCGAGATGGTGACGGCATATCCGCTCTCCGCCAGACGCCTCGCGATAGCCAGTCCGATTCCTCCCGAACCCCCAGTAACCAGTGCCGCACGCTTTGCCACTCTCGCTCCGTTCCGTAGGATGAAAACCAGCGGGAGCCTATGTCACAAGGGGGTGAGTTGGATGGCGAGTATGCATCGTCCCCGACAAATGTGGAAAATGGACCGCGCGATTCACGTTTTCGTCCGCATCTATCGAGGTGAAACATGAGTGAGGAGAAGTCAGACAACGAGCTGATCGTTGCTTTCGCCAAGGAAGCACGTCAGCGTTGTGATGTGATCTCGACCGGTCTCGACACCGGTACCTCTGACTTCGAGGCTCTCCGCCAGGAAGCCCACGCTCTCCACGGCACCGCTTCGACCCTCGGCCTCCGCCGCCTGGGCGAGCTGGCCGGACTGATGGAGTCGGACCTCTCGGATGCCGCCAAGGCCGGCGAGATCCGCCCCAACCGGGCCAGCCAGATTTCCGAGGCCGCGGAAGCTCTCGCGTCAGGAGTGAAGGCCGCGGCCAACGGAGATGAAGAGCCGCCCGACGTCGGCCGCAGCCTCTCCCAGCTCTTCGCCCTGTAACTCTGGCGTCACCAGGCACCAGATCGGGCAGCCGACCGGAGTCTGGCTCCGCTGCCAGACAAAAGGCGCTCCCACTCTCCGGTGTCACGACTTAGCTACCGAGTGACGCAGCTTTCCCGTGACACCTCACCAGACGTTGGAGGGCCCGTCGAAATATCTTTCCCCTCGAGGACTTGTCCTCGCCCGGGCCAGTAGCTCAGTTGGTTAGAGCAGCGGACTCATAATCCGTAGGTCGAAGGTTCGAGTCCTTCCTGGCCCATGACGTAAGTAGGCGGCGTGCTTCGTGCCGCCTCCCTTTCTAGCTGCCTGGCGGGAAGCCCAGCTTGGCCAGTTCTTTCTGGAGCCAGGGGGCCATGGTTATTGCGTAGGTGGCGGAGACGTGGTAGCTGTCGCGGTAGACGAGGGCGTTGCCGATCACGGCGGGGCAGCGGTCGTTCGAGCAGAGGATCGGCATCGGGTCGATGATCTCGACACCGGTTGCCTCGGCGGCCTTGACGTCGAAGGAGATCGACATGTTGCGCTTCGGCTTGAAGGCGCATTCCTTGAGGTTGTTGAGGTTCTCGGCCACGCACTCGTGGGGCAGCCACGGCTCGCGGGGCGCCTGGGCCTGGTCGCGGATCAGGACGACCTTGCCGGCGTCCTGCTTGAGTTGGTCGAAGGTGCGTTCCATGCCTTCGACGAGGTAGGGCTCGCTGGCGGCGCGACTCAGCTTCTTGCCGTCGATCTTCAGGCTGTAAACGGCCCGGGTCGAGGTCGCGACGACGACCAGGTCAGGCTGCTCCTCGGCGATCCGCTCGAGTGAGTTCTCCCGCCACTCGTCGCAGAACTTGCTCAGCTCGACGTCGGCGATCGCGCAGTTGGCCCGGGAAAGGCCAATGATCCGCCAGCCCTCTTCCTTGCCGATCGCGTCGAGGGTCGGCATGTACATCATCGAGTGCGAGTCACCGAACAGGACGACCGTCTTGTCGCCATCGGTGTCGCCGTAGGCGCATTCGCCCGATTCGGTACGGGGCCCGAGCAGGAGGCAGCCGTCCGCGTACATCTGGCCACGGTCCTCGCGGGCGTGAAGCGGATTCGGTCTGATCGCATCGACCGAGTCGACCAGCGGCACCTTGCCGTTCTTGATCACGGCCGCTCCCTTTACCTGGTCCTGATCGAGGTCATCCACGGCGATACGGTTCGAGCCGAGCCAGAGACCGAAGGCGGCCGCAACGATCGAGCAGGCACCACCGATGGCCAGAGCCCGGTTCGGACGCAGCTTGAGGATCTTCGCCCGACGCACGGGATCCTCGAGCAGGGTGTGGCTGATCTGGGTCGGGATCCAGGAAAGCAGGGTGGCGACGACGAGCCACTTCCAGGTCAGGTGATCGAAGATGCCGAGCGCGAAAACGACGAACGGCCAGTGCCAGAGGTACCAGGAGTAGGAGATATTGCCGACGTACTGGAAGGGCCTCGTCGAGAGGATCCAGGTCGTCACGCCCTTGCCGGAAGCGCCGACCACCAGCAGGGCGATCGTCGCCATCACCGGATAGAGGCCGTTCGAACCGGGGAACGGGGTGGAGGCGTTCATCGTGTAGGTCGCCCAGATGAGGACGCCGATCGCGGCCGCGCCGATCACCGTGGCCAGCCAGCCCGGCATGTCGATCTTCCTGGGGAGGGTCATCGCCAGGACCGCGCCGAAGGCGAGCTGCCAGGCCCGGGCGACGGTCGAGAAGAAGGCGGCCTCGGGGTTCTGCTGGGTGAACTGGATGCTGTAGATCAGCGAGGCGATTGCGACCGGCACCGTGATCAGCAGGATGATCAGCTTCAGGTTCCGTTTCGCCCGGGTCGCGATGGCTCCGGCGGCCAGCAACAGGAGTGGCCAGACCACGTAGAACTGTTCCTCGACCGAGAGCGACCAGTAATGCTGAACCGGGCTGTGGAGCCCATCGGCGGCCGCAAAATAGTCGACGCCCTGGACGATGAAATGCCAGTTGACGAAGTAGAGCGCGGCCGCGAAGACATCGCCACCGACCGTCACCTGCTGGGCCAGCGGGAAGATGATCAGCGAACCGATACAGATGAAGACCAGGACCAGGGCGGCCAACGGCAGAAGTCGCTTGGCGCGCCGGGCGTAGAAGTTCCGGATCGATACCCGACCGGTCTTTTCGATTTCGCGGACGACCAGTCCGGTGATCAGGAAGCCGGAAAGCACGTAGAAGATGTCGACCCCGATGTAGCCGCCCTCGGCCCACGGGATCGCGGCGTGGCATGCAAGCACGAGAACCACCGCAATTGCGCGGATTCCCTGGATATCGGGCCGGAAGTTCGAACCCGCTTCTTTTGCCGTGGGGGAGCCGCTTTCTCTGGCGGCGACCTCGGCACCGCCAAGAGCCATCGGCGCAGGCTATCGGTTCGCGAATGCGAAACGTCCTCCGACCGCGCTGCTTGACTACTGCTCATGCTGGAGGTGATCGCATACGCAGTCATCGCCTCGGTTGCCCTGCCGATCGGTGCTCTGGCCGGGGCGAAGTTCGACATTCCCAAGTCGGTCCTGGCGATGATGCTGGGCTTTGCGTCCGGGGCGCTGATCTCGGCGGTGGCTTTCGAGCTGTTCGACGTTGCCTTCGACCACGGAGGGGTTGGGCGGACCGGGGTTTCGTTCCTCCTGGGGGCGACCGCTTTCGTCGTGATCGACGACTGGCTCGACCGACGGACGCTCAGGAGGGCCCGTTCGGGACTTGGCATCGGCTTCGCACTTCTGGCCGGGATCACGCTCGATGGCATCCCCGAAAACCTGGCTATGGGAGTCTCACTGATCGAAGGATCGAGCCTGGCGCTCCTGGTTGCGATCTTCGTCTCCAACTTCCCGGAGGCCATGGTCGGGGCGGAGAAAATGAAAGAGGCCGGGATCTCCCCGAGACGGACCATCCTGATCTGGAGCCTGGCTGCGGTGGCGCTGGGTCTCGCCGTCCTGATCGGCTATATCGCGCTCGACGGAGTCGACCACAAGACCCTTTCGATCCCGCTCGCCTTCGCGGCCGGAGCGGTGCTCGCCTCACTGGCCGACACGGTCATGCCCGAGGCCTATGAAGAGGGTGGAGTCAAGGTCGCCTACGCGACGGCGCTCGGCTTCCTGCTCTCTTATCTGCTCTCGGTCGGCTGAACGGTCAGGCAGCGACCCAGAGGGCATCGTTGCCCAGGGGAACGCGTTTGACCTTCTGCTCGCCGAGCAGGTGAACCAGCTTGCGCTCGGTTTCGGTCCGATCCGGGGGCGCCATGCCCACCGCCATCACTGCGGCAGTTTCCTGCGTGGTCAGGCCGGCCGGGTAGAGCGAAAGTGCTTCGAGCGGATCCTCGGCCGGTTCCATCCGCTTCAGGGTCGGATCCAGGTTGGCGATCACCACGTCGTAGGCCTCGACCGGCTGGAATCCACCTGCCTCGACGCGACGCTCGCTTTCCTCGAAGATCACCGTAGGTGCCGTGTAACGCTGGCCGCCCCCGTCGACCGATGCGGTCTTGGACTGAAGATGCGTGGCGCCACCGGTGGCGCTCCGGGCGTGGTTGTAGTCCTCCTCGTAGGCTCTCCGGACCTCGGGAGAATCGACGGTTGCCATGACCGCCTCAGCGTCGAGTCCGGGGACCGTCCCGAGCGCTTCGGTCAGCTGCTCATCGTCGTCGAGCAGGAGCGGTGTATTGAAGTGAAGCAGCTGAAGGGTCCTCAACACGCGCCATTCCGACCCGGGTGAGTGAAGGCGCGCGGCGGTGATCACCTGGCAGGCACGGGCGCTGGTCACCGGGCGGATCTTGGTCTCGATCGCGAAGGGCATACCGAAGCGTTCCCGGAAATCGAAGTAGAAGTCCGTGAGGGTTTCCGGCGGGTAAGGCACCGGATTGTTCTCGTCGGAAAGCCCGATCACCGCGAGGTGCCACTCGATCTGATCCCGGTATCGCCACTCGAGGGTTCGCAGGGCCGGATTTGCCGAGTAGCCCCAGGGACAGGACGGGTCGTTGAAGAGGAGAGCCTTGATCTGCGCCATGCTGCCAAGACTAGACAGTCCCGGGGCTCGGCCTCCCGGCTACACTCAGGGGAATGGAAACGGGCCGCAACATAAGTACGTCACGCACCGCCGGGCTGGTTCTGGTCGCGCTGACATGGGCCCTCTTCCTTACCTTCACGGGCTCGCCCGAGGCACTGCTCTTCACGGTCCCGGTCTTCCTGCTCGCCGCTCCGCTGGCTTTCGGTCGCTACGTCGGTGAAGAAGTGATCGCGGTGCTCCGGGCCCGCTCGGTGCTTCCGCGTGGTAACGCTCCGGCCGGAGAACTCCTCACCCTGCTGGTCGAGCCCAAGAGGCTTTCGACCGTGTTCGGGATTCCGGCCCGCGGCCCGCCCTCGTTCGCTTTCTGAGCCACCCGATTTCGGGTCGGCTCGGAACCCCGATCCGTCCCGCGGCCCTGCCGCACCCCGATCCCCGGTCATGGAGTGACCATGAAGCGAATACTCAGCCTCATCCTGCTGTTCATCTTTGCCGCAACCCCCGGGGTTGCTAACGCCCATCAGGGCAACTCGAACTACCGGTCCGAGATCACCACGATCCGGCCCCAAAGCCTCGCCGAAGGGCTCGATTTCTCGGTCGTCAACTTCGACGACCACGTCCGGCTGGAAAACAGCTCCGGTCGGGACGTCGTCATCCTCGGTTACGACGGCGAGCCGCTGGCCCGGATCCTCGCCGACGGCACCGTCGAGGAGAACCTCAACTCGCCCGCCTATTACCTGAACCAGGACCGTTTCGCTGACGTCGATCTCCCCTCGCGGGCCGACGAGAAGGCGAAACCCGACTGGCAGGAGGTCGGGACCAACGGGATCTACGAGTGGCACGACCACCGCTCCCACTACATGGGTCAGGGCACACCGGAACAGGTAACCGACGAATCGAAGGAGACCAAGGTCTTCGACTACGTGATCCCGATCAAGGTCGACGGTGAGCCCGCCAGGGTGGAAGGAACCCTGACCTGGGTCGGCAATGATTCGAACGTCCCCGTAGTTCCTTTCGTGATCCTCGGCCTGGCGATCATCGCGGCGGCCGGTTTCTGGATCGTGCGCCGACGAGATCGCAAGAACGATTCCGACGACGAGGAGAAAAAGGAAGCCTGGTGAGGCGCGCCCTCTCGACAGTTCTCCTGGCGCTCACCTGCCTGCTCGGCTTGGCCGCCAGCGCTTCGGCACACGCTCTGCTCGAGAGTTCGAACCCGGCCCGCGGCGCCCAGCTCAGCGAGGCCCCGGCCCGGGTGACTTTCACCTTCAACGAACCGGTCGAAGGATCGCTCGGCGCGGTCCGGGTGTTCGACACCGAAGGCAACCAGGTCCAGTCCGGCGAACTTGACCGGCCGGGCGGAAAAAAGACGAAGGTCGGCGTCAAGCTGCCATCCGTCCTTCCTGACGGTCTCTACACGGCGACCTACCGGGTCGTTTCCGCGGATGCCCACCCGATCTCGGGTGGCATCACCTTTACGGTCGGCAAACCTGGGGGAGACCCGAGTCGGTTTGCCTCCGAGAAGACAATCTCCGAACTGCTGGCCGATTCCGAGGCCGGGCGCGTCACCGAGGTCGGGTTCTGGCTGATCCGCTGGCTCGGCTATCTGGCGCTCGCGATAGGGATCGGCCTGCTTGCCTGGATCCTCAAGGCCTGGCGCGGGCCCGAAACGACGGTGGCCAGCGAGGCGGCGATGGCCCGGCGTTTCCGTCGTCTGCTTCTCGCCACGATCCTCGTCGGGCTCTTTTCTTCGCTGATGGCGATTCCATTCCAGGGGGCGATCGCCGCCGGAACGAGTTTGTGGGAAGCATTCGGGTCCGGGATCCCGAACGAGGTGATCCACACCCGCTTCGGCACGATGATGCTGATCCGTTCGGCGGCCTGGCTGGCGCTGATCCCACTGGTCTTCGCGCCGGCCCGACGGTTGGTCTCCTACTCGGCCGAGATGATCCTGGCCCTCGCCGGTGGCGCCGTGATCGCGGTTACTCCCGCCCTGGCCGGACATGCATCAACCCGTGATCCGGGCTGGCTGACCGTCCCGAGCGACGTACTCCATGTCGCGGCCATGGCGATCTGGAGCGGCGGCCTGGTGGCAATGGTGTCCCTGCTGCCGGTCGCCACCCGACAGGTCGAAAGCCGGTCGGCACGAACCCGGCTGCTCACGCGGGTGACCCGTTGCTTCTCGGCGATGGCTTTCACGGTGGCGATCGTGGTCGGGGTGACCGGCGCGATCCAGGCGATCGTCGACGTCGGATCGGTTCCCGACCTTTTCAACAATGCCTTCGGCCGGGCCGTGACCATCAAGATCGTTCTCTTCGTGATCCTGATCGGACTCGGCTGGGCGAACCGGGACCGGATCATCCCGGCTCTGGTCAGGCGCATGGAGGCAGGAGAGTCGCCCGGGGGACCGGGAATGCGGCTACGGCGGGTGCTGCGGATCGAGGCTTTGCTCGTGGTCTGCGTGCTCGGTGTATCTGCCGCGCTGGTCAGCTATCCGCCGCCGGACTCGATTCAGGCCGGACCGACTTCCGGCGCGGTTACCACCGGACCGGACCGGATCGAGTACACGGTCGATCCCGGGCAGGTCGGCAGCAACGAGATCCACGTCTACGTTTTCAACGACCGGACCGGAGCTCCGGTCCCGGTCATCTCGATCGAGCTGGCCTTCTCGATGCCGGAATCCCAGATTGATCCGATCGAGGTTGAAGCGCGCCGGGCGGGACCGGGCCACTTCGTGGTGCCCAACGCTACGTTCGGAGTACGGGGAACCTGGCGGGCCGACGCCGCGGTCCGCGTTTCGACCTTCACCGAGCGCCAGGCCAGGTTTGACGTGGAGATCAAGTGAATCCCGCACTAGTCCAGATGCTGATCGCCATGGCGCCACTGGCGCTGCTGGTGGCGCTGCTGTTGTTCGGTCGCTACCCGGGTGAGGGGGCGATCGAGCGGATCCGCGATCTCCTCTCCATCAGCCGGTACCAGAACCCGGCCGGGCCGTCCGCTCGCGCGATCTGCGACTGGCATCTGCCCGTCTGTGGCGGCAGACTGGTGGCGGCAACCCTGGCCGGTCGGGGGCCTCCGCGCACCCAATGAATCCCCAGAAGCACCAACAGACTTGAAGGCCGGTTCGTCCGGCCGCAGGAAAGGAATCACCAAAAGCAATGAAAAACGCAAAGAAATTCATCCCGGCCCTGGCGCTCGCATTTGCCCTGGCCGTTCCGGCCGTCGCCTCGGGCCACGTCGAGATCAGTCCGGCCAAGGCACCCGCCGGCAAGCCGGTCGATCTGGAGATGCACGTCGGTCACGGCTGTGACGGCGCGCCGACCACCCGCCTGGTTGTGCAGATTCCGGCCGGGGTCAGTAACGCCGAGGCGAAACCGACCAAGGGCTGGAAAGCCAGCAGCACCCCTTCGACACTCACCTGGACCGGCGGCCCGCTGCCGGATCACGCCGAGCAGGCGTTCCCGCTGACCGCGACGCTTTCCGGCAAGAAGGGTCAGGAGCTCCTCTTCAAGACGATCCAGAAATGCGAGGGCGGGGCCGAGACCGCCTGGATCGAGCCGGCCGGTGGGGCATCTGAATCCGAACATCCGTCCCCGGTCGTCACCCTGGCCTCGACCGCGACGGTGCCGGCCACCGATTCCCAGTCCGAGGACGATCAGGTCGCCCAAGGTGACGCCGCGGCTACCGGAGAGCCGACCGCGACCGCAGCCAACCCGGAGGACGACTCCGAAGACGATGGCGGCAGCGGCAAGTCGCTGCTCCTGATCATCGTTGTCGGCCTGGCGATCGGCACGGTCGCCGGCATCATCGTCCGCGCCCGCCGGGAACGGAAGTAGTTCTAGCGGGGGCGTCGCCTTCGCCCAGCGGGGCGGCGACCCCGGCTTTCAAGTCGATCACGGCTCGATTCCCTGGCCGAGACCTGGCGCATGCCGCGGACCTGCGAGTAAAGGATCTCCTCGGCGCAGCGCTGGTGCCAGTGTGAGTGTTCGGTCCCGCCGTACTTGCCGACGTACTGCACGACGACGTGCTCGTCACCGATTTCAATCGGCCCCCGGCAGCCCAGGCAGTTGTAGAACTTCTGCGAAATCGAACGGATGATCCAGATCTCATCGCCCTCGTCGGTGGTCCCGGTGAGGGAGGTCTTACGGCTTGGAAGTCCGGAGAATCTGTTCAAAATCCCTGCTCAGGGCGAATTTGGAAGGGAAACGCGGGGTGGGGGCGAATCTGATCGGCGTGAGTACAGTGACCGCCGAAACCAAGACCCTGTCAACTTACATCCAGGATCGGATCGACGAGTTTTCCCGCTCCCAGAAGGATGTCGCCCGGTACATCGTCGACCATCTCGACGAAGCGGCCTTCCTTACCGCGGAGGAACTTGCCCGTCGCGCCGGGACATCGTCATCGACGGTCGTGCGGTTCTCCCAGGCCCTCGGATTTGAGGGCTACCCCGAACTTCAGGCTTCCGCGATCGAGGAGTACAGGGCTACCGTCGGCGGCGAAGAGGGTGGGGGACGCATGCTCTTCTCCTTCGACCACTCCGAGTTCGAAGCTTCGCTGGGCACCGACCACGCAAATCTTGAGGAAACGGCTCGCAAGCTGGACCAGAACCAGATCGACGAAGCCGTCGCCGCGCTCTCCGGGGCCAGCCAGGTGGTCATCGTCGGAACCGACCAGATGGCCTTTTTCGCCAGTTACCTCCGCCACACCCTCAGTCTGCTCGACATCCGGGCCGAGATCGTCACCTCGACCGCCGGTCCTTCGCTTCAGCGACTCGGCCGGGTCGATGAGGACACGCTGCTGATCACCCTTTCGTCCGGCCGCTCGCACGCTCTGCTGGCCCGGGCAATGAAGCTGGCTGACCATCGCGGTGCCCGCACCCTGGCGATCGCCGATGCAACCCTTTCGGATGATGTGAAGAAGGCCGACATGAGCCTCTACTTCTCGTCCAACAGCCCTTCTTTCCTGCGTTCCAACACGGCGCTGATGGCACTCGTTCACGCGCTGGCCTACGGCGTCTATTCGCTGGCCGAGGACAAGCACAGCGAACGCATCCGTGCCTACAAGCTGAAGTAGCCCGGCGCGGCGCTCTGCCGTGACAATTCGTCAAAAGGATCCGCCGCTGTCGACAATAAGCGACGGAGCGTCCGAAGCCCCGCGCTCTCTATATTGGAGGGGATGGCTGAAGAAGCGACTTTCCGAGTAAAGACGGGCCTGGCAGAGATGCTCAAGGGCGGTGTAATCATGGACGTGGTCGACGCCGAGCAGGCGAAGATCGCGGAGGACGCGGGAGCCTGCGCGGTCATGGCTCTCGAACGGGTCCCGGCCGACATCCGCAAGGACGGCGGCGTGGCCCGTATGTCGAATCCGAAGATGATCAAGGAGATCCAGGATTCGGTTTCGATCCCGGTCATGGCCAAGGTCCGGATCGGCCATTTCGTCGAAGCCCAGGTCCTGCAGTCGCTTTCGATCGACTTCATCGACGAGTCCGAGGTCCTGACCCCGGCCGACGAGACGAACCATGTCGACAAGTTCGCGTTCGACGCGCCCTTCGTCTGTGGCGCGACCAATCTCGGCGAAGCCCTGCGCCGGATCGGCGAGGGTGCGGCGATGATCCGCTCAAAGGGAGAAGCTGGTACCGGCAACGTCGTTGAAGCGGTCCGCCACATGCGCGAGATCGTCGGCGGCATCAAGCGGCTGACCACACTCAGCTCGACCGAACTGCCGACCGCCGCCAAGGAACTTCAGGCACCGCTGGAACTGGTGCGCGAAGTCGCGACGACCGGCTGGCTGCCCGTCCCCGTCTTCTGCGCCGGCGGGATCGCCACCCCGGCCGACGCCGCCCTGATGATGCAGTTGGGCGCCGAAGGCAACTTCGTCGGCTCGGGCATCTTCAAGTCGGACGACCCCGAACGGCGTGCCAAGGCGATCGTCGAAGCGACCACTCACTTCAACGACGCCGAGCGGATCGCAGCTGCTTCGGAGCAGCTCGGTGATGCCATGCCCGGCATCGAGATGGCCGCCCTCGGTGAGGATGGCCGCCTTGCCAGCCGCGGCTGGTAGCGAAACGGACGTTTCAGAGGCAAAGCCGCGGATCGGCGTCCTGGCGGTTCAGGGCGGCTTTCAGCGGCACCTCGAACACCTCGAACAGGTCGGTGCCGAACCGGTCGAAGTACGGCTGCCCGATCAGCTCGATGGTCTCGATGGGCTGATCCTCCCAGGTGGCGAGAGCACGACAATCGTCATGGGCATCGAGAACGCCGGGCTGGCCCCGGCGATCCGGGCCCATCACGAGGCCGGCCGCCCGATCCTCGGCACCTGCGCCGGGATGATCGTCGCCGGCCGCGAGCACCTCGGCCTGATCGACATCACGACCAAACGCAACGCTTTCGGCCGCCAGCTGGCCAGCTTCGAGGACGACATCGAGGTGGACGGAATCATCGACGGGACGATCCGGGCCGTCTTCATCCGCGCCCCCTGGGTCGAATCGACCGGCAATGAGGTGAAGGTCCTGGCCGAGGTTCGCGACCACCCGGTCGCCGTAAGCCAGAACAACGTCACCGCAATCTCGTTCCACCCGGAACTAACCCCGGACAACCGCATCCACAGCTGGTTTGCTCATGTTTGTAGTTCTTGATCGGTAGCAGAAGATCCTTCTGAGACTGCTCAGATAGAGCCCCTCCCTACCGTCAATTGCTTCGAATGGGAGGGGCGGGTTGAACTGGGAGGCGGAGCGAAGCTCGCCGACTGCAGTTAAGTAACGAGCCGCACCCAACCATTATTTTCTTCAGTGGGTGGGGCGGGTTGAGCTGGGAGCACTGGCGAAGGCCGGTGCGACTGAAGTTAGGAATTGGGGAGGGGGGAGCCCGCGGCCAGGAAGAACCAGGCGATGAAGGCGATGAACGCGATCACGACCGAGCCGATGATCACCACCTCGATCAGCGACGGTGGGTCGCCCGACTTTTCGCTGTCCCGAAGGCTTTTCATCCAGCCCATGCGGATCGGCCCGACGTCGCGGGAGCCGGTCAGTCGTATGTAAAGCTCATTCAGGCGACCGAGAACCCAGGCGACCAGAAGGATCGAGGCGATCGCCCCAAAGAGGACGATCAGGTAGGGGCCGAGACTGGGGAACTGACTGTCCGCGAACTGGGAACCGACCCACAGCCAGACCAGCGGAATCACCGACCAGAGCGAGAGAGCTGCGAGCAGCATCACCCCTGCCACGGCGCCCGCGGCGAAGGTCCTGCTGGCCCGGTGTTTGCCCTCGGGAATCATCGATCGCTCCAGTTCATAGAATCACAACATGTCCGGTCACTCGAAATGGTCATCGATAAAACACAAGAAAGGCGCAGCTGACGCGAAGCGTGGGCAGCTGTTCACCAAGCTCGCCAGGGCGATCACGATCGCTGCCCGTGAAGGTGGCGGTGATCCCGACGGAAATCCGGCCCTGGCGACCGCGATCCAGAAGGCCCGCGGACAGTCGATGCCCAAGGCCAACATCGAGAAGGCGATCGACCGCGGCACCGGCGAAGGCGACGACGCCGTTGTCGTCGAAAGGATCCAGTTCGAAGGCTACGGCCCGGGCGGCGCGGCGATCCTCGTGGACGCTCTGACCGACAACCGCAACCGGACCAGCGCCGAAGTGCGCCACGCCTTCACCAAACACGGCGGCAGCCTCGGTGAGCCCGGCTCGGTCGCCTGGATGTTCGAGACTTTCGGTGTGGTCGTGGTCGACGGCGAGTCACACAGCGAAGACGACCTGATGGGCGCCATCGACGCGGGTGCAAGCGACGTGGTCGAAGAAGACGGCAAGCTCCGCGTGCTGGCCGAACCGACCGATTTGACCGCGGTCAAGCAGGCGATCGAAGCCGACGGCATCGAGATCGAATCCGCCGGACTGGAAGTCATCCCGAAGAACACGGTCGAGATCGGGGAGTCCGAAGCGGGAACCCTGATCAAGCTCCTCGATGCGATCGAGGATCAGGACGATGTCAACGACGTCCACGCCAATTTCGACATTCCCGAGGAAATCCTCGAAAAACTGGCCACTTAACTTCAGTCGGCGAGCTTCGCCCCGCCTCCTTGATCAACCCGCCCCTCCCATTGGAAGCAAGGAATGGTTGGGAGGGGCTCTGCCCCAAAAGAGGCGTCCGATGGGGGGCGTTGAATAGGGATGTATGAGAGTGGTGATGGGCATTGATCCCGGGACGGCCAATCTCGGGTTTGGCGTGGTCAGGATCGAGGGCGGTCACATGGCGGCCCTCGACGGAGGAGTGATCGAGACGAGCTCGAGTGACCCCCTTGAGCGGCGACTGAGCGAGATCCACTCGGCCCTTTCGCGTCTGATCGAGTGGCATCAGCCGGTCGCTCTGGCGATCGAAGACCTGTATTTCGGCAAGAACGTGGGATCGGCGATGAAGGTCGGTCAGGCTTCCGGAGTGTCGATGCTTGCCGCTGCCCAGTCCCAGGTGCCCTGTTACACCTACACGCCCCAGGCGATCAAGACCGCGGTCTGCGGTTCCGGCAACGCCGCCAAGCGGCAGGTGCAGAAGATGGTCGCGACTCTGCTCAACCTGAATGAAGTGCCGCAGCCGGACCACGCGGCAGATGCTTTGGCCGTGGCGATCTGCCACGGTGGGACCGCGGGCCACAGGGACGCGACCGAGGCCGCACTGGCCGGGTCCACTGCGGCCATGCGGGTGGCAAGTTGATCGCCACCGTCCGCGGCGAAGTCCTGGTCCGGCGTTCCGATCACGTGGTCATCGAGGCCGCCGGAGTGGGCTACCGGCTGACCGTGAGTTCGGAGACTCTTCGTTCGGTCCCGGCCGCCGGCCAGGAGATATTTCTTCATGCCGAGACGATCAGTCGAGACGACAGTCTGCTGCTCTACGGCTTTTCCTCCGAGGAGGAGCGCGACCTTTTCAACATGCTGATCGGGGTCAGTGGCATCGGCCCGAAGGTCGCGATCGCGGCGCTTTCCGGTGGTCCGCACCGCGAACTGACCAGGGCGATCATCGCCGGTGACGCGAAGCGCTTCCAGGCGGTTCCCGGCATCGGCAAGCGAACCGCCGAGCGGATCATCCTTGAGCTCAAGGACAAGGTGACTTCGGTTGCCGAGGAAGCGGGGGAGACGATCGCCCCGGCCTCCTCCGATGCCCGTTCGCTGGCTCGCGACGGTCTGATCAATCTCGGCTACGCCCCCCTGGAAGCCGAACAGCTCCTCGACGGCGTAGGCGACGGTGACGATCCGCAGGAGCTGATCGGTGCTGCCCTGAAGCGCGCAGCCGCTTCTGGCCGGGGAGAGTGAGACCCTGTGTGTGGTGAACGAACCCGCATTGAGATCCGGTCATGAGCGACCTGCCTGACTTCGGTGGCAAACGAATCGACCTCGGGGTCGAGGCCGACCTGCCCGAGGGGGCAGAACCCCGGGTCCATGACGCACGGGCCGATCAACCCGACCGCGAACTCGACCAGTCGCTGAGGCCGAAGGGTCTCGACGATTTCGTAAACCAGAAGCAGGTGACCGACCAGCTCGCGGTTTTCATCGAGGCTGCCCGCCGCCGTGGTGAGCCGCTGGACCACGTGCTGCTGGCCGGGCCGCCCGGTCTCGGCAAGACCTCGCTCGCCAACATCGTTGCCGCCGAGATGGGAGTGCCCCTTGTCCAGACGGCAGGTCCCGCCCTGGAACGAAAGGGCGATGTCGCCGCTTTTCTCACTTCACTCGAGCCGGGCAGTGTCTTTTTCATCGACGAGATCCACCGCCTGGGCCGGGCGGTAGAGGAAACGCTCTATCCCGCGATGGAGGATGGGGAACTTCCAGTCGTCCTCGGGCAGGGGGCCGGGGCGCAGACCGTGACCCTGCCACTACCCCCATTCACGCTGATTGGAGCGACGACTCGGAGCGGACTGCTCACCACGCCGCTCAGGGATCGCTTCGGTGTTTCCCACCGTCTCGAGTACTACTCGGCTCCCGATCTCTCGAAGATCGTGGTTCGGTCGGCGGGAATCCTCGGGGTCGAGATCGACGCCGGCGGTGCACTGGCGATCGCCGAACGCTCGCGTGGCACCCCCCGGGTCGCCAACCGCCTGCTCAAACGGGTCCGCGACTTCGCCGAAGTCAAGGGCACGGGGACAGTTGATGCCGAGATGGCCGACGCCGCCCTGGAGATGCTCGAGGTCGACAGGGCCGGGCTCGACCGCTCCGACCGCGCCCTGCTGGAGTTGATCGCCAACCGTTTCGGCGGCGGTCCGGTCGGGCTATCGACGATCGCCGTTGCGATCGGCGAGGAGCAGGACACGATCGAAGACGTCCTCGAGCCGTACCTGCTCCAACTGGGAATGCTGAAAAGAACTCCCCGCGGCCGGGTCCTCACACCCGCCGCCTTCGAACACCTCGGCCTACCAACCCCAAGCGGCCACCAGTCCCTCTTCTAACGGCGAAGCCGCGCTAGCCCTTGTTGCGAGACCAGCGTCGGCAGGCCCCGGTGCTGCACCCTCTAAATCCTAAATGGCTCTGAAGAAGCCTTGACGCCAGCTGGGGATCGAAGGAGCCCACCCGGTCTCGGACTTGAACTTCGCGTTGGAGGCGCCGCGGCCC
>JAEZIQ010000046.1 GCA_023436605.1 Actinomycetes bacterium | reverse complement strand
GGTCTGACGGTCTGACCTCGGAAGCGCCACTTCAAAGCAGAACCGGCGATCGTCGGGCAGCCCGCGAAAAGGCCAGAAAGGCCAAGGCGCGGCGCGGTCAGGCGATCGCCGGACTTTCTTCGGTACTCGTTCTCGGAGGGCTGGCGGTACTCGTTCTGACCAGCAGCGGCTGGCCCGACGTCCGGGAGCAGTTCTTCTCCGCGGAGGCGTTCAGGACCTCCTTCCCCGACATCCTCCGCGGCTTCTGGCTCGACGTGAAGATGTTCCTCGTGGTCGAGGTCATCGTGCTGATCCTCGGCTTGCTGATCGCCGTCGTGAGGACCAGCAAGAACCCGGCGTTCTTCCCGTTCCGGTTCCTGGCCGCGATCTATTGCGACGTTTTCCGCGGTGTGCCGGTCATCCTCCTGGTCTACATCGTTGGTTTCGGAACTCCGGCCCTGGGGCTGGAAGGCCTTCCCACCGATCCGATCATCCTGGCCGGTATAGCCCTGTCGCTGGCGTACAGTTCGTACGTTGCCGAGGTCTACCGGGCAGGTATCGCCTCGATTCATCCGAGCCAGTTCGACGCCGGTCTGGCCACCGGTCTGACCCGAGCGCAGACCCTGAGGCATGTGATCGTTCCCCAGGCCATCCGCCGCGTCCGGCCGCCGCTTCTCAATGACTTCATCTCGCTACAGAAGGACGTCGCCCTGGTCTCGATCCTCGGTATCAGCGAAGCGTTTCGCATCGCCCAGATCGAAGCGTCCTCGACCTTCAATTACACCCCGCTCCTGGCGGCGGCTCTGCTTTATCTCGCGGTGACCATCCCGATGGCCCGCATCCTCGATCACGTCACTGCCCGGGAGCAGATCAACTCATGAGCGGAAGCAGCTCGGTCATCGAGATCAAGGGAGTCACCAAGGCCTTCGGGGAACGCCAGGTGCTCGGCGGGATCGACCTCACCCTCCGTGAGCATGAGGCGATCGCCCTGATCGGTGCCTCGGGGTCCGGCAAATCGACCCTCTTGAGATGCATCGACCTGCTGGTCGAGATCGATGACGGAGACATTTTCCTCGATGGCGAAGTAATCACTGACCCTTCGGTCGACCCGGTCGAGGTACGCCGGAAACTCGGCTTCGTCTTCCAGTCCTTCAACCTGTTTCCCCACATGAACGTGATCGAGAACGTCACGCTCGGGTCGGTTCATGCCCAGGGAATCAGCCGCCGGGAAGCGCGCGATCAGGCCAGCGCCCTGCTCGAGCGTTTCGGACTTGGGGGTCGCGAGCAGGACCGGCCCGACGAACTCTCCGGCGGTCAGCAGCAGCGGGTCGCGCTCTGTCGCGCCCTCGCCGGCCGGCCACGGGCCCTGCTGCTCGACGAGGTGACCAGCGCCCTCGATCCGGAACTGGTCGGTGACGTGCTCGACGCGGTCCGCGACCTGAAGCAGGAGGGGATGACCATGCTGCTCGCCACCCACGAGATGAGCTTCGCCCGGGAGGTGGCCGACGAGGTCGCCTTCCTCCACGAAGGCCGCATCATCGAACAGGGAACTCCGGAAAGGATCCTCTCCAATCCGGAGAAGCCCGAAACCCAGAAGTTCCTCCGCCGCCTCCTTGCGGCGGGCCGCATCTAGGCACTCGTCCCCGGGCGGCCCCGTGCAATAAGAAGGGCCCCTCGTCGAGGGGCCCTTCCATCAGGCGCTGTTCCCTTTTCACGGCATAGTGCGGTGAAAAGGGAAACAGCAGCTACGAACGCTGGGTGTTCTGCTTCTTGACCTGCTTTGACTTCTTTACGGCCTTCTGGATGCATTTCTGACGCTTGCTGGCCGCCTTGCTTTTGGCCGCACCCTTCTTGCCGCGAGGGTTGAATTTCTTGCGGCAGATCTGCTTCTGCTTCTTCAGGTTGAAGCTCTTGAATGGCTTGACCTTGAAGCGGCTGAGCGAGGACCAGTTGCCGGCGGCGTCACGCTGGCGGACCGCGATGTAGAGGCTCTTCTTCGGAGCCAGCTTGACGCGGACCTTCTGCTGCCCGTTCGGATCCGCGATCGCCGGCGACTTCATACGCTGGCCGAGCTTCGAAAGGCTGATCTTCTGGTTCGACCTGTAGACCTGAAGGGAGGCCACCTTGCCGCCACTCACGCCGTTGTCACCGGACGCGCGCCAGGTGATCTCAGCTGACTTCTTCGAGCGCTTGACCACGAACTTGACGCCGGCCGGGGGGCGGGTGTCGTTGCCGTAGCGGCCCGAGTTGTGTTCGTCGTGGCGGTAATGCCACCACTGGTCATTCATCGACGGCTTGCCGCCGACCTTCCAGAGGAAGAGCTGACCCTCGCGGGTACCGTAGGCCAGGTACTGCTGGCCGTCGAACTTCGCGTCGCCGAGAGCGCCGCCGAAGGAGGTCCACTGCCCGGTCCACTTCGGGAATCCGGGCGCTTCCTTGCCATCCGGACCTCGGGCGTGGATCCAGTAGGAGTCATTCGAGGTGACCATCGAGCGGTTGCCGTCATCGGTCAGATTGCCCACGACCGGCGACACGTAGAACGGGAAACCGTCCTGGTCGGTGGGAAAGTTCTCGAGCACCGCCCCGGATACCGGGTCCCAGGCCTGATCGAAAACGTGGGGGAGGGCGGCCTGTCCCGCCAGGTTCAGCGACCCGGTCAGGGTCGCACCACCCGCGGTCGGCTGCATGAACTCCGGCTTGCCGTCACCGTTCAGATCGCCAAAGGCCGACTGGCTGGTCACACCGACAGTGATCGCATCGGAGTTGTAGTACGGCGCGTAGCCGTTACACGGTGCCGAGGCGCAACCGGGCGTCATGCCTTTGAAGGTGCTGCCGTCCCCATTGAGGATGAGCGGGGCGCCGGCCACCGGGGTGATTGCCACCCGGAGGGTGCCGGACCCGTCAACGTCGGCGATCGAGGCGGCGTTCCCGCCTTCCTGGACGAAGTCGATCGACTGCGAGTAGCAGCCGGCGATCGATCCCATCCGGACCGGCCAGCCAGCCAGGTACGGGCCATCCGGATTGTTGTTGCCCTGGGAATGGATCCCGTAGGCGAAGGTACGGTTGGCGCCGGCATCACACTCGAAGCTGGGCAGGAACACCTGGTCCTTGCCGGTGCCGAGCACGTCACCCACCGCCGGGGTCATCATCAATTTGGCGTCGCGGATGTAGTTGCCCGCCGGAATCGCATCCTTCATCGCCTGCGGCAGTTTCACCTCGACCGGCCAGCCCGGCACGGAGCTGCCGTCGGCCCGGAAGGCGTAGACGTGGCCGTCGTAACTCGACATCAGGATGTTGAGCTTCCCGTCACCCTCGAGGTTGCCGAGAGCGGGGGCGGACCAGTTGCCGCGGACCGGCAGTCGACAGCGCCGACAACCGGAATCCGGAGTCGGCACCGGGAGGGTGTTGTACTGGTCGTCGCCGTGGACGGGGAATCCGTCACGAAGCTTGCCACCGGCGCTCCAGACGTAGATCCAACCACTGGTCGTGGTGGCCACGATCGACTGGGAGCCATTGCCGTCGAGGTCACCGACGGCGATACCGCTGATCGGGTCGCGCGCTTCGCGCAGCGCTTCGACCTTGCGGTAGGCCTCGCTGTCGAAGCCCTGCGGATTGTTCGGGTCGATCTGTCGAAGCTGGCGGGTGTAGACCGGGAATCCGGGGGCCTGCGAACCGTCGGGCTGGACCGCGTGGACGGTCCCGTCCATGGTTCCGAAGACCAGGTCGAGCTGACGCTTTCCACCGAGGTCGACAAAGGTCGGAGCAGCACTCATCTCGGTGCCAATCGACTTCGGGAAGCCCTGGACCATGTCCTTGTCGGCTCGTGAACCGATCGAACGCCGGTCCTCGCCCTTGAGGCCGTTGCCATCCCGGGCCCGGAGGCGAAGGGTGACGGTGTACTGCTCGGGACCGTTCGGGGGCATCACGTTCTCGGCCGGGTCGGCCTTCGCCGCGGCGGCCGAGAGCTTCTTCAGGTCGAGCGTGCCGAGCACACCGGACTTGGCGGCCTTGCCGGTCGAGATCGTCTTGAAATCACCGTCGTCCGGGTCGGCACCCTGCGCCCACTCGAGCGTCCACTCGATTCCCTGCGAGCCCCAGGCGGACGGGGCGACCTTGCCCCTGATCTGGAGCTGCTTCTGGCGAGTCGGGTCGACGTACTTGTACCACTCGGGTGAGTCGATGTCGGCGGTCGGGGGGACCCTTCCGTCCATGATCAGCTTGGTCGCCTTGCCGATGTTGACCCGGCCGTAGCCGTACTGGGTCGACCATGCCGTGTGGGTCGAGTCGGTCTTCGAACCGGGGTTGCCGGGCCACTGGTTGGCGACGTCGGGATGGTCGCGCTGCGGCAGGATCTCGCTTGCCGTGTTGATCAGCACCTGCTTGATCTCGTTTGGCGTGAGGCGGCGCTTGTAAGGGTTGCTCGGGTCGTCGACCGCGTTGAGAGCAGCCGACTGGACCATGCCGAGGAAAGCGGCCTGGAAGGGGGTCGCGCCCGAGGTGGTGGTCTCGCCGCCGGAGAAGATCGAATGGGTGCCGTAGCTGGTCACGTTCGAGCGTCCGCGGAATGACTTCGCGTCCTTGCCCTCGACGTCCTGAACCAGGCCGTTGCCGGGGAAGACGTCGTCGAAGAGATGGCCGTCGGTGTGGTCCATGGAGTCGAAGTCATTCGAGTCCATCGACATCAGGATGCCCTTCTGCTCGACCGCGTACTTGACCGCTTCGCGCAGAGCGCTCGAGTAGGCGTATGAGACGACTACGGTCGACATCGCGTCGACGCCGAGGTCGGCGGCGTAGGTGATCGCCGGGGCGAGTCCGTCGGCCTTGCCGACCGATTCGGCACCCGACTTGACCGGGACCACACGGCAGTCGCGGCAGTTGCCGACGCCCGCGAAGTTGTTGTTCGCCTCGCCACCCATTTCGCCCATCAGGCCGGAGGCGTGCCCGTACGCCCGGTCCTCGGTCTGCGGGTCGTTGTTGTGGTGGTAGGCGTTCCAACCGGAAATATCGTTCGGGTAGCCGTTGCCGTCGTTGTCGAACTTGCCGTCAGTCGGGCAGGAACCAAGCCGGTTGTTGACGATCTCGCAGGTGCCGAAGACGGCGATCAGGTCCTCCGGCGAGAGGTACTTGGTCAGGGGGCCACCGATGTTCACCTGATGGAGGTACTCGTGGGTGCCGTTCTCGGCGCAACCACGGGTGGTGCCTTCCTCGTAGGTGGTGAACTGGGGGGTCGACTCCGGGCATTCGGGATTGACCCGGGGATCCTTGGCGTAGTCGCGGATGTCGAACTGGCCGTTGCCGTCGAAGTCGTAGCGGCCGAGGTCCTGGCCGTCCCAGCCCTGCGGGTAGGGCAGCTCACCCGGATTCAGATAGATCGCGTTCAGCCCGTCCTTGATTCCGTTCGAGCTGTAGTTCACGCCACCCTCGATGTAGGCGATCAGGATGTCGTCGCGACCCACATTCCCCTGGGCCCAGGCGCCGGTCATGTTGACGCCCGACGAGCTCTCCGGGTCGGTTGCGTTGCGGGCCCAGCAGGGCAGGCCGCCATCGGGACGAGGCTGATCGAAGACCGCGCCTCCGGGAGCGAGGCAGAGGCCGTCCATCGGACCGTAGAGGTTCCACTGTTCGCTGTCCTGGCAGCCGGAAACCGGGTCCTGAAGCTCGCACCGGGCGAAGTTCGGGTCATTCGGCCAGTCGGCCTTCTGGAGAACGGGTCCGGCCGGCAGTTCCGGTGCCGGATCGGCAGCGGCTGAAGCGGTTCCCGCAACGAAGAAGGCCGTGGCGCAGGCGAGCACGGCAAAGACGCGGTTCAAGAACAAGACGATCCTCCCTTGACACATATTTTCCCTGGCCTCCTCACCTCCCGAGACAGGCCCTATGGGAAACCTACCGGCTTTTCAGCCGTGATCGTTTGCTCGACCGGGTCTGCGACGGGCGTGGATTCCTCCATCGGATCAATAACCGCCTGGAGGTGAGGTTGATTCGGTCCAGCCGGGTTTATGTAATAGACCATCGTCCGGCCGAGGCGGTCGTGGAATCCGCGTCGGTCCAGCCTGGTCAGCACTCCGAGGAAACCGAGGCAGAGCGGAATTGCGGCCAGCCAGAAGCCGACCAGTCGCCTGAAGGCCCTTCGTGGTCCGATCACCCGCTCGCCATCGTGTTCGATCCGGATGTCGAGAAAACGCATGCCCGGGGTCTGCCCCGAGAGCGCCCAGAACACGAATAGATAGAGGGAGCCGAGTCCGAGCCAGGCCGCACCGCCGACGGCGTAGGCGGCACTGTCCAACTCACCAAAATCGACATTGAACGCGGCGGCAATGAGGCCCAGAAGGGCGGTCGAGCTGACCATGACGAGATTCACGATGATCGCGTCGATGCCCAGCGCCAGCAGCCTGGTTGCCAGGCCGACCCGGTCGGTGGGGACGTCCCTCTGCTTGCGGAAGAGGACCCGGCGGGCGATCCGCTCGAGGATGAAATCGAGAGATCTGGTGACTCGCGAGACGCCACGCCCGAGATCATCGACCAGACCGAGCCCCTGGGAAGCGATCGCGGCCCGCACTTCCGGCGCTTCGGCGATCCGCTCGATCAGCCTCTGGGTTTCGTCGCTTTCGAGGATTCGCGCCCAGAGACGGTCGATCATTTCGGAATCGACGATCTCGTTCAGGGCCTGCTCGACGGCCGGGCTGGTCATCGCGTCGCGGACCGCGTTCTCGATCAGCGGTCCGTTGATGATTCTTGTGACCGAGCGCTCGACGGCTTCGCTCTCGATAGCCCGAACGATCGCATCTTCGATCGCTGATTCCAGTGCCTGATCGATCCCGGTGGCACCGACCATCCTTCTCGCTCGGCCGGTTCCGGCACCGACCAGCCGGCCAGCCAGCGAGCCGGGCCCGCCGGATTCGGCCTCGATCTCGAGCTCTTCTTCGGAGGGTCTGCCGTTTGATTCGGGATCCATGGGGCCAGCCTAGTCAGGAATTCCGGTTCGAGCTGAAACTCGCGGCGCGCGATTCGGCTTCCTCGAAAGTCTCCCGGTCAAGGTCAACCTGCTCCAGCACCGGGCCATCGGGGCCGGTCAGGCCGCGAAGCCTTCGAAGCAGGGCAGCTTCGACGTCGTCGCGTCCGATTCCAGGCGAAACGTCCTCGAGGCTGCCGACCGTGGCCGGGTCGAACTCCAGTCCCAGCCGTTCGTAGACGGGCTCGAGAACCTCTGAGACCAGGTCTGTCCCACTGACCAGGATCACGAAGCCGATGTGAGCAGCGCCCCTGATCATCCTCTGGCCAACCCCGGCAAGTTTGATCTGTCCGCCAGCGTTGACGCTGAACTCGCCCGGGCAGTATTCGCGAGCCACCGGACCGATCCGTGCGTCCACACCGAGGTCGGTGAAGGCGTCCCTGACCAGCCCGGTCCATTGCTCGAAGCGCTGATTGGTTCGCTCGGCGGGCCGGGGGTCAGGCAGGGTGAGCGTGAAGCTGATCGCGCCCTCGGTGAAGGCCGCCGCCCGGCCCCCGGACAGCCTCTCCATCCCCGGAAACCCCTTTTCAGCGGCGGCCTCGACAGCCGCCCGGTAGCCGGGGGAGACGGCATCCCGTCGTCCAAAGGCGACCACCCTTCCGGGTCGACTCAACCGAACCGTCGCGGGCCTGATGCCGCCCGCGACCTGTTCCAGCAACACTCTCGAAAGGGCCGGTCCGAGCTCCGGGCGATCGGGGAACCCTTCGCGCAGGAGCTGCCAGCCGGACTGCGACGTGCTGCCCGAACTGATATGAGTGTTTGCTAACAAAACGGAGCTTTCATCCTTACTACGCGAAACTCACTGACGATCCTGGCGCTTATCGGGGTCCTGATTATCGCCGGGAACCTGGTCCTCGACCGGTCCGGCAACGACTCCGGCCGGTCCGGACCAGATGTCGCTGTCGCCGCGGCCGTTACCTCCGAAACCCCGCTCGGGGTCATTTTCCAGTTTGGCTCGATGGTCGACGACGCCCGGGCCGACGCGGCCGAACGGGTCGCCGACCGGCAGCGGGAAGCCATGGAAAAGAAGGTCGAGTCTGAACTTCAGGCGGAGAAACAGAAGGAGGAGTTCGGCGATCTGCCCGGGTCGGTCAGTCGCCAGACCCTCGAGGCGATCGCGGCCTGCGAATCCGGCGGTGACCCGAAGATCGTTTCCTCGAACGGCCTTTACCACGGCAAGTACCAGTTTCATCCCGACACCTGGGAATCGGTCGGCGGCAAGGGTCTCCCATCCGAAGCGCCCGAAGCCGAGCAGGATTACCGGGCGGCGCTCCTCTACGAGCGTTCCGGTCCGGGTCAGTGGCCGGTCTGCGGTCAGTAAGGCTTTAACATTGGCCCGTATTGATTCTCGGGGCCATTGAAATCTCTCTCCGCTCCACGCGTTTCTCGCTGTCGGAGGTCACATCCGGCTCTGCCCGGCGCATCGTCGACCGCCGTCACTCGGTCACCGCAACGGTCGGTGGCCTCGACCGCCTCAGCGCCCTGATCATGACCGAGGTCGAATGTGCCCGGGACCACGGTGTCGATCAGGTCGAGGTGATTGCGGTTCCGTCGCTGAGGGGTTCCCGCCTGATCCGGCTGCTCGACCGGGTCGCCGACGCGATCGGCGTCGGTCCGATCCGGGTTCCGACCCGGCGCGACTGGGCCGCTGCGAACTTCCTCGGGGCCACGGTTCCCGCTGGCGGTTCACTTCCGGATCCGGTCGCGGTCGCCTCGATCGGCGAGAAGGCAATCGGATACGCGGTCGGACGCCCGGGTGATGTCCCGGCCTGGATCGGCTCTCGTCCGGTCGGCGCTTCAACCATGACCAGCAAAGCCCGCTTTCAGGATCCTCCGCGGCCCGGCCAGCTCGAGGCCGCGATCATCGGCGCATCCAGGGGCATCGCCTCGATGCTGCCGCCCGAAGCGTCAAGGGTGCTGGTCGTTTCGCCTCTAGCGGCGGTGGTCGAGCGGCTTTGCGGACACCGGATCGGAGCTCGCGAGGCCCGCAAGGGAATCGAGGCGATCCTTGGCCAGACCAGCGATGACATCTCTGCCTGGTTCGGGGCGGAAGGGCCACTGGCCAGAAACCTCCCCGGGATCCTGGTCGGGCACGCCGCGTTGGCGGAGGGGCTTGGCGTAAAGGTCGAGCCCGCCGTGGCCGACCTGCCGGCGAGCCGTTACTGGCTGGCCGAGCGCGAGAACCTGGTTGCGGGCGGGGAGCCATCTTGACCCGGACCCGGCAGCCGGACCCGGAGGACGAAATGGAAGTCGGCGCCCCCGCTCCGGAGGAACAGGCACCGGCGATGCACTCCCGGGAAGGCATCCGGTCGGTCCGGATCAAAGCTCCGACTCGCGGCAACCGGAAGCTCGAGAAGTTCCTCGACGCGGTGAACCGTGACGACCAGGTGCGGACCTGGTGGTACATGGCCCAGACCCATGCCGAGCGGCTCGGCATGTCGGATCACTCCTGGGTTCACATGCAGATCGTGCTCAACATCGCCCTGCGACTGACCCGCCTGCTCGACAAGGGTGGGGTCGAAGGCGCGATGGTCGCCGATCACGGGATGACTGAACGGGACGTCGAAGTGGTGGTTGCCGGTGGCGCCCTGCTTCATGACGTCGGCATGTCGATCCACCGGGCCGACCACGAGGAGTACAGCCTCTTTCTCGCCCGCGAAGCGCTGCCCCGGCTGCTCGACGGCATCTACGACGAACCGGAGAAGTCGATCGTGATGGCCGAGGTGCTCCACGCGATCATTGGTCACCGGCGCCGCGGTCAGCCCTACACGGTGGAGGCCGGCATCGTCCGGGTCGCCGACGCACTGGACATGGCCGAGGGCCGCACCCGGGTTCCGCTTCAGGCAGGACAGGAAGGGATCCACTCGATCTCGGCCGCGGCGATCGATCAGGTCAACATCTCGGCCGGCGAGAACCGCCCGATCCGGCTCGAGATCGAACTCAATAACTCGGCCGGCATCTTCCAGGTGGACGACCTGCTGGCGACCAAGATTCGGGACACCCCGCTGGCCGATCACATCGAAGTGGTGGCCGAGGTCAAGGGGGAGAGCGAGAAGCGTCTGCTGACCGGCTTCAGGCTCGGCGGATGAAGACCGGGCTAGTCCTTCTTCGTGAGCAGGCCGGGCACGAGACCGGAAGCCACCCCGAAAATGCCGGGCGTTTTCCCGGAGTGATCGAGCGTCTCGGTAACGACAGCCGCGACCACGATCTGCCCATCCTCGATTCGCGCGAAGCCGAGGTCGAGGACCTTCACCGCGCCCACACCGAGTCGCATGTCGAGAACGTGCGCGTGGCGGCCGAGAACGGCCCCACCTGGCTCGACGGTGACACGGTCGCTTCCCCGAAGAGTTATGAGGTCGCCCTTCGTTCGGCAGGTGCGGCCCTGGTCGCAGTCGACGCGGTGACCGGCCCCGGGAAAAAGGCCGATTCGCTCTTTGCGATCGTCCGTCCGCCCGGTCATCACGCCACCGCCGACCGGGCGATGGGTTTCTGCCTCTTCAGCAACGCCGCGGTCGCGGCCCGCTACGCGCGGGAGGTTCTGGGAGTTCCGCGGGTGGCCGTGCTCGACTGGGACGTCCACCACGGTAACGGCACCCAGGACATCCTCTACGACGATCCCTCGATCCTCTTCATCTCGTTCCACCAGTGGCCGCTCTATCCCGGCAGCGGCTGGCTCGACGAGGTCGGCATCGGAGAGGGGAGGGGGTTCACGGTCAACCTGCCGATGCCACCCGGTTCCGGCGACCGCGACCACCTCGAGGGATTCGAGGCGATCGCCGGACCGATCCTCGAACAGTTTGATCCCGGCCTACTGATCGTTTCCGCCGGTCAGGACGGCCACGTTGCGGACCAGCTCGCCAGCCAGAACCTGACCGCGGCGGGCTATTACGCGATGGCAAAGGCCACAGCCGAGTTCGCGGCAAGCCGGGGCATCGGTCTGGTCGCCCTCCACGAAGGCGGCTACAACCCGAACACCCTGCCCCTCCTTGACCACGCCGTCCTCGCCGGCCTTGGCGGCTTCACCCCCGACCTGGAAGGCGACACGCCCGCCCCCGAAGTCGGAGACAACGGCTGGACCGAACGCCTGGGCCAGATCCGAAGAATCCAAAGCACCTACTGGCATCTTTAACTGCAGTCGGCGAGCTTCGCCCCGCCTGGGGCGGGCCGAATGGGCCGGCGAAGACCGGCCCGACTGCAGCTAAGTCCTAGGAATTGAAGCGGTCCAGGTCGTGCCGACGCTGGTCCTTCTTGGCGTCGAGGCGGCCCTGGATCAGGGAGAGGACCGTGACGAGGATCGCGAAGAACGCGATCACACCGAAGCAGAAGAAGGTGATGTAACGGTCATCGACCCGGCCAGCGGTGCCGACACCATCGGCGGCAGCCGCATAGGCGGGCAGCGCCATGACGAAAAGCGTGGTCAGAAGGGCAACGAGGCTGTTACGAGCACGATTCACGCCAGAAAAGGTATCGAATCCAGCCGGATGCCGGTCTGCCCGGGGGCCCATCTCGGGCGGCGCAGGAACACCAGCCGTCCGCTGGCCACATCGACGGCCGGAAACGGCAGCTCTTGTTGGGGGCTGGCCGAGCTGATTCGCCTGCTCGGTGACGCGAAGGTGTTCGCTGGGAACCACTGCGCGTCACCGAGACGCTTCTTG
>JAEZIQ010000021.1 GCA_023436605.1 Actinomycetes bacterium | reverse complement strand
CCCCGGGGGTGATCGGGGCGTTTCGCGTCTGGGATCGCGCGGGGATGGGCGGGTCGGATCAGCTGCCGAGGATGGCGCCGACCAGATTCGGCTTGAACGGTTCGGTGCCGTTGACGAGCTGGGTAGCGGCGAAGGTCGGTTCGTTGGCCTTGAGGTAGGCCAGCTCCCGGCCGAGATCGCCGACACCGTTGGCGCCGACCGTCGGCAGCAGCTGCAGGGTGCTGAGGGTGCCAAAGGCCTGACCGGTCCGGTTGAGGAAACCGCTGCCTGAATCGCCGGGAACGCCGGGAGTCAGGGTGAAGACGTTGTGGCTCCAGCCGCTGGCGTCGTTGCTGAGCACGATGCCCTGCTTCGGGCTGAGCTGCCGGATGCCCTGGCGAAGCGAAGAGTTGCCCCACGAGTACACGGTCGAGCCGAGTCCGCCCGGTCCGCCGAGGCCGGTCGGTCCGCCGTAACCGGGAATTGAGGGGTTCACCTTGCCGACGTCCGAGGGGTGGATCCTGACGAGCGCGAAGTCGTTGAAGGCGCAGGTCGTCTCGTTGGCTTCACCGTTGGCGTGCATGGTGTTCCAGGAGCTGTAGGCGAGGGTGCCGGGTTGGCTGGCGCCGGACACCTCGACCGGGGTGCCGATCGGCAGGGCGCCGGCCTGGCAGCCATCGGTGTCGGTGGCTTCACCGGTACCGGAACAGTGGGCGGCCTGGCCGACGTAGACGTCCGAACCGTTCTGGAAGACGAAGTTGGCCGTGCATTGGCCGCCTTCGGTGTAGGTCTGGACGCCGGGGTGGATAGTGGCGGAGCTTGCGGGTGCCCACGCCGACGAGGTCGCCGGGATGGTCAGGGCAACTGCCAGGGTCGCGAGGACGGAGACGAGGAGAGCTTTCCCGGGGGGAGATTTGATCATGAGCCACTGCCTACCCCTCTGCCCGAGTCATAAACAAATCGTTTCTCGGTAGTTGCAGGGCGGGACGATCAGCTCAGGCAGGCGCGGGCGGTGACCCCGGCGCTCCGGCCGTAGCCGCCCCCGAAGAGGATCGCGTGGACCAGCAGCGGCTGGAGCTGCCAGAAACCGAACCTCTCCCGGAAGCCGTCCGACAGCGGGCTGACCTCCTCGTAAGCCTCGTAGAAACCGGGACCGGGCTGGCCGAACAGCTCGAGCATCGCCAGATCGATTTCCCGATGGCCACCATGGGCGGCGGGGTCGATCAGCCAGGGGCGGCCGTCGCTGAACAGCACGTTGCCGAACCAGAGGTCACCGTGAACGCGGGCCGGAGGCTCGACCGGTCCGGCCAGTTGCCCGGCCCGGTCAGCGACCTGCTCGACCACTTCGCGGTCGGAGGAACCGAGACTTCCCTCCTCGTAGGCCTGCGCGGAGAGGTTGCGCAGCCGCTTCGCGTAGACCCCGGCGAACCCTGCTTCGGCCGGAGCGGGCGAGAGCGGCACCGTCGCCGCGCCAAAGCGGATCTCGTCTCCGCTCGCTCCGGGAGCCAACTGGTCGAATTCTTCTGCGCCTGCCTGATGGATGAGAGCCAGCCCGCGACCAAGTTCGGACTCGTCGCCCCGCGGCCCGGGCTCGACCCAATCAAGGATCAGTCCCGGCTCGTTCTGGTCTTCGACGACGGCAACCACGCGGGGCACTGGCAGCGACCCGACCTCGCCCAGCCACCGCAGCCCGGCCGCCTCGTTCGCAAACTCGACCACTGACCCGCCAGGCCGGCTCTTGGCAAAGAAGACGTCGCCGCCAGAAGTTTCGATCCGCCAACCCCGATTGATGTCCCCGCCCCCGCCGGGAACACAGGACGAAAGATCGGTATCGAGTGAGAGTGCCGCGGCAGCGGGAAAGTCGGTCACGACCGGAGGTTAGCCCGGCTCATCCGATCAGCGCGGAAGGCCCTCCGTCAATGGTCACGATTTCCGCGGTTCTCTTCTGCCGGAGATCGAAGAGCACCGAAATCTTTTCGACCTCCGAAGCGGTCACGTGAGTAGTACCGATTCGTGGTCTGGCCCCCGGCTTCGGCGGCTGAACCACCCTGGATCCTTCGTCCTCCACGATCCCGTAGATCTCGACCTGATTCACGATCCGTGGCCACTCGGCCATTACGTAGTTCCCGGGATTCCTGAACCGGATGTCGATAACGGCTCCGAGCAGTTCTCCGTTCTGGCCGGTCCAGTACCCCGCTCGGACAAATTCGGGATCCCGACCATCCAGGATCTCCTGAAGCTGCGGATCCTCCCGGGCCAGTCGGTATATCTGGCGTTTCTGCGGTTCCGTAAGCCGGGGCTCGACCGGTTGTCCGTGCCGATTGACCTTGACGACAGCGGGGTCCGGCTCATTGGCGGGCTGGTCGGGCTGGTTCGAGGTTCCTTCGCCACAACCGGCCATCATCGCTGCGGCTACGACGATCCCAGCCACTATCGCTCCGGATTGCTTCATGAGCTGCTCGGCGAAGTTGTCCTGTAAGAGAAAAGGTGCCTGGCGAGCGCGACCGAGAGGGCGGCGAACGGAACGGAAGCCGCAAACGCAACCAGGGCGAACGTCACTGCATCGGAAGTCGAAGACGTCTCATGTGGAGTGATCACCGCGGCAGCAACCGCCAGTACCAACAACGAGATTGACACCAGCGCGAAGGTCGCCGCTGCCGCGAGGTCGAGAATCGGTCTCCAGCCAGTTCGCGAAGCTCCTGGAGCCACCCGGATCACGGAGAACGAAGAGAGCAGGGCAGCGACGAAAAACAAGATGAACCCGACCAGCGCGTACAGCCCTCCGAACATCACATAAACACCGGGCGGACTGTCGTTGTAACCCCAGACGACGGTGCCAGCCAACTCGAAGCCACCCTCGATCAGCGCCATTCCGATTACCGCGATTCCGAGGGAAACCAATATCAGCAGAACCGCACCGGCCATCCTTGGTGCCGTATCTGAAGCTGGGGTTGCCCGGTTCATTGCCTTCTCCTCCTGAGTAGCCGATGACTTGGATGGGCTGAACTACCCGAAGGGTTTGTGCCGGTTACTGGTGGGGAGTAGGTTCGACGTATGGATCTGAACGGAGGCGGAGATGAGTGAGATTGAGCGGATCGTGATCGTCGGGGCCAGCCTGGCCGGCGCGCGGGCGGCCGAAGGCGCGAGAGAAGCCGGGTTCGGAGGCGAGATTCTCCTGATCGGTGAGGAGCCGGTGCGGCCCTATGAGCGGCCACCACTTTCCAAGGATTACCTGCGGGGTGAGAAGGAAGATCTCGCCTGGGTTCACGATGAGAGCTTCTACGCCGAGAAGAGCATCGATCTGCGGACCTCGACCTTCGTTTCCGGGATCGACCCCGGGAACCGGACGGTGCTGATCGAGGGGTCAGATCCCGAGCCGTTCGATCGGCTCCTGCTGGCGACCGGATGCGAGCCGAGACGGATCGATGTCCCCGGTGCGGACCTTGAAGGGATCCACTACCTGCGGACGGCGGCCGACTCGGCCGAACTCGGAGAGCGTCTCCGCGAAGGGGTCAGGCTGGTTGTGGTCGGAGCCGGCTGGATCGGCTCCGAAGTTGCAGCTTCGGCCCGCCAGAAGGGTTGCGAGGTGACGCTGGTTGAGCCGCAGGAGGTTCCCCTCGAGAAGGTGCTCGGGACGGAGATCGGCGGGATTTACCGCGACATTCACCTCGAGCACGGGGTGGACTTCAAGTCCGGTACCGGGGTCGAGGCTTTCCTCGGCGACGGCAAGGTGAGCAGCGTTACGACCACCGCCGGCGAGATCCCGGCCGACCTCGTTGTGGTCGGCGTGGGGGCCGTGCCGCGAACCGGGCTGGCCGAAGCGATCGGACTCGATCTTCATAACGGCGTGCCGGTCGACGCCGGTCTTCGTACCGAAGCCGAAGGAATCTACGCGGCCGGTGACATCGCCAACCAGTTCCATCCCTTCTACGGCGACCGGATCCGGATCGAGCACTGGGCCAACGCCCGTCGCCAGGGACTCGCCGCCGGCAAGTCGATGGTCAGTGATGACGTGATCTATGACGATCTGCCCTACTTCTTCTCCGATCAGTACGACGTCGGAATGGAATACGTCGGCTATGCCACAGAGTGGGACGAGATCGTGATCCGCGGCAGCAAGGAGTCCCGAGAGTTCATTGCCTTCTGGCTCAGGGACGGCCGGGTCCAGGCCGGTATGAACGTAAACATCTGGGATGTCAGCGACACGATCGCCGAGCTGATCAAGTCAGGCAAGGAGATCGATCTGGTCGCCCTCGCCGACCCGGAAGCCGACCTGGCTACCCTCGCGGTCTGAAGAGGGGCTCAGGCAGGGGCCGCAGCCGCTTCCCTGAGCGGGGTCAGCCACTCCGACGGGAGAGCCGGCGGCACAGCGCCCGGGTAGACCGGGACGGTACGGAGCGCCGCCCGGTAGGCCGGGCGGTCTGTGAGGAAGGGCCGCAGGTCAGCCAGGGTGCCAGCCAGGCGGAGACTGGTCGCGACCTGGAAGTCCGCGGCGTTCGGTGTGTCCGAGCCCAGGGTGCCGTCGGCAACCCAGGTGTCGAGTCGGTCGAGCCAACCGGGCAGGGCGGCGAGATTGGCCTTGACGTTCTCGTCGGTCGAGTCATTCACCTTGTACTCGCCCCAGATGATCGGCCCGCTGGTGTAGGCGGCGATCTTCGGCGGCAGCGGCAGATTCGAACCTTCGAGGAAGGTGGCGATCGACTTCGGCTGGCGACGGACCGCGTTCCAGAGGATCTGGCGAACCGCATGCTGAAGTTCCGCTTCACCAAACGCCTCGGCCATCAGCACCTTCTTGCGGCTCTCCTCGTCGGGCGGGAGCAGGGGCGGTTCGGGAACGATCCGGTCGAGGGCCCGGGCGATGTCGACCGAACCCTGAAGCTTCTCGCCGTTGAACTTGAGGGCCGGAACCGTAGTGCCCGGGAAACCGGCGGCACGCAGGACACCCTTGTGAATCAGTGGCATCAGGTCGACCGTCTTGAAATCGATGCCCTTGAACTCGAGCATCAGCTTTACGCTGATCGCGGGGTGGGAGCCGGGAAGTGAGAACAGCGTCGCCTTGCTCATGGGGAACATCCTAAGTCGGGCGGGGCCCGACCCGCCCTCCACGAGGAACCCGCCCCTCCCGTTCAAACCAGAGAGTGGTTGGGAGGGCTCCGTCTGGTGGGCCTACCTGTGTTGCCTGTTCCTGCCACACTTTCTGAGTTCATGCTGCTCGCAATCGATGTTGGCAACACCCAGACCCATCTCGGCGCCTTTGAAGGCACCGAGCTGACCCGCCATTGGCGGTTCCAGACCCGGGCCGGGGCAACCAGCGACGAACTGGCCGAGCGGATCTCCGGCCTGATGGCCCTGAAGGGAACCGGGTTCGACGATCTCGACGGGCTCGTCGTCTCCTCGGTCGTGCCGCCGCTGGGCGCCGAGTACACCAATCTGGCTGAGAAATACCTCGACGTGGGATGCCTGCTGGTCGGACCGGGAATCCGGACCGGGATGGCGATCGAGATCGACAATCCGGCCGAGGTCGGAGCCGACCGGCTCGTAAACGCGATCGCCGCCTATGAGGAGGTCGGTGACGTCTGTGTCGGGGTCGACTTCGGAACCGGGATCAACTTCGACGCCGTCTCGGCCGACGGGGCCTACCTCGGCGGCGCGATCGCTCCGGGCGTCGAGATCTCGTTGACCGCCCTGACCGAACGGGCGGCAAGGATTTCGAGAATCGACCTGGGGGAGCCGAAGAAGGCGATCGGCACTTCCTCCCGCGAGGCGATCCAGGTCGGGGTCCTTTACGGCTTCGCCGGTCTGGTCGACGGCATCGCCCGCCGGATCAACGAGGAGCTCGGTGGCAACGCGCGTTTCATTGCCACGGGCGGGTACGCCAAGTCGATCGTGCCCCACTCGGAGGTGATCGACGAGATCGACGAGCTTCTCACCCTCAAGGGTCTCCGCATCATCCACGAACGCAACAGCGGTAACCGTGGCTGAAGACGCCACCACCACGCCCCGAACCCAGCCCCCACTCACTGAGCCATTCGAGATCGGCGGGGTGGAGATCTCCAACCGTGTTCTCCTGGCACCACTCGCCAGCATCGGGAACTGGTTCGTGCGGCTTCAGGCGAAACGCTTCGGGGCGGGACTTGCCGTGTCCGAGATGGTGTCCAGCTTCGGGCTCCATTACGGCAATGAGAAGACGATGAAGGAACTGCTCCGGATCCATCCCGACGAGCATCCCGTCTCGATCCAGCTCTTCGGGCACTCGCCGGAGGCGATGGAGTCCGGGGCTCGCATCGCCGCCGAGGCCGGGGCGGATCTGATCGACATCAACATGGGCTGCCCGGTGCCGAAAGTCCGCAAGACCGGGGCGGGGGCGGAGTTGCTGTCCGACCCGGAACTCGCCCTCGACCTCGCCCGTGCGGCCGGAGAGGGCAGCGGCCTGCCGGTGACCGTGAAGATCCGCTCGGGGCTGATGCCCGGAGACCGCTCGGGACATGACCTTGCGATCCGTCTCGTCGAGGAGGCCGGGGTCGCCGGAATCGGCTTTCACCCCCGGGTCGCGAAGCAGGGTCACAAAGGCCAGCCCGATTACGCCCTGGCCCGGGAGCTCTCGCAGGCGATCGACGTGCCGATGATCATTTCCGGCGGGCTGAGCAGCGCCGAAGCGGCACGTGTCGCCTACGAGGAATCGAATGCGGACGCCGTCATGATCGCCCGCGGCTCGCTCGGATTCCCCTGGGTCTTCGCCGAGCTGACCGGTCAGGAAGTCGTTCCGCCGACCAGGGAATCGGTGATGGACGAACTGGCCTGGATCATGGACCGGGCTGAGGAACACCTCGGAGAGGAGCGTGCCGGCCGGTACCTGCGCAAGTTCTACCCTTGGTATCTCGATCAGCTCGACGTTCCGAAACTCACCCGAAACGAGCTCTGTCAGACGGCCGGCCTCGACCGGGCTCGCGAAATTGTGGCCGGGATCCGCAACGGGGAACCGGTCGCGGCGTGACACCCGCGAGTTCAGTCTCAGACCGAGTCGAAACCTGGCGCCTCAAGGGTCGCCTGGAGGAATTCCGGGATCGCCAGATCCACACTTACTTCCAGGACGGGGACGGCCCCCTGCTGGTCCTGCTCCACGGCTTCCCGACCTGCTCGTATGACTGGCGGTACCTGGTCGACCTGATGCCCGACCGGGCGATCCTCGCCTTCGACTTTCTCGGGTTCGGCTTCTCCGACAAGCCGCGGGAACACTCCTACACGCTCTCCTGGCAGGCCGATCTGGCCGAGGAGCTGATCTGCCGCCGCTGGAACGACAAGCCCGCTTTCATCTGCGCGCATGACTTCGGAGCTTCGGTCGCGACCGAACTCCTTGCCCGCGATCTGGCCGGCGAACTCCGCTTCGAGCTGGCTGGGGTACTGCTCTTCAATGGCTCGATCCTGGTTGAGCGCTCGAACCCGACCCTCGCGCAGAAACTGCTCCGGGGGCCCCTCGGTCCGCTCGCTGCCCGCTTCTCCAACGAGGCTTTCTTCCGGCGACAGTTCGCGTCGGTTTTCGGGGTCGCGCATCCGATGACTGATGCTGACGCGGCCGACTACTGGAGCCTGATGACCTGGAACGACGGCAATCGCCTCGGTCACAAGCTGGTCTCCTACATGGACGAACGGGTGATCTATGCCGATCGCTGGCACGGCGCGATTTCCCGCTGGGACGGCGACCTGCAGCTGGCCTGGGGGATGCAGGACCCGGTCGCCGTGCCCGACATTCTCGAAGGCCTGCTCGAGATGAGACCTGACCTGCCGGTGGTCCGGATGCCACAAATCGGTCATTACCCGCAGGTCGAGGACCCGGAGCGCTTCGCCCGGGTCGTGAAGGAATCGCTGGACAAAGCGCGCTCCTCGTTATAATCGCCCGTCCGCTGCCCTGCCGGTGCCCTTGGTGCCGCTCAGGGCGTTCGTCATTTTCAGGGCCGGGCTGGTTACCCCGGCAGTCCCAAGAGAGGTTGATACCTGTGAGTCGTCAGTCTGAAATCACGCCCGAAGGTCTGAAGAAGCTCGAGGAGGAAATCGAGTACCTGTCGACCGTGCGCCGCCGTGAGGTGGCCGATCGGATCAAGGAGGCCCGTGACTTCGGTGACATCTCCGAGAACGCCGAATACGACGACGCCAAGAACGAGCAGGCCCAGCTCGAAGCCCAGATCGTCCAGCTCGAGGAGCGCCTGCGCCGTTCCACCGTGGTCGAGGAAGGCTCCGCCGACAAGAGCGAGGTTTCCTTTGGCTCGATCGTTCACATCAAGGACCAGGATTCCGGCGATTCGAAGAAGTTCCAGATCGTGGGTTCGACCGAGGCCGACCTGGCCCAGGGCAAGCTTTCGAGTGAGTCTCCGATCGGGGCCGCCCTGATCGGTGGCAAGGTCAACCAGATCGTCACCGTTCCGGCCCCGCGGGGTCCGGAAAAGCAGTTCAAGATCACCAAGATCGAAGCTGCCTGAGGTCCGGGTCGGGTGACCGGCAATGTCTGAATCGGAGAACCAGGAGAGCGGCCCGGAGGCTGGTGCGGGCGAGGGTTTCGCCGGCATCCTCGCCGAGCGGCGGGAGAAACTGGACCGGCTGCGCGCGGCCGGGGTCAACCCGTTTCCGCCGTCCTTCCCGGACCGGGAAGAGATCGGCGACGTCCTTTCAGCCCACGAGGGACTCGAGGCGGGCGCCGAAACCGACTCGGTCCACCGGGTAGCCGGGCGGATCACGGGGCGCCGGGGACACGGCAAGGCTGCCTTCATCGATCTTCGGGACGCGTCCGGACAGATCCAGATCCACGCCAAGGCCGATGTGCTTGGCGAGGCCTACGACCTGCTCGAGGACCTCGACCTCGGTGACTTCATCGGGGTGGAAGGCAGGGCTATCGTCACCCGACGTGGCCAGCTTTCACTGGAAGCGAAGGACTGGGTCGTCCTGACCAAGGCGCTCAGGCCCCCGCCCGACAAGTTCCACGGTCTCGAGGACACGGAGACCCGATACCGCCGGCGTGAACTCGACCTGATCGCCAACGAAGATTCGCGTGAGGTCTTCCGGATCCGTGCCCGGACCGTGAGCGAGGTTCGACGCTGGCTCGATGACCACGGTTTCTTCGAAGTCGAGACCCCGGTACTTCAGCCACTTTATGGCGGTGCCCTTGCCCGGCCCTTCGTTACCCATCACAACGCGCTGGACCGCCAGCTCTTCCTGAGAATCGCGACCGAGCTCTATCTGAAGCGTTGCGTGGTCGGTGGCATCGACAAGGTCTATGAGCTGGGCAAGGACTTCCGTAACGAAGGCATCTCGATGAAGCACAACCCGGAATTCACGATGCTCGAGTGGTACGAGGCTTACGCCGACTACAACGACACGGCGGCCGAGCTTGAGGAGCTGGTTTCGGGCGTCGCCGAGAAGGTGCTCGGCAAGGCCGAAATCGAGCGTGACGGCCGGACGATCAGCCTCGCCGCGCCCTGGCGTCGGGTCACTCTGCGTGATGCCATCCTCGAACACGCCGGGATCGACATTGACGAGCTGACCGACCGCGACGCTCTATCGGAAGCGATCGGCAATGAAGACGAGACGGCCGGCTGGGGCAAACTCGTGGACACCGTCTTCTCGAAGAAGGTCGAACCTACCCTGGTCGAGCCGACCTTCATCCTCGACTACCCCGAGGAGCTCTCTCCCTTCGCCAAACAGCACCGGGACAAGCCCGGGGTCGTCGAGCGCTGGGAAGCATTCATCGGCGGAGTCGAGATCGCCAACTCCTTCACCGAACTGAACGACCCGGACGAGCAGCGGCGCCGTTTCGAACAGCAGGCGACCGAGATCGACCGCGGCGACGAAGAGGCCCAGCCCTTCGACGAGTCATTCATCGAGGCGCTCGAACAGGGCATGCCCCCGACCGGCGGCGTCGGGCTCGGCATCGACCGCCTGGTCATGATGCTGACCGGTTCCGCTTCGCTTCGGGAAGTGGTTCTTTTCCCGGCGATGCGCGACTGATGTGACCAATCCTGGTTTCTCAGCGAGATGAAGAAATTTGCCCTCGCCCTGATGGTCCTGGCGGTTGCCGCTCTTGGCATTGCCGCAACCTCCACTACCGCCCAGGCCGCCAACGCAACGGCCGGAGTCGTTGATGTCAACGGCAAACCGACCCTGGTCATCAAGGGAACCAAGCGCATCGAGAGCGTGATGGTGACCGCCTACAGCGCTATCCCGGAGAACGGAAACTGGGACGACCCCGAGGTCCCCATCTGGTCGGTCTCGATCATCGAGGGCGGCTTGAGGGTGGCCGCCGACAGCAGGACGGGCGAGTGCTGGCAGTTCGGCCGGGGGGCCGTCTACTGCAAGCGCGACAAAGGCGGGTTCAGGTCCGTGATCGCCTCGCTTGGAGGAGGTATCGACAGCCTCATCGTGGACAAGTCGCTACAGGTACGGGCCGACGGCGGGCCGGGCAGCGACTCTCTTTACGGAGGCAGGAAAAACGACGTCCTGATTGGCGGTCCGGGCCGCGACATGCTCCAGGGCGAGGGCGGAAACGATGTTCTCGTGGGCGGGAGCGGTGACGACGACCTGCGCGGCGACTTCTGGCGTGACGGTGTCTTCGGCCGGCCGTACGCGAAACCGGCCGGAAATGACCGCATCGTAGGCGGGCCGGGCCGGGACACCATCCAGGGCGGGGCCGGATCGGATCTGTTGCTCGGCGGGCCGGGCAGCGACTGGTTCGAAAACAACAAGGACCGCGCCCGGGACCGGATCGTCGGCGGTGGCGGAACCGATTCGGTTCGGGACCCCGACCATTCCAGGACCGGAAATGGCGTGGCGATCCTCGACCGGATCAGCAGCTCGGAATTTCTCTACCTGGGCTTCACCAGGTATCGCCTGAAGTGATCGGGCCGGATCGCCCTCCCGAGTGAACTCCATCTAGTTTTGACGCCAGCCGGTGTGCCGTTCGGCCGGAAGGTGCGCCCCGTTATACTGGCTTATTCGCTCGATCCTCAAAGACCGGAGGTCAGATCCCAAGGAGTTTCACGACTGAAACAGGGATCGGGCAACCGGCACTTTGCCGACTCAAAAAGACGCACCAGAGAGAAGTTGTTCCAATTCACCGCAGTAACCGACCGACCGATGACCGATACTCAGCCAACCTACGAGGTTTGAGGTAGAAGAGAAACTTGTTCGAGAGATTCACAGAACGCGCACGTCAGGTAGTTGTCCTCGCCCAGGAAGAAGCGCGGACGCTCAAGCACAACTACATCGGCACCGAGCACATCCTGCTCGGATTGCTGCGCGAGGAGGAGGGCCTGGCCGCGAGGGTCCTCGAGTCTCTCGAGATCACGGTTGAGCGCGTCCGGGCACAGGTGGTCCGGATCGTCGGCTCCGGCGAAGAAGTCACTTCCGGCCAGATCCCCTTCACGCCCCGGGCGAAGAAGGTGCTCGAACTGGCCCTGCGCGAGGCGCTCAGCCTCGGCCACAACTACATCGGCACCGAGCACATCCTGCTCGGTCTGGTTCGTGAGAACGAGGGCGTCGCGGCCCGCATCCTGCTCGATTTCGACGCCGATTCGGACAAGATCCGCAACGAGGTAATCCGCATGCTTTCCGGCCCCGGCGGCCGTCGTCCCGGCCAGAGTGGCAGCGGTGGGTCGACGAGCTCGAGCCAGGGCGAGGGCGGAGGCAAGAAGTCCTCGAAGCTGCTCGACCAGTTCGGCCGCAACCTGACCAAGCTGGCCGAAGACGGCAAGCTTGATCCGGTGGTCGGTCGGGAGACCGAGATCGAGCGGATCATGCAGATCCTTTCCCGCCGCACGAAGAACAACCCGGTGCTGCTGGGCGAACCCGGGGTCGGCAAGACCGCTGTGGTCGAAGGCCTGGCCGCCCGCATCATCAAGGGCGAAGTGCCCGAGATGCTGAGGGGCAAACAGATCTACACGCTCGACCTGGCCGCCCTGGTCGCCGGTTCGAAGTACCGCGGCGAGTTTGAGGAACGGCTCAAGAAGGTGATGAAGGAGATCGCGCAGCGCGGCGACATCGTCCTGTTCATCGACGAGATCCACAACCTGGTCGGAGCCGGTGCGGCCGAGGGCGCGATCGACGCGGCCTCGATCCTCAAGCCGGCCCTCGCCCGTGGCGAGATCCAGACCATCGGAGCGACCACGCTCGACGAGTACCGCAAGTACCTCGAGCGTGACTCCGCCCTGGAACGTCGCTTCCAGCAGATCCGGGTCGATCAGCCGACCCCGGAACAGACCGTGAAGATCCTCGAAGGCCTGCGCGAGCGCTACGAGCAGCACCACAAGGTCCAGATTTCCGATGACGCGCTGGAGGCCGCCGCTGAGCTGGCCGACCGCTACATCTCCGACCGTTTCCTGCCTGACAAGGCGATCGACCTGATCGACGAAGCCGCCTCAAGGATGCGGATCAAGTCGATGACCGCGCCGCCGGTTTACCGCGATCTCGAGGAAGAGATCGAGACCGCCCGCCGCGAGAAGGAAGCCGCAATCGAGGCCCAGGAGTTCGAGAAGGCCGCGAACCTGCGGGACACCGAACGTCAGCTCACGACCCGCAAGCGCCAGCTCGAAGAAGAGTGGGCCGAAGGGGAGGAGGGCGAACGCCCGGTGCTCGGCGAGGAAGAGATCGCCGACATCGTCTCGATGTGGACCGGGATTCCGGTCTTCAAGCTGACCGAAGCCGAGACCAAGAAGCTGATCCAGATGGAGAGCGAGCTCCACAAGCGTGTGATCGGCCAGGAAGCGGCGATCGAAGCCGTCTCCAAGGCGATCCGTCGCTCCCGTGCCGGGATCAAGGATCCCAAGCGGCCGGCCGGTTCGTTCGTGTTTCTCGGACCCTCCGGCGTCGGCAAGACCGAGCTGGCCAGGACCCTGGCCGAGTTCCTCTTCGGCGACGAGGATTCGATGGTCCGCATCGACATGTCCGAGTACATGGAGAAGCATGCGGTCAGTCGTCTGGTCGGTTCGCCCCCCGGTTACGTCGGCTACGACGAGGGCGGCCAGCTGACCGAGGCCGTACGGCGCAAGCCCTACTCGGTCCTGCTGCTCGACGAGATCGAGAAGGCCCACCCGGATGTTTTCAACATCCTGCTTCAGATCCTCGAGGACGGCCGTCTGACCGACTCGCAGGGTCGGACCGTGGACTTCCGCAACGCGATCATCATCATGACCTCGAACATCGGGGCCAACGAGATCGCCCGCAACCAGGGCATCGGCTTCACGGTTTCCGACGACACCGGCATCACCTATGACGACATGAAGGGCCGCATCATGAGCGAGCTCCGGAAGGTCTTCCGGCCGGAGTTCCTCAACCGGATTGACGAAGTGATCGTCTTCCACAAGCTGAGCCGCGAGGAAGTGCGCGAGATCATCGAGCTGATGCTGGCCCGGGTCCGCAACCAGGTGGCCGAGCACGAGCTTATGCTCGAACTCGACAACGGCGCCAAGGACTTCCTGGCCGACAAGGGCTGGGACCCGTCGATGGGTGCCCGTCCGCTGCGCCGCGCGATCCAGCGTTACATCGAGGATCCGCTCGCCGACGAGGTGCTGAAGGCCGGCGGTGGCGACTCGGTCGCCGGATCGCTGGTGACGGTGACCCGGGACGAGTCCGGAGACGAGGAAGACAAGCCGCTCAAACTGAAGATCACCAAGCCGCGCCGCAAGCCGAAGAAGAAGGACGACGACGGTGAAAAGGTTGGCGTCGGAGCCGGATCGTCCGGTTCGGGATCGAGCGAGCCCCCGACCGGAAAGCCGGAAGCTTCCGACGGCCCGGCCACCGAATCAGCGGCTGAGTAGACCGGGACCGCGACCCTCGCGGTTTCCCGGTGTTCCGGGTAATACACTGACCCGACAGTTCTAGGGACGGAGGGTTCTTTTGCGGGAAGGCGTTGCAATCAACGGATCATTTCGACGGGTGCTTTTGGCGCCGGTCTTGGTCTTCCTGCTTCTCCTGGTCCCGGCAACAGCCAGCGCCGGCTGGAGCACGCCGCAGAACATCTCAGGGCTGGGAACGAACACCAGCCAGACCCGTATCGCGGGTGGCTCCGACGGCACTTCCTGGGTCGTCTGGAAGCGCAATGTGGCCGGCTTCGACGTGATCCAGGGAACCCGGGTCACCAGCGATGGAAGCGCTGGTCCGGTTCAGACCCTTTCCTCGCCGATCATGGACGCGACCGACCCGGTCATCGCCGCCCGGCCTGACGGTTCGGCCATGGTCGCCTGGCTCAACCTTTCGGCGCTAGACGACACGGTCGTCTCCCGCAGCATCGCCGGCGACGGCACGCTCGGGCCGATCGAGACCCGGTCCGCCGTCGGCCCGGCGGGACAACCTGCCGCCGACATCGACATCGCCCTCGGGAGTGACGGCAGTGCCGGCATCGCCTGGCGCAAGTACAACGGGTCGCTCTGGACCATCCAGGCAGTGAAGATCGCAGCCGACGGAACTTCCGGCACGATCCACGATCTTTCGGACACGGCCAACGGATCGGCCGACGTGCCGGACATCGCCGCGTCCGGAACAAACACCTACGTGTCCGGCTGGGCCCAGGGAGCCGGTGCCACCGCCAACGTCTACTCCCGCGAGATCAACACCGACGACACCCTGGCCGGGCTATACACGGCGCTGAGTCCTGCCAGCCCGGGCACCGGTGGCGATCCACACGACGTCAACGTGGTCTTCGGTCGGGACGGCCTGATCACCATGGGCTGGATTCGGTATCGCACCGACGTGAGGGTGAACGGTCAAGTGGACGACGACCCTGAACGTAAGGACGACGATCCGGACGACACGCCTTACTCGAGCTGGACAGTAGAACAGATCCGCGCAATGGCGCCGGGTCCCCTCAATCCGGACGCTCCACTCTTCGTGTCTACCCTGGCCCAGACCCCGGTGGTCGAGGGTGCCCCGATCGTTGTTGACAACCTGCGGATGATCGCACCGGCCGGGAGCCTGCCCATCTTGATGTGGCAGCGGGACCAGGGCGGCGGCACTTCGATCCTTGAATCGGCCCGTTACCTGCCCAACAACACCACCTTCGGCTGGGGCTCTGCCGCTTCTGGGCTGACCGGTACCGAAGATCCAGTCTTCGTGGCGAACAACAACCAGGTGGGAATCATCGGCTGGGAGACCCCGTCCGCATCGAGCAGCTCCTGGACCCGGTTCTCGAACAGCCTGGTCCTGACCGAGACTCCGGCCGGTTTCGACGACATCACCGACCCCGGTTTCGTGATCTCGGACACCAACGTTTCGCTGGCTGCCTTCACCGGCACCTCCGGTGGGGTGACTGGCACCATGCTCTCCGTTTTCACCGACCCGAACATCAGCAAGAGCCCTGCCCAGATCGTGTTCGGCCGGATCAACCTTGGGTTCAGCTCGAACGGCGCGATTACGGTGCGGAGCTCGGGTGAGACCCCGGGCGAGGTGACCGGAATCGAGCTCGGCGGACCGGATGCGGGAGAGTTCTCGCTCGTCAACGATGGCCCGTGTGTTGGGGAACTGATCGCGGGTGGTGCCTGTACGTTCAGTGTCCGGTTCTCGCCCCGGACCGCCGGCTCGTTCAACGCGACCGTGACGGTCAAGAGTCCGACCGGTGACCTGGTGACAAACCTGACCGGCAGTGGAGGCACCGGCACCCGTCTGCAGATGACCGCGACTCCGCGCAACAAAGCGGTCAGGAAGGGCAAGGTCGTGCGTATCAACGCAACGGTCAAGAACCTCGGACTTTCGCCCGCCAATCAGGTGAAGGTCTGCGCGAACCTGAATCAGAGGGTTCTGAAGCTTCAGGGCAATCGCTGCCGAACCATCGGCCAGATCCCCGGGTCGGCGCAGAGGCGGGTCACCTTCGCGGTGCGAGTCACCTGGCGAGCCAAGCGGGGAACCGTCTACCCGGTGACCATGAGGGCCCGGAGCAGCAATGCCGTCCAGCGCCTCGTCCAGACCAGGTTGCGGCGCAAGGGCAACTAGCCTGACCAGCCCCGGCGAATTGTGCAGGGTCAGTCGTCGTAGGCGATGAAGTCCGGGTGCTTCCAGGTCTTCTCGGCCCTGCGCTGGCTGATCATCGCCAGGTAAGGCTCGACCGGGCGCTCCGGCGGACCCCACCAGCGGCCTGAGTACCAGGCGCCCATGCTGCCCTGGAGATCGCCGGGTCGGTACTTCCTGCCGTTGCCGGTGACCGTGTTCAGCCAGGTCTGCTTGCCGTCATAGTACGAGCGGATGATCGCTCCGTAGTAATCGGCGTTGAAGGCCGTGAAGTAGCGGGCGATTTTGCACTTTCCCCAGCAGTGGTACGGCCGGCGCACCTGGTAAAGCCCGAATGAGTCGCCGTTGTCGCCGCGGACATCCATGTCCCACCACGACTCGACCACGGCGGCCGCCCGCATGGTGTCGGTGTCGATGCCCCATTTGAGTGAGGCCCACTGGATGATTTCGTCGGTCGTGCCCCGGAAGCGGCCGTCAACGAAGTTCCTGTAGGGCATCTCGCTGCGCTTGCGCCATGCCCGGAGCAGCTTCCGGCCGGGGACGCGGTGGTTGTCCCGGTAGTTCATCCTGCGGGGCTCGTAACCGTTTCGGTTGACCAGTTTCGCGGCGGCCTTGCTGGTTCGCGGTCCCCAGCCGACCGGCTTGGTCTTCTGGTACTTCGCGTGGGCCGTAGCTGGAATCACTAACGCAAGGGCCATCAGGGCGGCCCCCAGGAAGAGTCGGGGACGGTTCAAAGGTCGGCTTCCGGAGTTACTTCCAGATATCTGATCATCTCGAACGGTTCGTCGAGCGCTGCCAGGGCATTCAGGATCATGCCGGTGGCGAAGAAACGGGCTACGTCGGGTTTGGTTGCCCCACTGATCTCGAGCACGTCGTCGAAAAGCTGGTTGAAGCCGTCACGGATCGGCTCCTTCAGGTCGTCACTGCCAGCGGCAGCGAAAATCTGCAGGTGGCAACGGACCCGATCATCATCGTTGAGTAGCCCGAGGTACGCAAGCCCCATCTTGCGGATCCGCTCGTAGGGGCTGTCTTCGGGCAGGGCGGCTTCGCGGAAGGTGTCACGGATGCGGTCGTTGAGCACGTCGTGGCAGGCGAGGAACAGGGCTCGCTTGTTCTCGAAGAGGGCGTAGATGTACGGCTGCCGGATTCCCGCCCGATTGGCGATCATCGAGGTCGAGGTTCCGGCGTATCCGTAGCGTCCGAACTCGACCAGAGCGGCATCGATTACTTCCGTTCGACGTGCTTCCTGGGAAACCCTCGGTTTTTTGCCTTGGCTCGACATCCCTGTGTCCTTCGATCTGCGTGGGCTATACGTCCATACCCCGAAAGGCATGTTTTCGCACCCACTCAGCTGGATCAGCGGATCGAACCGCAGCGCAACAGTTCCGTCAGATGCCGTATCAGGCCCGGTTGCGGGCCTCGAGTACCTCATCCGCGGCTGCCTGCGCCGCTTCAATCTGTCCTGCGACCAGATCGAGTCCGTTGTCCCAGAAGGAGGGGTCACTGAGATCAACCCCGACCAGAGCGCCAAGTTGCTCCGGTGACTTCGAACCGCCGGCCGAGAGCATTTCCAGGTATCCCGGAACGATCTCTTCGCCTCGTTCTTCGTAGAGCCGGTAGACCGAAAGGGCCAGCAGCTGGCCGTAAGCGTAGGCATACACGTAACCCGGTGATCCGATGAAGTGGGGGACATAGGACCACCATGAGCGGTAGCCGTCGGTTACCTCGACCGAGTCACCCAGCAGTTCCTCCTGGGTTCCGGCCCAGAGTTCGCCGAATCGTTCGACCGAGAGCTCGCCTTCCTCGCGCCGGGCGGTGTGAACCTGGTCCTCGAACTGGTTCATCGCGATCTGGCGGAAGATGGTTGCGATCTGCCCTTCGACCGATTCCGAGAGCAGGCCGAGCCGGGAGGCCGGATCCTTCTCGGCGGCCAGAAGCCGCCCGAAGACCAGTTCCTCGGCGAAGACCGAGGCAGTCTCGGCGACCGTCAGCGGCGTGTCCTGATGGAAGATCCCCTGCTTGGCGGCCAGGGCCTGGTGAAGGCCGTGACCGAGCTCATGGGCGAGGGTGAGAACGTCGCGACGCCGGTCCGTGTAGTTGAGCATCACGTAGGGGTGAACCGAGGGAACAGTCGAGGCAGAGAAGGCGCCGCCCCGCTTGTTCGGCGCCGGGGGCGCATCGATCCAGTGGTCTTCGAAGAACCGTCCGACCACTTCTCCGGCCTGGGGGGCGAGCGAGTCGAAAGCGCTCTGGACGATTTCCCGTCCCTCTTCCCACCCGATCGTCACGTCGTCGGTGGCGATCGCCGCCATCCGGTCGTAGTCGGCCAGACGGTCGATCTCGAGCAGCTTCGCCTTGGTCCGGTACCAGGATCGCGCCAGGTCGTAGCGGCCCTTGACGGCCTCGATCAGCGCCTGCACCGACTCGTCGGAAGCCTCGTTGCTCAGATTCCGGGTCGCGAGCCAGTGGGGATACTCGCGGAGCCGGTCCATGGTGGCCTTGTTCTGGAGCAGGGTGTTGAAGACATAGGCGCGGGTTCTGAGCCCGGGCTCCAGCGACTCGGTGATCGCTTCTGCCGTCGCCTTCCGCACCTCCCGCTCGGGATTGTGAAGTCCGGAAAGGGCAATGTCCAGGCTGACCGGCTCGTCGCTTTCCGGAAGGTTCACCCGGATCGCCGAGGTCAACTCGTCGAAGAGGCGGGACCAGGCTCCGGCTCCCGTAACCGACAGTTCGGTGACGATTTTCTCTTCCGGAGCAGTGAGCAGGTGGTCGCGGTACTTGCGCTCGTTTCGGAGGTGGTGTTCGCAGAACTCCAGGCCGGGGGTGGCGAGCAGTTCCTCGGCCTTGTCGTCGTCGAGCGCGGCCCACTCGAGGTCGAAGAAGAGCAGTTTGGTCTGAATCTGGGTAGCCCGTTCGGAACCCATCTGGAGCAGGGCTCCGTTGGCCGGGTCGGCGGTGTCGGCGGCAAACCGGAGATGGGCGTAGTTGAGCGCCCGGCCGGCGCGGTCGGAGATGTCCGCGAGTTTGGTCATCGCGACGATCAGGCCGGGACCGTCGAGTTCGGCGACCTTGCCCTCGTACTCGCCGGCGAACTTGTCGGAAGCTTTCTCGGCTTCGTCGAGCAGCGCTGTGACCGACGCCGTGGGGTCGGAGGTGTCGCCCTCAAGCAGGTCGTCCAGGTTCCAGACGACAGCGTCCAGAGCGGGATCGGCCTCGGCGCCGCTCATGACGCGGCTCCTTCCCTGAGCTGGCGCCGAACGATGTAGTCACCGATCAGCGAACCGGGGGGACCCAGGGTGATCACGGTGATGAGCGGGAACCACCATCCCCACCACTTCTGCATCGACCCATAGGCACAGAGCCCGATCAGGACGATGAAGAGGGTGCCGTGAAGCGGACCGAGGATCGAGACCACGCCGTGTTTGTCGGCGATGAAGCTCGAAGCCCAGACCAGGGGAATCAGGAGCAGAAAGTCGATCACTGCAACGACCGCGATGATGTTCAGAAACCGGATCTCCCGGGCGCCGCCCGGGGCCTCGGAGGCGAGGTCTTCAGAGGTGCTCATGTGGCAGTGAAGCTATCAACCCGCTGATCCCGTCCCCCGACTCGGCTATCGTTCCCGGCCAATAGCGGACTAGGGAGATTCAGCTCAATTGGGGAATGGCAGGGAAGCATTCGCGGTGCGTAGTCGTCGTCTACTCCGTCGGCTGTTCCTGTTCGCCCTGGTCGGGCTCGGAATCGTCGTCGCAGCACCGTCCCAGGCGGGGGCGGCCGGGTCCTATCACTTCGACTTCAAGATCACCGGCTTCGACTGGCCGGTCGACGTTGCGACGGCTCCCGACGGGAACCTCTTCGTCGCCGACACTTTCAACGATCGCATCGTGAAGTACACCCCGGGCGGTGCTTACATCACCGCGTGGGGGTCGAGCGGCACCGGCAATGGCCAGTTCAACCTTCCGAGGAGCGTCGCGACCGACCCCTCGGGCAACGTCTACGTGGTCGACTACGGGGACCGGGTGCAGAAGTTCACGTCAACCGGCGGCTTCATCGGGACCTGGGGGAGCTCCGGGTCCGGGAACGGCCAGTTCGACGATCCCGAGGGGATCGCGGTCAGTAACGAGGGGGACGTCTACGTGGCCGACACCCAGAACAACCGGGTGCAGAGGTTCGATGCCGACGGCACCTACCTCGGCCAGTGGGGAAGCACCGGCAACGGCAACGGGCAGTTCGAAGGACCCACGGGCATCGCCACCGACAACTTCGGGTACGTCTACGTCACCGATTACTGGAACGGGCGCGTCCAGAAGTTCTCCTCCGCCGGCCTGTTCGTATTGAAGTGGGGAACCTTCGGGACCGGCGACGGACAGTTCGAGACCCCGTGGGGGATCGACGTGCAGGGCGCCCAGGTGTTCGTCTCGGAAATCGGAGCGAGCCGGATCCAGAGGTTCAGCGTCGACGGAAACTTCCAACTTAAGTGGGGCAGTTACGGGTCCGGCGACGGGCAGTTCAGCAACGGTCCGTTCGGCGTGGCTGCCGGGCCGGGCGGGAGGGTCTACGCCGCCGACACCTACAACCTCCGCGTCCAGGCCTTCCTGCCGGACGGGCTTTCCTTCCCGGGGGGCACGACGATCGATCTCGGTGACCAGACGGTCGGGACTCGCGGCCCGAACCAGGTCGTCGAGGTCAGGAACGACAGTGGCGGACCATCCATCACGATCAACCTGGTCTATCTCATCCCCAACCAGGGAGACGGGGTCTCGATCGGGTACACCACCTGCCAGGACCGGACACTCGCCAACGGACAGAGCTGCTGGATCGGTCTCAACTTCAAGCCGGCCGATCCCGTCCCGACCATGGCGACCCTCCTGGTGTACGCCGGTGGCGAGCTCGCAGAGGTGGTCGTCACCGGCAACGGCATACCGGCCGGCGTGGGTCCGACGGGCCCGACCGGGGCGACGGGCGATACCGGCGGCCCCGGGCCGAGCGGACCGACCGGACCCGACGGGCCGACCGGGCCCAGTGGGCCGGTGGGGCCAACCGGACCCCACGGACCGGCCGGCGAGGCCACACTGCCCGGGATCGTCCCCGCCAGGAAAGGGGTGCTCCGGGTCACGAAGTCGAGGCAGGTCGCCGTGGCCAGGGTGACCTGCCCGGAGGCCGGCTGCAGGCTGACCTTCGCCTCGGTCAAGGCGGCGGCCTTCGGCATCCGCAACCGCAAGGGAGTGGCGGCGCACTTCCGGGTCAGGGTGAAGGCCCCGAGGTCGATTCCGGCGGGTTCGTCCGCCGTGATCCGGGCGACCTTGCCGAAGCGGCTCTGGAGGGCGCTGAAGAGGTGGAAGTCCGGCAAGGTATCCAGCAACATCGTGTACACCTCGGCGCAGTCAGGCCGGACGGCCCAGGTCTCGCTCGAACAGGGATTGAGGCGGTAGGCCGTGCGTCGCGCAGCAACCATTCTGCTGACGCTCGTCTCGCTCGTGGCGATGTCCTCGATCGCCTCGGCGGCGCCGGGATACCACCTCGATTTCGAGTGGGGAACCGAGGGATCGGGTGACGGACAGTTCAACAACCCACAGGGCATCGCGCTCAACTCCTCGGGTGATGTCTACATCGCCGACCAGTACAACCACCGGATCCAGAAGTTCGACCCTGACGGGACCTTCGTAACCAAGTGGGGAAGCTCTGGCGGTGGGCCAGGTCAGTTCCATAACGCCGGCGCTGTTGCGGTCGGTCCGGACGGCGACGTCTTCGTCGGCGACGCGAGCAGCATGCGCCTCCAACGATTCGATTCGGGCGGCGCCTTCGAGGCGGAGTGGGGCTCCGCGCCCTCATACGGACTTGCGACCGACGGTCTCGGCAACGTCTTCTCGGCCGACGTCACCTGGGGCAATATCCAGAAGTTCCATTCCTCCGGGACCTTCATCACCCAGTGGTCCGCGACCGGATACTCGGGATCGCTCGCGGTCGACGGCTCCGGCAACGTCTACGTGCTCGCCCTCAACGACAACGTAGTCCGCAAGTACTCCTCCACCGGCACGCTCCTCGCCCAGTGGGGCGGATACGGGAGTGGACCGGGGCAGTTCTCGTTCCCGGAGGGCATCGCCGTCGACGGGGCCGGCAACGTCTACGCCTCCGACACCTTCAATTACCGGGTCCAGAAGTTCACGTCGACCGGAGAGTTCATCACCTCCTTCCCGGTCGCTCCGCCCGTGCCCGGCCAGTTCGTCGGGCCCCGGGGCGTCGCGGTGGATGCCTCCGGACGGATCTACGTACTCACCAACGAGCCCGATCAGGTCAGTGTCTACTCGCCCGATGTCAACTTTCCGGAAGGCTCCGAACAGGACCTCGGCGATCAGGTCGTCGGTACGACTGGGCCGGTTCAGCGGATCCAGGTTAGGAACGACAACTCGTTCGCGACCGCGACGATCGACGCGGTAAGCGTCCCGGAGGGCCCGATCGAAATCGTCGGCGGCAATTCCTGCGAGGGCGCCGAGATCGCCCCACGCCAGAGCTGCTGGATCCAGGTCCGGCAACGCCCAACCGCGGTCGGAAACTTCGAAGTCTCGCTTCAGGTCGAGTCCCGTGGCCAGACGGTCAGCACCGTGCTGATCGCAAGGGGAGTCCTATCCGGTCCGACGGGTGGATCGGGACCAACGGGTGCGACCGGGCTTTCGGGCTCGAGTGGTCCCACCGGACCGACCGGGGATACGGGTCCCTCCGGGCCGGCCGGACCCACGGGGCCGACCGGTCCGGCGCCCGCGATCGTGAAAGCTTCCAAAGGGCGCCTGGAAGTCTACGGCCGGAGGCCGGTCACCCTGGCCAGGATCATCTGCCCGTTCACATGTCGACTCAGGAACACGGTCGCGACGGTCCGCGGACCAGGGTCGAAGAAGCCGATGCGACTTCAGGTGATCGCCCCCGACCGGGTACCGGCCGGAAACACCGCCCGCATCAAAGTCCGGATTCCCGCCAGGGCCCAGCGCGGACTGCTGAGACTGACGGTAATCGCCGCCGCCGAGGACCGAACGACCCGGGCGACAATCCGGCAGGCGTTCAGGAGGGCCAAATGACGACTGCGTTGAGAAGAATGCTGGTGATCGCTGCCCTCCTCCTGCCCGCAATCGCCGTCGGGCAGGCGCAGGCGTTACCGGTGGAGCCCGGCTACCACTTCGACTTCGGGTGGGGGTCGGCCGGCTCCGGCAGCGGCGAGTTCAGTGCGCCGTCCGACGTGGCGGTCGATCAGGCCGGGAACGTCTACGTCGCGGACTTTGCGAACAATCGAATTCAGAAATTTGGACCGGACGGGAACTTCCTTCTCGGCTGGGGTGCGCCCGGAACCGCGGATGGGGAATTCCAACGCCCCTACTCAGTCGCGGTGGACGAGGCGAACAACGTCTACGTGGCGGATTCGGACAACCACCGGATCCAGAAGTTCAGCTCGGGCGGCACCTTCATCGCGACATGGGGCAGCTTTGGCTACGGCAACGGGGAGTTCAACTTGCCCTGCGGCATCGCCGTCGGGCCAGACGGCTTCGTCTACGTGTCCGACACACTCAACAACCGGGTCCAGAAGTTCACCCCGGATGGGACTTTCGTCTCGAAGTGGGGCACGACCGGGAGCCTGTTCGGCGAGTTCAACGTGCCGCGCGGGATCGCGGTTGGTCCCGCCGGCCATGTGGTTGTCGCGGATTCCTTCAACAACCGGATCCAGGTATTCACCTCGGCTGGTGTCTGGTACGCGGGCTGGGGCACGGCAGGCAGCGGCAACGGCCAGTTCCAGAAACCGGCCGGAGTCGAGGTCGACCGCGACGAGATCGTGTACGTGGCCGACACCGGCAACGACAGGATCCAGAAGTCCCACGTCGGTGGCGGGATGATCACCAAATGGGGAACCTCCGGCTCCGGCGACAGCCAGCTCGCAGGACCCCGGGGCCTCGCCCTGAACGGTTTCGGCGATGTGGTGATCGCCGATTCCGACAACAACCGGATTCAGGTTTTCGCTGCCGATCTGACCCTGCCGGGAGGCGCGGTGCTGAACATGGGTGCCCAGCCGGTGGGAACCAGCGGCCCGATCCAGCGCGTCGAAGTGACCAACGGAAACTCTGGCTCGAGCGCCATGATCGAATCGGTGACCGTCGGGTCGGATCCCAACTTCGCCCTGGCCGGAGGAAACGCCTGCGAGGGAGTCCGGCTCAAAACTAACGACTCCTGCTACATCGGGGTCCGGTTCAAGCCGGTCTCAGCCACCGGTGATCACTCGACGACCCTCACAGTCGTCTCGTCGGGACAGACGCTCGAGGTGAACCTGCTCGGCACGGCGACGGCCCAGGTGACCGGGCCGGTCGGGCCGACCGGGCCCTCCGGTCCGACCGGGGGCACCGGTCCGACCGGGCCCTCCGGTCCCAGCGGGGGCACCGGTTCGACCGGTCCGACCGGGCCCACCGGACCGACTGGCCCCACGGGGCGGGTACCGGGTCCGGGACTCGCGATGCCGATTATCGGCAAGACCCGGAAGGGAACCCTGAAGGTGAAGAAGGACCGCTGGGTGGGAGTGGTCCGGGTGGCCTGCCCGGCTCAGGTTGAATGCCGGATCACCGGCAGATCGGTGAAGGTCCAGACGAAGAACGGCGGCACCGGCAGGCCCGCGCGCGTCTCACATCCGGATCGGATCCCTGCCGGTGGCAAGGGCGTCGTGAAGATCCGGCTGACGAAGCGGCACTATCGAGGACTCCTGAAGGGCAGGAAGTCAGGCAAGGCGATCGTCGGCCTGACCGTTGAGACGGCCGAAGGTGCGAGGCTGAAGCGCCTCGGCACCAGGCTGCCCCTCAAACGCTGAACCGGGGTCAGTGGGTGAGGTTCACGCCGGCGTAGACCGTGGCGAGGGTCAGCAGGAAGGTGATCCCCATCAGGGCGTGGCTGCCGCCCCGCATCATGTGGAGGAGTACCGCGACGATCGTGGCGATCACAAGCGTCATCTTGACGTGAAAGGGCCCGTAGTCCCAGAGCTGGAAGTGCGAAGCCATCATCATCCCGGTCAAGAGCAGCACGCCAAGCGCGACCAGCGAGCCGATGCCGAAACGCTGCGCGATCTCCTTGATCTTCTCCGGCTGGGCCGGTTCGGCCCGCATCACGGGGACGATCGTCGAGGCAAGCATGATCTGGCCTCCCAGGAAGAAAGCCATGGCCACGACGTGAAGGAAGATGAGGAAAGTCCAGAACATGCCGGAAAGAATATTCGGCCGCGGCGGCTCGCCACCGGGTGGGGCGTCCTCTGGCGCCCCTACCCTTAATGATCCGTGGCGAAGATCCGCTCCCAACACGTTTGTCAGAGCTGTGGCCATGTGGCCATGGCCTGGACCGGCCAGTGCCCGGACTGCCGGGAATGGAACACCCTGGTCGAGCAGGCGGCGCCAAGACCGGCCCCGAAGACCGCCGCCGTCAGAACCGGTAACGGCCGCAGTCTCACCCGCGGCGAGCCCGGGAAGGCGATTCCGCTGCGCGAAGTCCAGACGACCCGGGTCGAGCGGCTTTCGACCGGGATCGGCGAGCTCGATCGGGTGCTCGGCGGCGGCATCGTGCCCGGCTCGCTGATCCTTCTGGGTGGCTCGCCGGGGATCGGCAAGAGCACCCTGACCGGGATGGCGACCGCGAACCTTCAGGCGACCGGGGCCGAGACCCTCTACGTGTCGGGCGAGGAATCGGCCGCGCAAGTGCGGATGCGGGCCGAGCGGCTTGGACCGGCGGCGCTGGAAGTGAAGGCATTGGCGGAAAGCTCGCTCGAAACGGTGCTGGGCACGATCGAGGCCGAGCGGCCGGCTGTGTGCGTGATCGACTCGATCCAGACCATGCACAGCTCCGAGCTGAGCGGTGCACCTGGCTCGGTCGGGCAGGTGCGGGAGGCCGCGAACGCTCTCGCCGAACTCGCCAAGCGGCTCGACGTCGCGGTGATTCTGGTCGGGCACGTGACCAAGGAAGGCAGCCTTGCCGGACCGCGGGTGCTCGAACATCTGGTCGATTGCGTGCTCCGTTTCGAAGGCGAGCGGGAGCGCACCTGGAGGACCCTGCGGGCGATCAAGAACCGTTTCGGGGCGACCTCCGAAGTGGGAGTTTTCGAGATGCGCTCCGGTGGGCTGACCGAAGTGCTTGATCCCTCGGCGCGTTTCGTTGAAGAAGCGACCGGGGCCCAGGGGTCGGTGGTGCTGGCCTCGATGGAAGGCACCCGACCGGTATTGGTCGAGGTCCAGGCGCTCGTTTCGCCGTCGGAACTGGAGATCCCCCGGCGGGTGGTCAACGGAATCGATCGCAACCGGTTGAGCATGATCCTCGCGGTCCTTGCCCGCCACGCCAGACTCGGGCTGGGTAATGCGGATGTCTTCGTCAACGTCGTCGGAGGGGTAAGGATCGACGAGCCCGGGGCTGACCTGGCAGTTGCCCTGGCGGTCGCCTCGGCCCAGCGCGGAGAGCCGCTGTCGGGTCCGGACGGCAAGCCCCTTGCCTGCTTCGGCGAGCTTGGACTGACCGGAGATCTGAGGTACGTCGCCCACGCCGACCGCAGGGTCGCCGAGGCCTCCAAATTCGGCCTGGCGCCGGTGATCGCGCCCCGGGGTGGGGAACGGCTCCCGGGCCTGGCTCCCTGCGCCACGGTGAGACAGGCGCTGAAAGCCGCATTTTCCGGGAATGAAGGTACTTCCCGGGCTGTTGCAGCCTGAGATTCAGCCTAGGCTAAATTCGGCTCCCCCGGTGGGATTCGGGCCGGTCGGACAAATTGAAAAACCGCATACGAAACTGCGGCAGACCGCATTGGAAAGCCGAATCTGGCATAATTCCCTGAATGGCACCAGCGGTTGAAACTGATCTAGCTCAACTTTCAGAGCGTCAGGATCCAAGGCTGCTCCGTGCCATTGACGCGGTAGCACCGGGTACCGAGCTCCGCGAGGGTATAGACAACATTCTTCACGCTCGTACCGGCGGATTGATTGTCGTCGGTGAAACCGAGGACTTCGCCTTCATGCTTTCGGGCGGAATCAGGCTCGACATCGACTACAGCCCGGCCATGCTCTACCAGGTGGCAAAAATGGACGGGGCGATCCTGATCAACGCGGACGGCAGCAAGATCACCTGGGCCAACGTCCAGATGATGCCGGATCCGACCATCCACTCGGTTGAGACCGGAACGCGTCACCGGACCGCCGAGCGCATCTCGAAGCAGGTCGACGCGCTGGTCATCGCGATTTCCGAGCGGCGCGAAGTGGTTTCGCTTTACCTCGACGGGGTCAAGTACATCCTGCAGGACATCCCCGCGGTGCTGGCCAAGTCGAATCAGGCGCTGGCCACGCTGACCAAGTACCGGACCCGCCTCGACGAGCTTTCCAGCCGACTCACTCGTGCTGAGTTCAGCGGCGGCGTGGTGCTTTATGACGCGCTGGCCGTGCTTCAGCGCTCCGAACTTGTTTCCCGGATGGCGACCGAGGTCGAGCGGTATGTGATCGAACTCGGAACCGAGGGCCGGTTGATCGAGATGCAGCTCGAGGAAACCATGGTCGGGGTTGCCTCCGAACGTCTTTCCCTGATGCGTGACTACGCGGTCGAGGACACCGAAGAAAACGTCCAGTACATGGTCGAGGAACTGGCGGCGATGCCGCATCAGGACGTACTTGACTTTGGTCGTCTGGCGGAATTGCTCGGATACGACCGCAAGGTCAACACCCTTGACCTGGTCACCGAGCCGCGCGGATACCGGTTGCTCGGCAACGTGCCCCGGCTGCCGCGTCTGGTCGTCCAGAAGATCGTCCAGAACTTCGGCAGCCTCGAAGAGGCGCTCAGGGCCAGCGACGAGGAGCTTGCCGGCGTTGACGGTGTCGGCCCGTCCCGGGCCAAGGAGATCCGTGAAGGGGTGCGGAGACTCCAGGAATCCGTCATGGCAGACCGGTTTTTGAACACATGACGACCTGGACGTCGTCAGCGAAGAGACAAAGGAGCATCTGATTTCCGATTCAGACGCAGTGAACGGCGAAGTGACAGAAGAGGATCTTGAGGATCTGGTTCCGTACGTGTGCGATTTCGAGGAAGGCGACAAGGTCGTCTATCCGCACCATGGTGCCGGCGTCGTCCTCAAGAAAGCTGATGCCGAGCTCATGGGCGAAACCCGCGAGTACCTGACGATCAAGATCCTGCACAACGACCTGACCGTCAAGGTCCCGACCGAGAAGGCTGGCGAAGCCGGTCTGCGCCGGGTCATTGACGAGGACGAGATCAAGAAGGTCATCTCGGTCCTGTCGGATGAGGTTTCCGACATGCCCAAGAACTGGAACCGCCGGATCAAGTACAACAAGGAAAAGATCAAGACGGGTGACGTCTTCGAACTGGCCGAAGTGGTCCGCAATCTCGCCCTGCGCGAGATGGAGAAGGGTCTTTCGACCGGTGAGAAGCAGATGTACACCCGGGCCAAGAAGATCCTCGCTTCCGAGTTCATGTACGCACTCGACAAGGACGAAGAGGGAGCCGAGAGCTACCTCGACGGCCTGCTCGAAGAGCGTTACGAGGCCTCGGTCGCAGCCGCTGCGGCCTAGGCCGCAGGCGTAGGCGGTCCCCGAGTGGGGGTACCGGCACTGATCGTGGCCGCCGGTTCCGGGCAGAGGCTCGGAGCCGGTGGGCCCAAGGCCCTGGTCGACCTTGCCGGTCGGCCCCTGTACGCGTGGTCGGTTGACGCATTTCGCCAGGCCACCCACATCGACCGGATTTACGTCGCGGTGCCGCCTGGCCAGGCAGAGCGCTTCACCGAACCGGGAATAGTCACGGTAGAGGGCGGCGAGACCCGGTCGCACTCGGTAGCCAATGGTCTCGCGGCCATCAAAGCGGACGGCGGAGCGGAAATGCTGGTCGTCCATGATGCGGCCCGGCCCCTGGTCAGCTCGGCCCTGATCGACGCCGCGGTTATCGGGCTCGATGCGGACACGGAGCTCCACGCCCTGATCGCGGCGGCTCCGATGACCGACACGGTCAAGCGGCTCGGTGCGGACGGTGTCGTGACCGAAACTCTTGATCGCTCCGAACTGGTCTCGGTTCAGACACCCCAGGTGTTCAGGGTCAGCCTGCTTGAACAGGCGATCGCCTCGGGCAATCTCGCGGCGGCGACCGATGACGCTTCCCTGGTCGAAGCGGCAGGCGGGTCGGTCGGCGTGATCGAGTCCCCGTCCGGCAATATCAAGGTCACCGTCCCCGGCGATCTCGACATCGCCACCCTTCTTCTCCAGAGAGACCGATGAATTCAGTGATCACCGACTACCACCTCCACCTGCGTGGTGACGACCTCTCGGCCCGGGCTGCCGATCACTTCAACCCGGAGAACATCGCCCGCTACGTCGAGGCCGCCGAAGCTGCCGGGGTTACCGACCTCGGCTGTGCCGAGCACATGTACCGTTTCACCGAAGCGCTGACGGTCTGGAGACATCCCTTCTGGGACGAATGGGCGATCGACGACATCGACCAGTACGTCGAGGCGGTCAGGGCCAGCCCGATCAAGCTGGGTATCGAAGGCGATTACATCCTCGGAGCCGAGGACAAACTCGAGGCGATGCTCGGCTCCCGGCCGTTCGATTACGTGGTCGGCTCGGTCCACTTCCTCGGCGACTATTCGCTCGACACCGAGGAGTACACGATCTGGGATGGCAGCCAGGACCCGGATGACATCTGGCGCCGCTACTTCGAGACCCTGGCCAGCGCCGCCCGCTCCGGACTTTTCGACATCCTCGCTCACCCTGACCTGGTCAAGGTCTGGGGTCGCGCCGGCCGACTGCCCTCGGTCGATCCGAAGACCATGTACGAGCCGGCGATCGAGGCGATCGCCGAAACAGGGATCGCCGTCGAAGTCTCGACCGCCGGCTTGCGCAAGGGCGTGGGAGAGATCTATCCGGCTCCCGCCTTCATGGAGATGTGCGTCGATGCCGGTGCCGTCTTCGCTCTCTCTTCCGACGCTCACGAACCGGCACAGATCGGCTTCCGCTACCCCGAGGGCCTGGCCTTCCTGGCCCGGCACGGCGTCGAGGAGATCGCTGTCTTCGAAGGCCGCCAGCGCCGCCTGGTTCCGGTTGGCGAACTCAAGGGCTCCGACCCTGCGGTCAACGGGGCAGACTGAGATGTCGATAAGCGTTGGCATCGGTTACGACTCCCACCGCTTCGCGGAAGGGCGCAAGCTGATCCTCGGTGGAGTCGAGGTGCCCTTCGAGAAAGGTCTTTCCGGCCACTCCGATGCGGATGTCCTGACCCACGCCGTGATCGATGCGATTCTCGGCGCCGCCGGTCTCGGCGACATCGGCGAGGTGTTCCCGGATACCGACCCGGCCTGGGAGGGAGCGGATTCGATCGGACTGCTCCGTACTGTGATCGGCATGCTGCGCGGTCCGGTCCGGAACGTGGACGCGACCCTGATCTGCGAACAGCCCAAACTCGGGCCTCACCGGCCAGCCATGGTTTCCCAACTGGCCGCGGTGACAGGAGCCCGGATCAGCGTCAAGGCCACGACCAACGAGCAGATGGGCTGGATCGGCCGTGGCGAGGGAATTGCGTGCATGGCCGTGGCGACCGTCGATCTGGACTGAACCCTTTGGCGCTGCAGTAAAGTCAAACTTCGATGAACCCAGTCAAGTCAGCAGTCGAAACGGTCCGGAACAAGGGGTTCGAGGTGAAGACCCTTCACCGGGCCGGAGTTATCGGGGGACTTGGTCCCGCCAGCATTCCGGCCGCGGCTTCGGCTTTCATTCGCGGTGGCACCACGCCCGCCACTTCGATCCGCGTCGCCACCCTCAAGTACGCCGACCGGGAATTCCTGGTCGACGACAAGGGCGCGTTGACTTACGGTGAGGTCCACCGCCGCAGCAACTCGCTGGCCCGCGCTTTCGCCGGTCTGGGCATCGGGCCGGGTGACGGCCTGGCGATCATGTGCCGCAATCACCGCGGCTTCGTCGAGAGCAACCTGGCCGGCTGGAAGCTCGGCGCCAACGTGATCCTGCTCAACACGATGTTCTCCGGGCCCCAGCTGGCAGACGTGATCGAACGGGAGGGCGCCAAGGTCGTCGTGCTCGATCAGGAGTTCGAGGAACTGCTCTCCGGCGTTCCGGACGAGGTCGGTCGGGTCTGTGGATTCGAAGAAGAACCGGGAAGCTCGTCGCTGCCCAGCCTGGAAGATCTGATCGCCTCCAACGACGATTCGGACCTGCCCTGGCCGGGCAAGAAGGGTCGGAACATCATCCTCACCTCGGGTACCACCGGCACCCCGAAAGGTGCCCAGCGCCCGGCCCCCAGTGGCCTTTCCGTACTGGTCGGCATCCTCGACCGGATTCCCCACTTCTCGGGCGAGACCGTCGTCATGGCCGCCCCTCTTTTTCATTCCTGGGGTTACCTCAACTCGATCATCGGCAGTTCGATCGGAGCGCGGCTCGTTCTCCAGCGGCGGTTCCGGCCCGCCCAGACCATGGAACTCGTCGATGAGTACGAGGCCGACGCGCTGGTCGCAGTGCCGGTGATGCTGCAGCGCATCCTCGAACTCGACGAGGAAACGAGCAGGAACTTCCGCGCCGACAAATTGAAGATCGTCACTCTTTCCGGATCGGCCCTTCCCGGCGGGCTGGCCACGGCGTGGATGGACCGCTATGGCGACAACGTCTACAACTTCTACGGATCGACCGAAGTGGCGATGGGGTCGATCGCGACACCCGGGGATCTCCGTTTCGATGCGGCCACCGCGGGTCGGCCGCCATACGGAACCGATGTGAGGATCGTCGACGAGCACGGCAACGATGTTCCCCGGGGGAAGACCGGGCGGATCTTCATCAGCAACGAGATGACTTTCGAGGGCTACACCGGCGGTGGCAACAAGGAGAACCTCGACGGATATCTCGCCAGCGGTGACGTCGGCCACTTCGACGAGAGCGGCCGGCTCTTCATCGACGGTCGCGACGACGAAATGATCATCTCGGGCGGCGAGAACGTCTATCCGGCAGAGGTGGAGGACCTGATCGCCAGTCACGAAGAAGTCGTGGAAGTAGCCGTGCTCGGCGTGGAGGACAAGAAGTTCGGCCAGGCCCTCTGCGCCTTCGTCGTTCTGAAGGCCGAGAACACCCTTGACGAATCTGCCGTCCGGACCTTCGTGAAGAGCAACCTCGCGTCTTACAAGGCCCCGAGAGATGTGGTCTTCCTGTCCGAGCTGCCCCGCAACGCAACCGGCAAGATCCTGAAACGTGAGTTACAAGCGGTATCGGGTGACTAGTAGTAGCGTTAGGCGACGATGAGCGACTCCACTCCAGCTCCGTCGAAGGAAAAGGCCGGCTCGACCAACGGGTTGCCCCCCGAGCTGCGCCAGGTCGGCGAATCCTCGGGCAAGCTGACCTCGAAGATCGAGGCACTGGCCAAGGAGCTGACGGCCAGCGAGTCCCGGGCCCGCGAAGCCGAGATCGCCGCGCGTGAAGCGGAACTGAAAGCGCTGGCCGCAGCCCGTGATTCGGTCGCTCTGGCGCGGAAGGAAAGGGATGCCGCAGAGCGGGCCAAAGCATCTGCCGCGACCGCGGACCAGCGGGTCGAGGCGGCCAAGGCCCAGGCCGCCCGCGAAGTCGCCGAAGCTCGCGAGGAGATCAAGACCAAGGCACGGGAGACGCTGCGCAAGCTGAGCGCCGAGGCCAGGGAGAAGATCGAGGCTTCCCGCGAAGCCAGGGTCAAGGCGGAAGAGACGGTCAAGGAACTCCAGGCCAGGGACGCCGAGCAGCGCGAGGCCCAGGCCAGGATCGAAGCCGAGCTGAAACGGGTGGAAGGGACGCTGAAGCAGGAGCGCGAAACCCGCGACGAGGCGATGGCCAAGGTGGCAGCCGAGGGCGAGGAGCGCCTCGCCGCCCGGACCAGGCACCTCGAGGAAGTTGCCGAGAGGCTGGCCAAGGAAGCCCGTCAGGCCGCCGAGCGCGAAGCCAAGGGCCGGATCGAGGCTTACGAAGAGAAGACCCGCAAGGCTCAGGAGCGGGCCGCCCAGGCGGAAGCGCACGCCAACGAGTTCGAGTCGCTGGCTCGCCAGAAGATCGCCGAGATCGAGGCCGACGTCGATCGCCGGGTGATGGAAGGCACCGAGAAGGTTCGCCGTGAGGCGGCCGAGCGGGTCGAACAGTTGATCGAACGTTTCGGCCGCGAAGCCGAAGAAGATGCCCGGCGCCGGGCCGAAGAACGTTTGCGCGAAGAAGACGAGCGGATCCAGCGGGAAGCCGACCGGCGAGCGGAGATCGCCCGCAAGTCGGCCGAGGACGATGTCCAGGCCGCGGCTGACCGCGCCCGTCAGGAAGCACTCTCCGCCGCGTCAAGCACCGCTCCGGAGTGGGAGCGGCAGGAATCCACCGAGAGCGGCGAAGGTCCCGTTCCGCGTCGCCGTCGCGGCGGCCCCGGAGCCGGCGGCTACCGCACCTTCTGAGTAGTCTCCCCGCGGCAATGCGCGAGGTAAGAATCAGGGACACGATGAGCGGGGAACTCCTCGCGCTGCCGCTCGAGGGCCAGATCGGCATCTACGCCTGCGGTCCCACGGTTTACAGCCGCATCCATATCGGCAACGCCCGCCCCTTTGTCGTTTTCTCGCTGCTGGCCCGCTTCCTCAGGAGCGAGGGTTACGAGACGAAGCTGGAGATCAACGTCACCGACATCAACGACAAGATCTACACCTCGGCAGCCGAGCGGGGAATCCCCTCCGGTGAACTCGCCACAGAGATGACCGCCGCCTACTTCGAGGACACGGGCAGGCTGGGTCTCGGTCGCCCCGACGCGGAGCCCCTGGCGACCGAAACCGTCGGACCGATCATCGAGTTGATCGAAACCCTGGTCGAGGAAGGTCATGCCTACGAATCCGGCGGCGACGTCTACTTCGCGGTCCGCAGCTTCGACGGCTGCGGCAAGCTTTCCCACCGTCCGACGGAGGAGATGGAACAGGGTGAAGGCGATGACGCCGGCTCGCTCAAGCGGGATCCGCTCGACTTCGCGCTCTGGAAGACCCACAAAGAGGGCGAAGACACGAGTTGGGATTCCCCCTGGGGCCCGGGGCGGCCCGGCTGGCACATCGAGTGTTCGGCCATGGCCGAAGCCGAGTTGGGTCAGCCTTTCACCATCCACGGCGGTGGTTCCGACCTCGTCTTCCCGCATCACGAGAATGAGATCGCCCAGTCCGAGGCGGCGCGTGGCAAGGAGCTGGCGCGGGTCTGGATGCACAACGGCATGATCGAAACGGCCTCGGAGAAGATGTCGAAGTCGATCGGAAACATCTTCCAGCTCTCGGAGGCCCTGGACCAGTACGGGGCAGAAACCGTCGTTGCCTACCTGATCTCGGGGCACTATCGCCAGCCACTCGCCTTCGGCGAAGGTCCACTCGAGCAGGCCGCGGCCGGCAACGAACGGCTGCGCAACTTCCTGCGCGACAACCCTCCGACCGGCGAGGTTGAGCTGGGCGAAGAGGCGGCCGGGGCCGCCTCCAGGTTCCGGGACTCCCTGGCCGACGATTTCAACACCCCCCGCGCGATGCGCGAAGCCTTCAACCTGGTTCGCGCCGCGAACCAGCGTCCGGACGATCCGGCTCTGGCCGGAGCGGGTGACGCACTTGCCGGAATGCTGGAGCTGGTCGGTCTCGAATCTCTGGCTCAGAGTGGGGAGGAGGGTCCGGACGCCGCGGCTCTCGAGCTGCTCGAGGCGAGAAATTCCGCCCGGGCCGAGAAGGACTGGGATCGCGCCGACGAAATTCGTGATCAGCTGGCCGAACTGGGCTGGGTCGTGCGCGACGACCCCGAAGGTGCCCGGCTCGTGCCGCGGAGCTGAACTGGCGCCGGGGATGGCCTCCAGCGAGTACATCTACGGCCGGAACCCCGTCGAGGAAGCCCGATCGGGCCGGCGGCGCGTCATCAGGGTCTGGGAGGCACCGGAAACGCCCGAGACCAAGCTGGTCGAGCTCTGTGGTTCCACCGATCATCAGGGCATCGTGGCCGAGGTCGAGCCGTTCCCTTATGTGGACGGATCCGAGTTGCTCGATGTGGATGACGCCCTGGTTGTGGTCCTGGACCAGGTTCAGGACCCACGCAACTTCGGCGCGGTCTGCCGCTCGGCTGAAGCCGCGGGCGCGACAGGGGTGGTCATCCCGGACCGCCGTTCCGCCTCGGTGACGGCGGCGGCCGCGAAAGCTTCGGCGGGAGCGGTCGAGCACCTCAAGATCGCCCGGGTCCGCAACATCAGTGACTGGATCACCGAAGCCAAGGATGCGGGGTTCTGGGTCTGGGGTGCGGACGGTCGCGCCGATCAGGCTCCCTGGCAGGTCGATCTGACCGGCAAGACCGCCCTCGTGCTCGGCACCGAGGAGAAGGGCCTTCGGCCCCGGGTCGCCGAGTCCTGCGACGGACTCGTCGCGATCCCCCAGACCGGAAGGGTTGACTCTCTCAACGTTTCGGTTGCCGCGTCGATCCTGATTTTCGACGCAATTCGCCAGCGAACCACCTGAGTCTGGCCGGCCCGGTAAGGCCGGCCGAAATCACCTTCACGGTCCCCCTGGTGTCACGACAAACTCGCGTGGATCCGGTCCTAAGTCGTGACACCGGACTTTCCTTCCTCGACTGCGATCTGCAATCGGGATTGCAGATTTGGAGACATCTGGTTGACAGAACTCTGCGCGTGTGTAAACTAACCGGCAGATAAAGGGTGAAGCTCAACTTGAGTGTGAGATTCACCTGTCAGCAAGGGCGTCCAGGGGAGGTAAGTGGCGCCACAGGCCTTCTTCTAAGGAGAATGTGCGGTGGCTACCCCAACCTCAATTTCCCACAATCAAGCCGTTTCCAACGTCCCTGTTCGAAAGAGTCGCGCAGCATCTAACCCTCGACTTGAGCCTGATGATGAGACTCTCGTCGCTTTCGCCAAGCGTGGCAAGGCCGACGCGGCCGATCGGCTGATCCGCCGTTATCACTCCTTCGTCCGGCTCAAGGCGTCTTCCTACTTCCTGGTCGGGGGCGATTCCGACGACCTGATCCAGGAGGGGCTGCTCGGCCTCCACAAGGCGATCCGCGACTACCGGACCGACCGCGAGTCGAGCTTCCGAAACTTCGCCGAGCTCTGCATCACTCGCCAGATCATCACGGCGGTCAAGACCGCGACCCGCAACAAGCACGCTCCGCTCAATCAGTACGTGTCGTTCGGCCAGACGCCGGCCGCGAACTCCGAGTCGGAGACCACGATGGAAGAGATCCTGCCTGGCCCGACCGCCTTCGACCCGGTCAACCAGGCGATCTCCTCGGAGGAACTCTCCTCACTCGTCTCCTGCCTCCAGTCGACCCTGTCGGAGATGGAGAGCAGCGTGCTCGGTTACTACCTCGAGGATCGCTCCTACGAAGACGTCGCCGCCCTGCTCGGTTGCGAAACCAAGACCGTGGACAACGCCCTCCAGCGAGTCAAGCGCAAGGTCAGCAAGCACCTCGAATCCCGCGACGTAGCCGTCTGACCACCCCCGGAGGGGGCGGTGAAGCAGGTTCATTCGAAAATAGCCACCAAACCTGCTTCACCGCGTGGACGGAGATGCTTCACCGAGCCGAGAGGTGCGGGACTGTCAGAATCACGCCTCCTGCCCGGCTAGCTCAATTGGCTAGAGCACCTGTCTTGTAAACAGGAGGTTTCCGGTTCGAACCCGGAGCCGGGCTTCCCGATCGAAGTAGGGTTGCCCGATGCACTTCGGTTACCTGGTTGGCGTTCTTTTCCTCGGGGCCTGTGTGCTGCTGCAGCTGGTTCCGATCCGGGGCCGTTCGGTGCTTCGCCCCCTTTCGTTCTGGACCAGTCTGGTGGTCAACGAACAGCCGCACTGGTTCGCACTGATGCTGCTCGCGGCCACCGCTCTGGCTTTCGCCCAGGGGAACATTGACTCGGCGCCCGCCTGGGCGGTCGTGCTGGGCGCCCTGGCCGTGCTCCTCGGTCTGGCCAGATTGTTCCTTCGCATGTTCCGAAGCCGGGCTTCACTTGCCGCGGCAATCGCGATGCTGGACCCCGAGGCCGTCGACCGGACCGGTGGAGGGCGGAAATACGTCGCGACCCTCTTTGGCCCGTTCGCATACGGACGCGGCAAGGTGACGCGGGTCGCCGACATCACGTATGGGCCGGCCGGACAGCGAAACCTGCTGGACGTCTATCACCGTCCGGGCGGCAGGTCTCGGGGCCCGACCCTGATTTTTCTCCACGGCGGCAGCTTCACCGGTGGGGCCAAGAAGCGCGAGGGCCAACTGGCCCTTTACCGGCTGGCGCGCCGGGGCTGGGTCTGCATCAGCGCCAACTATCGCCTCAGCCCCGAGGGCCAGTTTCCCGACTATGCGATCGACCTGAAACGGGTGATCGCCTGGGCGAAGTCCGAAGGCCAGCGGTACGGGGTGGATCCGGACCGCATCCTGCTGGCCGGCAGTTCCGCCGGTGGTCACATCGCGGCGACCGCCGGGCTCAGCGAAAACGAACCGGTGCTCCAGCCCGGTTTCGAGGAGGTCGATACGAAGGTCGCCGGCGTGATCGGAATCTACGGGTATTACGGAGGACTCGACTTCGGCAGTCTCCGGCCCCGGGGTCCGCTCCCTTCCAGTCCCCGCGACCTGGTTCGGCCCGGAGCGGTGCCCTTCCTGATCATGCACGGTGTGCGGGACACCGTGGTCTCGATCGAGAACGCCAGATCGTTCGTTGCCCGGCTCCGTGACTCCGGGGTACCGGTCGCTTTCGCGGAGCTGCCCGGGGCCCAGCACTCTTTCGATCTCCTCCGGTCGGTCCGTAACGAAAACTCGGTTGACGCGATCGAGGACTTTGCGGCTTGGCTTTTCGGCACTAGCATGGGTGATTATGGGGAATCGCGGCCTTTGGGCTCTGGGCTTGGCCAGAGTTCTGACGGTGCCAACACTGGGTCTCAGTGAGTTCGCGGGACGCTCAGTCGTAAGCCTGAATTATCAGCGCCTCGGTGCCGTCGGTTTCGGTTACCGCCTTCGTACGGAGCTTTCGCCCTGACTTCTTGGCTGCATTCGATGCGGTGGCCCGCATCGAAGCGGTGGAAGTTTCGTAGTGCTCGCCCCGTTTCAGCTTTCGAACCTGACCGTCGAGCCAGGAATTCCAGTCGTATTTTCTGGGACGACCGGGGGCTGGAAATTCAGACAGGATCTCAGGATCACTCATAGTCTAAGAATAGCATTGCGTGAGTCTTTTTTTCTGATGTGGACGCGCAAAAAACGTCAGCGAAAATCCGGACGAAAAATGCCAACAGGGAATCGACTAGCTTTATACAATGACTTTACACAAAACGTACTAGACACAGACTATGATGCTGCCCATGTTCAGCAACGACGAAGTGCCAGAGACCCGTAAGCAGCTCGACATGAACCTCGAGTTGGAACTTTCCACCCACTGTGTCGATCGTTTCCAACAGCGGGTTCGACCGACGCTTTGCCTTAAAGCCGCAGAGTCCGAGCTCAACCGTCAGTTAAGAGAGCTTGGTAGGTGCACCGAGACTCGTCCCAAGTGGGCCCACCGGTCCGCTGAAGCCTGGATCATGATCGGGTCCGACATAGCTCTTGTACTTGTACGAGACCGGTCGAGGTATGTCGCCACTACAACTATCTGTGCTGGTCACGCCGCTCCGGAGTACCTGGAACGAAGGAGAGCGGCCAGGCGCGCACGAAAAGGCAATCGCCGACGGAGAGGATGCTGATGAAGTCTCATGGCTGGCTCGAACCGGTGGAACCGGATCTTCGCGCCACTTATTTCGAGGGCCACTTGTGGGTGGCGAGGTGGCGCCAAAATATGGTCACGCCGGATGAACTCCGGAAGTGCCTTGCCAAAGGAGTCGAAGAAGGCGAGTACCTGCCGGTACTTTTTGACATCTATCGGCTTGAAGATGACAGGGAGATCTCGGTTCAGCCCCAAGGAAATGAAGGCTATTTTTCAGAAGCCGAGGAACACCTGTTGGTGTGGGCGGCACAAGCGGGATATCGCCGGATCTGGATGCCCGGGGATCACCCATTCCGTGATCTCAGGTGGATGGACGATCCGATGCCAGCCGAAGTTCTCTGCCCCTGTTGTTCGATGATCTATGACTGGGACAACGAAGACTTCTGGGCGAAAATTGCTCGCGATGGCTTCATGGATGCCCCCTGTCCCACGTGCGGAACTCAATTGCCCCAGTGGACCCATGCCGGCGGAAGACTCCGCATTCGTGGATAGATTCGACTGGAACGCGGGCCGGGATGTAACCGGGTCAGATCTGGCGTGTAGGAATCTCTTGTGACCCAGGAGCAGCTTGAGGCCTACCACGAGTACACGCGCAAGCACGGGGTGAACCGGGGCTTCTACCTGCTGGCCCGGATCATCCTGCAGCCGTTCTTTCTCGTCTACTTCCGTTTGTCGCGGCAGGGCCGGCAGAATTCGCACATCAAGGGCGCGACGATCGTCGCCGCCAATCACCGCAGCTTCCTCGACCCGTTCGTGATCGGTGCCTGTCTACCGTGGGGCAAGCCGATGAACTACGTGGCCAAGGTCGAACTTTTCGAGAAGCGCTGGCAAGGGTTCCTGCTCTGCCGGGTCGGTGCTTTCCCGATTCGTCGTGGGGAAGCCGACGAACTGGCGATCGAAACCGCAGAGAAGGTACTCGAACGCGGTGGCTCGATCTGCATCTTCCCCGAGGGCACACGAATCAGGAAAGGCTCACTTGGCAAGCCGAAGCGGGGAGTAGGCCGACTCGCCCTGCGGAGCGGCGCCCCGGTGCTTCCGGTCGCGGTGAGCGGAACCGAGCATGTGCGGCGTGGCTTCAAGATCCGGCCCCGCAAAGTGGACATCCGGGTCGGACGCCCGATGTCCTTTCCGCAGTCGGAGAACCCTTCACCGGCTCTCGCTGCGTCGGTCACCGACCGGATCTGGCCCAACGTCGAACTTCAGTGGGAAGACATCGGTGGTCTGCCACCGATGCGCCGGGCCGCGGTAATCGGGGCCGGAAGCTGGGGTACCGCGGTGGCGGTACTGCTGGCCCGTGGTGGACTCGAAGTCCAGCTCGGTACCCGCACCGTCGACCAGGCCGAGGAGATGGCCCTGGCCCGCGAGAACACCAAGTACCTTCCGGGCGTCCGGCTGCCGGACGGGATCGAAGTCCGGGCCTCGAGCCAGATCGAACTCGGCGGGGTGGACCTGCTCGTGATCGCGGTGCCTTCGGCTTCTTATCCACAGGCGGTCGGCGCTGTCGCGGACAGGGTCGGTCGCCGGGCCGGGGTGCTGCTCTTGGCCAAGGGCCTGATTGCGCCCAAGGGTCAGCTTCCTTCCGAGTACGTGAGCGAACGGATCCGCTCGCGCGGAGTTTCCTGTCTGGGCGGGCCGGCCCACGCCCGCGAAGCCGTCTCGGGATCGGCCGCGCTGGTCCTGGGCAGCGGCAACGCCGACCTTCGCGCCCAGCTCGGCGACGTGTTCGACCGGGCCGGACTGGTCTGCGAACGCTCCCGCGACGTCGTCGGGGTCGAGATGGCCGGCGCCGCCAAGAACGCCGCCGTGCTGGCGGCCGCCGCGGCCGAGCCCCACGGACTGAACGCCGCCGGGATCGCCGCCGCCGCGGTCTGGGACGAGTGCGTCGGTTTCGCGGTCAAGAACGGGGCCGATCTCGAGACCTTCAACGGCCTCGCCGGGGTCGGGGACCTGCTGGCCACCGTCATGGCTTCCGGCAGTCGCAACCGCCGGGCCGGCGAGCTGCTCGGCAAGGGCAGCGCCCCCGACCAGATCCGCGAAACGATCGGCCAGGCCTCGGAGGCGCTCGATTCCGTCCCGCAGATCGCAGCCACGGTCGCGCACGCCGGTTGCCCGGCCGACGCCCTGACCGGGCTTGCCGATCTGGCAACCGGCCGGATAAGTTCCGACGAGTGGGTCGCGGCCCTCAGACGCTCCGGTCATTCACGGAGGGCGGCATGAAGTGCGCCGGATCGAACGCAATGGGTTTCGGGATAAGGTGCGGTCGTGTCCGGTCCCGGCACCACACCCGCCCCGGAGTCAAAGGCCGAGATCGATCGGGCCTTCGAGCAGCTCTACCGCGATCACCTCAAGGACGTCTACTCGTACTCCTACTACCGGATCGGCAACCACCACGACGCGGAGGACCTGACCGAGCAGACCTTTCTCCAGGCCTACCGGCACTTCGCCCGGGCCCGGCAGGAGTCGGACGGCCGGCCGCTTCGGCCCTGGCTGATCCGTATCGCCCACAATCTGGCCGCGAACTACCACCGCGACCGCTCCCGCAAGCCCCAGACGCCGCTGGAGAGCATCGAGCCCCCGGCTGCCCGGCACTCGACCGAGGACCTGGTCGAGGGGCGGGCCGAGCTGAGGGCGGTTATCGAGAACCTTCAGGAACTCCCGGACGACCGCCGCGAGGCGCTGGTCATGCGGTTCGCCCTCGGTATGGACAACCGGGAAATCGCCCGGGCAATGGGCAAATCCGATGGCGCGACCAAGGTGCTGATCCATCGCGCGATCAAGCAGCTTCAGGAACTGCTCGAAGCGGAGGGGACTCCAATTGAGCATGGATGAGATCCGCATCGAGAATCTCCTGGCCGACGCGCTGAAGCCGGTCGAGCCCCCGCAGCGCATGTCCGACCGCCTGCACGACACCTTCTCGGCGATCACCGACGCCGCAGCCTCCGATCTCGCTGACTGGGCAGAGGAGCTGACCGAAAGCGAACTCGAATCCCTGCGCGACCCACGCAACTGGATTCGCCCGGTCACCGCTCTCGCGGCCGGCGGCGTCGCCACCGGCGCCCTGATCCTCGTCGGTTTCCGCCGTCGCAGCCGTTTCCGCGGCTAGAGCGAACCAAAACCGTCGATTTCCCACATTATTTGTGGGAAACCGTGGGTATTGATCAGTTGGAGGCGCGGCGGGCCGGGGCTTTACGTTTGCTGCTGGCTTCCTTGCGTTTGCTGCTGGCTGCCTGGCGCTTGCGGAGGTTCCGGCGACGACGCTTCTGGCGTCGCGTTTCCAGCCTCGAATCGATCCGGGCCCCGAGACCTCCAGCCCAGGCGCTGATCCGGTCCCAGCGGCTGGCCGTGTAGGCGGCGAGGCCGGTCAGACCGACCAGCAGGTTGAGCAGATTCACCCAGCGGGTCGCCGGGAGCGCGTCAAGGAGGAAGGTCCCATTGGTGGCGACCAGGCCCCAGATGCCCAGCGCCGTGAAGAGAACTCCGGTCAGGGCGGCGTAGAGGCGGGGGAGGGGACGGGCGAGGAAGAGGCCGATCAGGCCGGCCGCCACATGCAGCACGCTGGCCCAGCCGTTGACCGCGTAGAAGCCGAGCAGATCGTCGGTCAGCTCCACGACCTTGAACTCGGTGTTCACCAGCATCCCGGCGAACCCGAGCAGCACCAGGAAAGCGCCGGTGACGGTGGCGTAAAGGCGGGCGTATGCGGTCCTCTCCATCGGGGTCCATTCTCACAGGAACGCCGGAGGCCGGTGCCTCGGTAGGGTTCTCTCGACCTTGGCCACCTGTTACCGCCACCCAAATGTCGAGACCGGAGTTTCCTGTTCCAGCTGCGGTCGCCCGATCTGTCCCGATTGCATGACGACGACCCCGGTCGGCATGCGCTGCCCCGAATGCGCGAGCGAGAAGACCCGGGTCCGTAGTGGGCCGGCCGCGGTCTCGCAGGTCGGTGGGAACCCGGCGACGACGGCCCTGATCGCGATCAACGTTGTCGTGTTCCTGGCCGAGATGGCAACCGGCTCCGGCGGCCTCAGCTCGACCAGTTCCGACCTGATCAACGATTACGGACTGATCGGCGCGATGGTCGCCGACGGCGAGTCGTATCGCCTGGTCACTTCCGGCTTCCTCCACGCCGGGTTCATGCACATCGCCTTCAACATGATCGCCCTGTACTTCCTCGGGCGGGTCCTGGAACCGTCGATCGGCACGGTTCGTTTCCTCATGGTCTACTTCGCCTCGATGCTGGCCGGCTCACTTGGCGCGATCCTGCTCAGCTCGAACATCGCGATCACCGTTGGCGCGTCCGGCGCCGTGTTCGGCCTTTTTGCCGCGACTTTCATCATCGCCTACGGCCGTGGCCTAGGCGCCATCGCAAACGAGATCGGCCTGATCATCGGGATCAACCTGCTGCTCACTTTCACGATCAGCGGGATCAGCATCGGCGGCCACATTGGCGGCCTGATCGGCGGCGGACTCTGCGGCATGCTGATCATCGCCGGGGAGCGAGGCTACCTCGGTTCGAACGCGAAGTTCCTCGAGTACGGCGGGATGATCGCGATCGCGGTCATCTCGGTCATCGTCGCGATCTCGGCTTCGGAGCCGGTCCCGGGGCTGCGGTTCGCCCTTACCAGCCTGCCGCTCTGATCTCCTCGCGACCGAGTGACGAGTCGATTCCTGCTTCGGGATGAAGCAGGTGGGCCAGGAGCTCGACGCCGTCGACCAGTCGGGGTCCGGGGCGAGAGAAGCTGGCGGCGGCGTCGACGGCGACGATCCGGCCGGTTCCAGTCGAGTTGATGCGGTCGAGATACAGGCGGGTCTGGGATGCGGCTTCCGCTTCCCCATAGCCACAGGGCATGACTACCGTCAGGTCGGGATCTGAAGCTTCGAGCTCCTCCCAGCGGCGCTCGGCCGATTTCAGGGCCGGCTTGCCGAACGGGTCGCGTCCGCCGGCGATCTCGATCATCTCCGGTACCCAGTGACCCCCGGTGAAGGGCGGGTCGAGCCACTCGAGGGCGAGCACGGACGGCCTTTCCAGACCCGAGACCGCTTCACGCACCGCTTCGAGCCGGGACTGCAGTTTGGCCTTCAGTGCGGTGCCCCGCTCCGGTGCTTCTGCCGCTTCGGCCACTTCGACGGCGTTCCCCAGAACCTCGGCCAAAGAGACCGGATCCTGCCTGAGGACGGTCGGCTGTCCGGGCAGACGGGCGGCGATCGCCAGCACATCGTCATAGGAGACCGCGCAGACGGCGCAGACATCCTGGGCGATGATCAGGTCGGGACGGGCCGCTTCGAGCACATCGGCTTTGAGGCGGTAGAGCGGATCGCCGCGGCCGACCAGCCGCTTCACCTCGGCGTCGATCTCGCTCGGGGAGAGTCCCGCCGGGATCATCGTCTCGCTGAGGTGGGGTCGTTCCGAAGCGTCGGCCGGAAAGTCGCACTCGTGGGTGACAGCCACCACCTGGTCGCCGAGACCTAACGCGAAGAGCATCTCGGTCGAGGAGGGGACGAGGGAGGCGATTCTCATGGTTCCAATATGCCAGCCGGGGTAGCCTCGAGGCATGAGCCTTCTGGAAGACAAAGAGATTCAGGACCGGCTGGCCGAGCTTGAGGGCTGGCGCCTCGAGGGCCGGACGATCGTGCGCGAGTTTGAATTCGAGGACTTCATCGGTTCGATCCGCTTCGTCGATTCGCTGGTCGAACCGGCCGAGGCGATGAATCACCACCCGGACCTCGGAATCTCATGGAACAAGGTCACCGTCGCGATCACCAACCACGCCGAAGGCGGCCTGACCGAAAAGGACTTCGAGCTGGCCGCGAAGATCCAGACCCTTAGCTGAACCACCACCAAATCAAGCCGGCCCATCCATCCTTGTCTCTGTGGGCCGGCGGGCCCGACTTGTTTGTCGGAGCGAAGCTCGCCGACTACCTATGTGTAGTCGTAGAAGCCCCGGCCGGTCTTGCGGCCGAGGTGGCCTTCGGCGACGAGGTTTTGGACCGTCTCGGGGGCGAGGTGGTCGGGGTTGCCTGACTCGGCGTTGAGGGCCTCGCCGATCGCCACGGCGACGTCGAGTCCGACCAGGTCGAGCAGGGCGAGGGGGCCCATCGGGTGGGCAACGCCCAGGGTCATGCATTGATCAACCCCGACCGCTTCGAGGCCGGTCCGCTCCTTGTATCGGACCGCGTCGAAGAGGTAGGGGAAGAGCAGCCGGTTGACCGCGAATCCCGCCGTGTCCGGGACCTCGACCGCGGTCTTCTCGATCATGTGGCACCAGTCGTGTGCGCGCTCGGCGACCGCCTGGTCGAGCGCGTCCGGAAAGATCAGCTCGACCAGCTTCATGCTCGGCACCGGGTTGAAGACATGAAGCCCGTAGACCCGTTCCGGGCAGCCGGAGTCCCTGCCGAGATCGGTGATCGACAGAGAAGAAGTAGTGGTGGCGATGTCAGCGGAATGGGCTGCTGCGGCGACTTTCTTCAGAAGGTCGACCTTCACGGCGTGGTCTTCGACGATCGCCTCGACCAGAAGGTCGGCCTCGACCAGGTCCGAGACTTCAAGTGTGGTGCTGACCCGTTCGGGGGACGCCCCGGCGATGCGCCGGCTTGCTTTTTCCACCGCGGCGAGGGCCCGCTCGCCGGACTCCTCCGACCTGACCAGCAGCACGACCTGGCGGCTGGAAGTCGTGGCGACGGCCGCCAGCCCGGTAGCGATCGTCCCGCTACCCGCAATTGCAACAAAGTCATACGGTGTTGCGCTCATTGGTAATAAACCCTATTGGGATCGAATCCACAGCAGATTGACTGACAAGTCAATCAGCTACGATTATGGCGAGGTCCCACGGCATCAGCCACATGGCGGAATTACTGAGAAAGGCAGAAAATTGAGCAAGTTCGGCGGACGTGAAGTCGTAATCGTGGAGGCGGTCCGGACCCCGGTCGGCCGCGGCCACAAGGAGAAGGGTTACTACAAGGACACCCACCCTTCGAATCTCCTGGCTCACGCCTACAAGAACGTCGTCGAGCGGGCCGGAATCGATCCGGCGATCGTCGAAGACGTCGTGGCCGGCTGCGTTCAGCAGTTCGGCGAGCAGTCGATCAACATCGGCCGCAACGCCTGGCTCGAGGCCGGTTTCCCGATCGAGACTCCCGCGACGACCATCGACCGCCAGTGTGGCTCCGCCCAGCAGGCGATCAACTACGCCGCGGCGATGATCGCCTCCGGTGTTCATGACGTAATGATCGGCGGCGGCGTCGAGCACATGGGTCACATCTCCTTTGGCGACGCGGCCAAGGTGATGGGCGAGTACGGCTTCGCTTACTCCCCGGAACTGATGGAGAAGTACGACCTGGTCAACCAGGGCATCTCGGCCGAGATGATCGCCGAGCAGTGGAACATCCCGAAGGAGAAGCTCGACCAGCTCGCCGTGAACTCCCACGCCCGCGCCCAGCAGGCCACCGAAGAGGGTCGCTTCGAGCGGGAGATCGCTCCCTTCCAGGTCAACGGTGACACCTACACCACTGACCAGGGCATCCGTCCCGGGACCACCCTCGAGGCACTTGCCGGCCTCAAGCCCGCCTTCAAGGAAGACGGTGTGATCACGGCCGGCAACTCCTCACAGGTCTCCGACGGTGCTGCCGCCGTACTTCTGATGACCAGGGAGAAGGCCGACGAGCTCGGGCTCAAGGCCCGCGCCCGGATCGTCGACCAGACCGCGGTCGGCGTCGACCCCGTGATCATGCTGACCGGACCGATCCCGGCCACGAAGAAGATCCTCGAGCGGAACGACCTGAGCATGGACGACATCGACCTGACCGAGATCAACGAGGCTTTCGCTTCCGTGGTCGCGGCCTGGGAAATCGAGCTGGAGCCCGACATGGACAAGGTCAACGTCAACGGCGGCGCGATCGCCCTCGGTCACCCGCTCGGTTCGACCGGTGCCCGCCTGATGACCACCCTGCTCCACGAGCTCGAGCGTCAGGACAAGAAGCTCGGCCTCGTGACCATGTGCTGCGGTGGAGGTATCGGCACCGCCACTCTCATCGAGCGCCTGTAGTCCAGCCGAAGCTGTAACAAAATGGCCCGCGCTCCTAACGGAGCGCGGGCCTTTTTTCTGCCTCGGTTCAGGTAGGTCGGAAGCTACTTCGAGGCCGTTCGGACCTTGTACTTGTGCCAGACGACCTGCTTCTTGCCCCGCTTGACTCGCTTGGCCCTGATCGTCTGCCGGACGACCAGCGTCTTCACGTTGGGACGCTTGGCGTACCTGGCGATCCGCTGCTTGTACTTCGGCTTGACCCGAAGCTTTACGACCTTCCACTTGCCGGGCTTCTGGGCTGCGTTGACAGCCGAAGTCATCGGCCGGGCCAGCTTCCGCTTCGGCGACTTGCGGGTCACAGCGACCGCGTTGCCCCGACACTTCGGCTTGAAGCGCGCCGGACACTTGAGCCGGAGGAAGAGGAACTTGCCGTTGTACATGGCAGTGACGTTGTTCGGAGGCTTGGTGCCCGGGCCGACCGGACCGGTAGGGCCGGTGGGTCCGGTCGG